>JACNKZ010000041.1 GCA_014381785.1 Kiritimatiellota bacterium
AAAAAAAAGACACCCAATTATACGCACCCAACAGCTAAGACCCTCTTCCTAATAAACGCAGTCTCAATGATTTTGCTGTCCATGATTTTGTAAAACATCTTCTATACAGGGCGTTTTTGGCCAAGGATCGAACTCTCAACGACACAAATCCGAGAAGAACCGATTTTTCCAAACCTTGAAAAAAATCTTCTAAGGTTTGGAACCCCCGTGATCAGGAGATGAAAAGGTTGGCGTTGCTCTGCGTCAGGCGGTCGACATACATGGCAACGCCACCCTCGTCGACGCCGTCGATGAGCTCTTCGCTCTTGATGCCCATCAAGTCCATGCTCATGGTGCAAACGACCAGTTTCACACCGCCAAGTTGCGCCTGAGCAATCAGCTCTTCGAGCGTCATCACGTTTTTGTGTTTCATGATGCCTTTAATCATCGCCAACCCCATGCCCCCCATGTTCATTTTGGAGAGCGCAAGTTTGCTGGTGCCTTTGGGCATCATGATTCCGAACATTTTTTCAATGAGGTTTTTCTTTGCCACAACCGGGCCGGATTTCCGCAAGATGTTGATTCCCCAGAAAGTGAAGAACAGCGTCACCTCGTAGCCCGCGGCAACGGCGCCGTTAGCAATGATGAACGCAGCGACAGCTTTGTCGAAGTCATCACAGAAAACGACGTTGGTCATGGCGCGCTTTCCAGACGTTGGAACGCCGCCTTGCGCCGCGGCACGCTTGATAATGGTGGCGCGATAGGAGCCGCCCTCGCCGGGATCCATGGAGGCGAGCTCGTGGCCGGTGCTGTGGCACCAGGCGGGGGCGTCGGCCACAAAGCCAGGGTCGGTTGCGCTGATGCAGACGGCTTCGCCTTCGTTAATTTCATCGATGGCATTTTTGAGCTGAAGGATCGGGCCGGGGCACTGCAGGCCGCACGCGTTAATGGTTTTCACAAGGTTCATCGTTTTTTCCTCTTCTACAGTTTTAAACTTCTGATCGTCGGAGTCATTTTCAGGGTGATAGTCTTCGGGCATTTCAGTCGCACGGATTCCGGCTGTCCGCTGGTAGGTGATGTAACCCCCGGTCAGGTTGCGGCAGGTAAACCCGTTCTGCGACAGAATGCGGCAGGCAAGATAGCCCCGCAGGCCGACGCGACAGAACACGAGGTATTCCTTGTCCTTGTCCAATTCATCGAGCCGCTCACGCAACTCATCGATCGGAATGTTTTTCGCGCCGGGAATGGTTCCGGCGGTGACTTCATAGGGGGTACGCACGTCAAGAATCTTCTGCCCGGCGGCCGGGTTGACGACATCGGAAACCTGACAGATTTTGACATCGCCGCGCAGCGCGTTGGCGGCGACAAACCCGGCAAAGTTGATGGGGTCTTTGGCGGAGCCGAACGGCGGAGCGTAGGAAAGCTCGAGCTCTTCCAGATCGTACACCGTGAGTCCCGCACGAATGGCGACGGCAAAGACGTCGATGCGCTTGTCGACGCCATCGGCCCCGACGGCCTGCGCGCCGAGCACTTTGCCCGTTTCGGGGTCGAAAAGCATCTTGATGCTGAGCGCGGCGGCGCCGGGATAATAAGAGGCATGGCTTGCGGGGTGCACATAGATTTTCTCGAAGGCGATGCCTGCGCGCTGCGCGCCCTTCTCGCTGAGACCGGTCATGCCGATGGCAAGATTGAACACTTTACAGATAGCGGTTCCCTGAGTGTCTTTGTAGCGCGAGGAGCGGCCGAAGATGTTATCGGCGGCAATACGCCCCTGTCGGTTAGCCGGTCCGGCCAGCGGAATGAGCGCCGGCTCGCGCGTGACGAAGTCAATCACCTCAACAGCATCGCCGACCGCGTAGATATCCGGAGAGGACGTCTGCATCCGGTCGTTCACCCGAATGCCGCCGCGCGGACCGAGGTCCAGCCCGGCACCGACGGCGAGGCCGGTTTCCGGTTTAACGCCGATGGCGAGAATCGCGACGCCGGTATCCAGCGTTTCGCCGGAGCTGAGCGTCAACTTCAGGCCTTTTTCTGTCTCTTCGAAGCCGCTGACGGAAGTGCCGAGGCGGAGATCGACACCGTTAATCTCTAATTCCTGATGCAGAATGGAAACCATTTCGGGATCGGCGGGGCCCATGACCTGCGGGGCGAGCTCGATCAGTGTGGTGGACATGTCGCGGCTCCGCAGGGCCTCAGCCATCTCGAGGCCGATATAGCCGCCGCCGATCACGGTGGCGTGCCCGGCGTCGCCGAGGGCCTCGATGATGCGGTCCATATCCTCCATGTTGCGGAGTGAAAGAACGCGTCGGCTTTCGATGCCCGGAATGGTCGGACGAACCGGCTCAGCTCCGGGACTGAGAACGAGCGAGTCGTATGTTTCAGTGTAGATTTCGCCGCTTTCGAGATTCTTAATTTTGACCTCTTTGTTTTCCGGGTCAATGGCGATCACTTCATTGCGGGTCCGCACGTCGATCTTAAACCGGGTGCGTAGCTGCTCGGGCGTGGTGACCAATAGACGATCGCGATCGGCAATTTCACCGCCAATGTGATAGGGGAGTCCGCAGTTGGCAAACGAGACATACGGACCGCGTTCCAGTAGAATAAGTTCCGCCGTCTCGCTCAAGCGCCGGGCGCGCGCCGCAGTGCTTGCGCCGCCGGCCACTCCGCCAATGATGATCATTTTTTTTGCGTCCATATCGAAAACTCCTTTTAATCTGTAAAATGTAAAAACGTGCGCAGGTGATTGTGCATGCAGTCGAATAGTTTCAAAAAGTCAGGGTTCTGCAGTGCGCAATATTTTTGCGTGCCCTCTTTGCGGATCGTCACCAATCCCTGCTGGCAAAGAATCTTAAGCTGTTGCGACATCATCGACTGACTGCACCCGAGCTCTTCATATAGCGCCGTACACGTTCGCTCGCCCCCAGCCAGCAATTCAATCACACCCAGCCGTACCGGATGTGCCATTGCTTTGAGCACCTCTGCGGTCAATTTGCGTTCATCATGTGTCATATTTCGCCCTCCAAAGATTAGAAGATTATAATATTATAAATATAAAACAACCCAAAACCTTATTTTTTCCAGAGTTCAGGCCAAAAAAACGCATACCCTTAAAATAGGATAATAATTATCACGTTTTTTAGTTGCGTCGAATTCGCCGATTTGGTTTTCTCTCCCCTATTCCATCGCAGGAACGCCATTTAAACAGGAGAAATAAGATGAAAAACAAACTGATTATCGCACTGACTCTGGCATGGATCGCCAGCATCAGCGCACACGCTACCGAAGGAATTAATCTAATCGGCATCGGACCGATTCAACAGGGAACCGCCGGCGCAGGGGTTGCATCAGCCAAAAACTCGACCTGGCTGATCCTCAACCCGGCGGGACTGACCGACCTTGAGCGCGGCGCGGACGCCTCCATACAGTATTTCGCCCCCAATCGGACGATCAACTCCGGCATGAGCGGCGGTGCCGGCAAACAAACCGACGACTCGGCCTTCTTCATCCCCTCCATCAGTACCTCCTTTGGATGCTGCAGGGGAACCAACGGCTACCTCGGCATCGGGATCTACGGAACCAGCGGCATGGGTGTCGATTACAACCAGGGCCGTGTCGGCGACCTCTCTTCAATGGGTCCGTACGGACCCACTGCACCACAAAACCAGGTCGACCAAATGACCGAACTCTCGGTTGCGAAAATGACCCTGACTTATGCCGAAAAACTGGATAACGGTTGGAGCGTCGGGGGCGGGCCGGTCTTTGTTCTGTCGCGCCTGCGCACCGACATGCTCAACAGCTCCTATGCTGCTCAAAGCGGGGATTGGGACACCGCCGTCGGGCTGGGTTTCATCATCGGGGTGAACAAGCAGATCAACGATAAGCTGAAAATCGGCGGAAGCTACATGACCGAACAATTCATGACTGAGTTTGATGAATACAGCGATCTGCTCGACGGCTCGCTCAACCTGCCGCAGCAACTGACCGTCGGTCTGGCCTATAACGTCCTGACCAATGTGGAAGTCGCGCTGGACTACCGCTGGGTCGGTTGGGGCGAGCTCGATACCCTTGGTGACCAGTTCGGCTGGGAAAATCAGAACATCGTCAAAGCCGGGATCAGCTGGGACGTCAACGAGCGCCTCACCCTGCGCAGCGGGATCTCCCACGGCAACTCCCCGATCGGAAACGGCGACGCCGCGTTCGCCAATGCGCTCTTTCCGGCCATCATGGAAACCCATCTGGCTGGCGGACTCTCCTACCAGTTCGATTCCTTCCGGCTCGACATCGCCGCCGTTCACGCGCTCGAAGCCAGCCGGTACGATTCGGCCACCGCAACCGATATCAGCATGAGCCAGAACAGCCTCACCATCGGCGCCGGCTGGGAATTCTAACCCGCTTCCCCGTCGCGCCCCACGGCCCTGTTTTCCAAATTTTGGAAAACGGGGCTTCTTTTTTTCCAACGGGTTGGAAAAAATGTGTTTTGGTCCCCTGTGGGATTGCCCCGCACCACCTGCGCGTGGTATCAAGTCCGGATGTATTTGAAATCTGTAGATATCGTAGGCTTTAAGAGTTTCGCAGAAAAAACCCATTTGGAGTTTGAGCCGGGCATGACCGCCATCGTCGGCCCGAATGGTTGCGGCAAAAGTAATGTTTCCGACGCCATCCGCTGGGTGCTCGGCGAGTCGCGCGCCCGCGCGCTGCGCGGTGCCACCATGGAAGACTGCATCTTCAATGGAACGGACTCCCACAAGCCGCTCGGCATGGCCGAAGTGACCCTCACGCTCGCCGACTGCGAACAGGTACTCGACATCGGCCTGCACGAAGTGAGCATCACCCGCCGCGTCTTCCGCTCCGGCGAAAGCGACTATTTCATCAACAAAAAAGCGTGCCGCCGCAAAGACATCCAGCGCCTGTTTATGGACACCGGAATCGGCACCAATTCCTACTCCGTGCTCGAACAGGGCAAGATCGACCAGATCCTTTCGTCGCGTCCCGACGACCGTCGCGCCGTGTTCGAAGAAGCCTCCGGCATCACCAAATATAAATCCGACAAAACGGAAGCTCTGCGCAAGCTCGAACAGACCGAAGCCAACCTGCTACGTCTGGCCGATGTCATCCGCGAGGTCAAGCGCCAGATTATTTCCCTGCAGCGCCAGGCTGGCAAAGCCCAGCGTTACAAGGAAATCCAGGCCAACCTGCGCGTGCTCGACATCTACGTCACCCGCACCCGGCTCATTGAATTTGAAGCACACATCAAAGAGATTCAGGGTAGCCTCGAAACCCTGCGTCTGAAAGTCGACGAGGCTCATAGCGGGATCGAAGCCGCCAACGGTCAGACCGACTCCCTGCGCGCCGAACTGCACGAACTCGAACAGACCATCGGCAACACGATGGACGAGGCGATGCGCGTCAAAAACGAACTCGAGCGCGCGATGCAAACCATCCGCACCAACGCCGAGCGCGTTGCCGAACTCGAATCGCTCGCGCAGCAGAACACCAAAGAATCCGAAGAGGCGCAGGGCCGACTCGAACAGCATCGCGCCTCGCTCAGTGACGTGCTCAAACTGATCGAAACCGCCGAGACCGAAAAAACCGCCGCTAAAGCCGAGCTCGAAAAAGTGACCGCCGCCCAGCGCGAAACCGAGGCCGAAGTTCACGCCGGACGTGAAGAGCTCAACCGCATGCGCGCGGAATCAATGGAACTCGACGGGCGGATCGGCCGCCTCCAAAACGAACTTTCTGAAATCGACGCCAAAGAACGCAGTAGCGTGATCCGCAAGGAACAGCTCGCCGCCGAAAAAAGCGGGCTCGAGCGGGCGCGCGCCTCCTTCCAGGAGCGCCAGCAGGAAATGGCGGCACAGGTCGAAACTCTGCGGCAGGCCGTAACCGCTCAGGAACAGACGCTCAACGACCTGCGCACCCAACGCACCTCCTTCGCCGAGCAGATCCAGACCCTGCAGAACGAAACCGGCGAGCTCAACCGCCAGCTGACCGATAAAAATGCGCGGCTGGAAATGATCGCCGCCGACCGCGAAGAGGGCTTCCCCGCCGGTGCGCGCCACCTGCTAGAAACCGCCGACGAAAACGTGATCGGCCCGCTGGCTGAACAATTTACCGCCAAAGATGGATTCGAAACCGCGCTCGAAGCGGTATTGCGCCCGTGGATGGACGCGCTGGTTGTGAAAAGCCGCTCCGGCGCCCGCAATGTGCTCACCCTGCTCGCCGGAAGCGATCACGGCGCCGTGCGCCTGCTCTCCGCCGACGCGCCGGCGCCCACACCGGTACAGGCCAATGGCACTCCGCTTCTCGGTCAGGTTTCCTTCAAGGACGAAGTGGCTCCGCTCGCCGCGCAGCTGCTGGCCAATGTATTTGTCGCCGACAGTCTGCAGTCGATCCCGCTCACCCTGCCCGCCGGCGCGGTCTTTGTGACCAAAGCAGGCGAACTGCTCACCGCCGAAGGCGCGGCCGAGCTGTGGAAACCGGAAGAGGGCGAAGTCAACCCGCTTGGCCGCCACCACCTGCGCGAACAGCTGCAGGGCGAAATTGAACTGCTCAGCAAAGAGCTGACCGAAAAACGCGACCGCCTCGAAGCACTCCGTGCAGAACAGAACGGTGCGGGCGATGCGCTCGAAACCGCACGCAGCGAGCTCGATGCCCGCCGCCGCACCCTCGCCGTACAGGAAGGTGAAGCGCAGGTCATCAACCGCGAACTGAAAACCGCTCAGGAACGAGTTGAAGTCGTTAGTTTCGAATTTAATGCGCTGATCGGGGAAAAAGGTTCCGGCGAAGACCGCCGGTCCGCCGTCGCCCGCGAAGGTGCCGAAGCGCGCGAAAAACTGGCCCAGACCCGCCAGCAGATTTCATCGAAGACCGAAACACTCAACGCACTCGAGGAAAAACGGGCCGAAGCCCTTTCGGCAACCTCTGAATGCCGCGTGCAGTACTCGCAGCGCGAGCAGCGGCTCGAATCGCTGCTCAGCCGCCGCCAACCGCTCGAAGCTCGGCTGAAGGAGCTTGAGGATGTCATCAACGAACGCACCCGCGGAGTCAGCACCTATCAGGAGCGCGTCGCTCAGCTCAAAGAGACCTCGGCCGATGCCGAAGGAAAACTCGCCGGCCTCAAAGCGGCTGTCGCCGCCGCGGAGGCCAAACTGGCCGAAACCCGCCAGGTGCGCGAAACCAAAACCGCCCTGCTGACCGAGCGCGAGCACAGCCTGCGGTCGATGCAACAGCAGCTTGAAGAACTTCAGGAAAAGAAAACCGGCTTCGAGGTCGAACTGGCCGAGCACCGGATGCGCTACCAGAATGCCGCCGACCGCCTGACCGGAACCTGGCAGATCACCCTTGAAAATCTGCCGCGCGAGCCCGAACCCGAATGGGAAGACGAGCGTCCCGATATGGAGGAACTCGAAACGCAGGTGGCGGAATGCCGCGCCAAGCTCGAATCAATGGGCCCGGTCAACCTCGTCGCGATTGAGGAGCACGCCGAGCTCGAAGAACGTTTTGCCTTCCTCAACCAGCAGGAGGACGACCTCAACAAGGCCAAAGCCCAGTTGCTGGAAATGATCAAGAAGATCAACGAAACCACCACCGAAATGTTCAAGGAGACCTTCGATAAGGTGAACGACAACTTCGGTGAAATGTTTAAAAGCCTGTTCGGCGGCGGTTCCGCCAAGCTGGTGCTGGTCGACGAAACCGATGTGCTCGAATCGGGCATTGAAATTATCGCCCGCCCGCCCGGCAAAAAACTGCAGACCATCTCGCTGCTGTCCGGTGGCGAGCGCACCATGACCGCGGTCGCCCTGCTCTTCTCGCTGTTCAAAGTGAAGCCGAGCCCCTTCTGTGTGCTCGACGAGCTCGACGCCGCGCTCGACGAGGCCAACGTCAACCGCTTCGTCGCCATGGTGCAGACCTTCATTAAACAGTCGCAGTTTATTCTGATCACCCACAGCCGCCAGACCATCGCGGCGGCCGATGTAATCTACGGGGTCACCATGCCCAACCGCGGCGTCTCGCGCGTGATGTCGATGAAGTTCGCCGACTATCAGGACACCGACGCCGCGAAAGCATAGGCTCTCCCGAAAAAGAGCCGAAGGAGGTTGTTGTGTACACAGAAAGTCTCGCCTTCGGGTTCAGCATCTGGCTGCGCTTTTTCTTCCTGTTTACGCCGTTTTTCGCGCTGACCATGTTCCTGACGCTGACGCAGTCCTACACCGAACCCCAGCGCCGCAACCTGGCCGTGCGAGTGACCTGTGCCGCAGCCGTCGTCTGCATGGCGCTGTTCTTTTTCGGCAATGTGGTATTTGCCGTCTTCGGCATCACACTGGATGCCTTCCGGGTCGGCGCGGGAGCGCTGCTGTTTCTGTCGGCCGTTCGGCTGGTTTACGCCAAAGAGGCCCCGCCGATTGCCGGAGAAAATGAAGATGTCACGGTGGTTCCGCTGGCGATCCCCATAATTGTCGGCCCGGCCACGACCGGCGCCCTGCTCGTGCTCGGCGGCGAAATGACGGATGCATCTCATCGCATGACGGGCCTAGCCGCGCTCATTCTGGCCGCATTCACACTAGGCGTTATTCTATTCCTCGGCTCGGCAATCGAACGGGTACTGGGGAAAAGAGGACTCGGTATTCTCAGTAAAATCACCGGACTGGTTCTCGCCGCGCTGGCCGCTCAAATGATCCTGATGGGCATCCAGCATTTTTTCAGCCTGTAATTCGGGAAATACAATATGTCTAAAACGATCGAGTGGGCACGCCGGATCGCGGCGCTGGCGCAGGCGGGGCTGACCTACACCAAAGATCCCTACGAGAAGGAACGCTGTGAGGAGTTGCAGGCTCTCGCCGCCGAAATGATGGCCGCCGCCACCGAACAGGCTGAGCCTGCATCCAACCATCTTTCCACGCATCGGAAAACTCTGTGCCCGTCGCGGCTCGCGACTTCCAACCATTGGAAAAAAATCTTCCAGAATGAATCAGGCTATGCCACCCCGAAAGTCGATGTGCGCGGCGCGATCTTTCAGGACGGCAAGGTTTTGCTTTCCCGCGAACAGGACGATGACTGCTGGAGCCTGCCCGGCGGCTGGGCGGATGTAAATGACACGCCGTCCGAAGCCGTCATCAGGGAAGTGCGCGAAGAAACCGGCTATCCGGTTCGGTGCACCAAGCTGGCTGCCGTGCTCGATCGCGATCTGCACTACAAAGAACCCGGGCACGCCCATCCGTTCCACATCTACAAACTGCTGTTCCTGTGTGAGCTAACAGGAGATGCCGGCGAGCTGTGCCACGACATCACCGACGCCGCCTTCTTCGACCTGGACGATCTGCCCCCGCTCTCAAAACACCGCACCCTGCCCAAACACATCGAGCTGTTGCACAAGCACCATCAGAATCCCGGTCTCCCGACCGATTTTGACTAACCCCGTCTTTCATTTGCTTTTGGGACAAGGCCGCCGAGACGGCGGCGATACGTACCGCAGGCGTCCCGCCTGCCAATACCGAAAGTTATCTGTGGCATAACTCAACGCAACGGCGCTGAGAACACAAAGCCTCGTAAACCTCTCTGCAATCCCCTACCGGCTCCATGCGGAATGTGTTGCGGTTTTGCAAAAGAGTTGTACCGTTATCCCGTTCGACGGAGCGCTCTAACAAGGCCCGCCCCGGCGCCTTCATGCAGACGCCATAACGAACCTTTAGCATCGGCTATCACATCCAGCAACCGGAGGAATGGACATGGGCGACAAAGGAAAAAAAGACAAGGGCCAGAAGGAAAAGAAAAAAGAGCCGCAGCACAGCCTCAAAGAAAAACGGCAGCTGAAAAAAGACAAAGCTAAAAACAAAAGCAGTATCTAGGCGGTCCGCTTTCCAAACACTGGAAGTCACAGCATCGCTCAGCCCTCACGCTACGACGTGTCCGCCGAAGCCTTGCTGTGCCCTCCATGGCTTTAGCGAAGGATGGGGCGAAGGCGGAAGTGCTGAGTCCGCATGCTATGAGTTCATGTGACAAGTCTCGTGCAGATGCAAAGCGTCAGAAGGTGAAGCCGTAGCGGCCTACCGCGAACCTTCTGCAACGATGCAGATGGGCAGTCTCATGAAAAAAGAGTCGACTGCTGTTCACGCGACAAGTTTCGTGTGGATGTGAGGCGTCAGAAGGTAAAGCTGTAGAAGTCTACTGCGAACCTTCTGCAACAAAGCAGACGCGCGAAAATCGTCGCGCCTTCGGTGAAAATGGGTGAAAATCAATGTGATTAAAAAATTCCGCCTATCTGACGAAGTCAGTACATCAGAAACTTTTCATCCATTTTCATGAACACCGTTGAAAGCGGGCGACGCTCTCCACGTGGTTGGTCTGGGGGAACATGTCGACCGGCTGGCAGCTGACCAGTTTATACAAACCGTCTTCGCAGAGCATCTGACCGTCGCGCGCCAGCGAGGCGGGGCCGCAGCTTACGTAGATGACAATCGGCGGTGCGAGCTCGCGCAGCATCTTCACGGCTTTAGGATGCATGCCCGCACGCGGCGGGTCAGTAATAACCAGATCCGGCAGGCCGAATGCTTCGAGCTCGTCACGAATTTTTCCGAAGTGCATTAGATCCATCTGACGGAAGGTGCAGTTTTCAGCTCCGTGCTCAATTGCGTTTTTCTGTGCGTCAGCAACGGCGCTTTCAATCCATTCGATGCCGAGAATCTTGCCGCAGTATTTCGCCGCAAACAGTGCAATGGAACCGGTTCCGCAGAAAAGATCGTACACGGTTTCCGAACCTTGGAAAGCGGCCTGCTTGATGATCTCGTTGTAGAGCACGTCCGCCTGGGCGGTATTGGTCTGGAAGAAAGAGTTGGGCGAAATCTGATAGCTGTATTTGCCGAGCCGGTCGGTGATGAAGCCTTCGCCGCAGAGCACGTGCTCCTCTTCATTGAAGGCGACCAGATTTTTACGGGTGCAGATGCCGTTCACAAAGGTGGTCAGTTTGTCACCGAAAGCGGTTTTCAGTTCAGCCAGCAGTTCGGCCATCAGCTCTGCGTCGTGCGTTGAGGTGATCAGGTTGACCATCAGCTCACCGGTCGCACCGCCCTGCCGAACAACGAGGTTGCGAAGGAACCCATCGGGCTTAAAGGTGGAATAAATGGACAGCTTGCGGTCGCGACAGAAGATGCGGACGGTTTCAACGGCGAGATTCATCTCTTCGGTGGCGATGTCGCAGTGATCGATGTCGATCGCCTTGAAAAAGCATCCGGGAGCATGAAACCCGAGGGCGAAGTCGAGCGGCTTGTCGAGTTCTTCGGCGGGGATGTCCATTTCATCGGCGGTGAGGTAGCGCTGATCGGTAAAATCCATATCGATCTTATTGCGATAGCCGAATAAATCTTTGGCGGGGATACACTCCGCGACCTCGGGGCTTTCGAATCCGCCAAGATGTACCAGCGCATCCAGCACCTGCTTGCGCTTCACGCGCAGCTGTTCGGAGTAGTCGAAGTGCTGCCATTTGCACCCGCCGCAAATGCCGAAGTATTTGCAGCGCGGTTCCGTGCGGCGGTCGGAAAATTTGACAACCTCGGTGAGGCGCGCCTGCAGAAACTTCTTTTTGATTTTAGTGACTTTCGCGCGAACCGTATCGCCGACCGCAACGGGGCCTTCCACAAAAACCGTAATGCCGTCCTCGAGCCTTCCCACACAGCGGTTTTTGTCCGCTGTATCAAAAATCTCGACCTCTATGATTTCACCCTTTTTAGCCATAAGCGCGCAGTTAAACCACGAAATGGCCCCGCCTGTCGATGCTTCTCTTATTTATCATCTTATGCGCATATGCGCATAAGATGATAAATAAACGCCGCACCGCAAAGGATACCGGACGCTTCTTCTACCTGCCTTCTCATCCTATCTGTGGCGGGACAAGCAAAACTCCAAACATTGGAAACATGAGGCCGTTAGCTTATGACTCCCGTTTAAACAGCCGACTGATATCTTCGAGGATCATAGTGAGCGACGGGATGAGCAGGAGCGTGATGCCGGTGGCGAAGAGAATTCCGAAGCCGAGGGAGATGGCCATGGGAATCAGGAAGCGTGCCTGACGCGAGGTTTCAAAGATCATCGGCAGCAGCCCGCCAAAGGTGGTGAGCGTGGTGAGGACAATCGGACGGAAGCGCTGGACGCCGGCAGTCATGACGGAGTCGTGCACGCTCATGCCCTCCCGGCGCTTCTGGTTGAAGAAGTCGATCAACACCAGCGAGTCGTTCACGACCACACCGGAGAGCGCAACAATGCCGAAGATACTGATGACGCTCAGGCTGTAGCCCATCAGCATATGGCCGATCACCGCGCCGACAATGCCGAACGGAATGCTGACCATGATGATAAGCGGCTGGCTGTAGCTTTTGAACGGAATGGCGAGAATGATGTAGATCAGCAGGATGGCGCCGAGCAGTCCGTTGATGAGCCCCTGAACACTTTCGCGCTGGTCCGCCTGGCTCCCTTCAAAGGAATAGGAGAGCCCGGGATATTTTTCTTTCAGTGCGGTCAGCATGCCTCCTTTCATATCGGCGAGAACCAGGTCCGCTTTGCTCTTTGGCGTGACATTTGCGGAAACGGTTACGGTGCGGCGGCCGTTGCGGCGGCTAATGGTGGTGTAGGCGCGCCCGCGCTCCATCGAGACCACTTCGCGCAGCGGAACCTCGTGGCTGGACGGTGTGCGGAGGATCATTGACTCAAGGCTGAACTCGGTGGCGCGCTCGGCTTCGGGCAGACGGAGCATCACCTTCACCTCGTTGCGACCGCGCTGCTGGCGGATGGCTTCAGCGCCGTAGTAAGCGTTGCGCACCTGCCGCGCGACAGAGGCGGAGGTGAGCCCGAGGCTGCGGCCTTCCGGTTTGAGCTTAAAGTCGATCTGCGGCTTGCCGGGCGTAAACCCGTCGTCGATATCGCTGACAATCGAGTATTCACTCAGCTGAGCGGCCAGGTCGGCGCTGGCCTGTTCCAGCACACTGATATCGCGGTGCGAGAGCTCGACGGTCAGCGCGTCGGAGCTGCCCCCGGGGCCGCCGCTGTCGGCGCGGTAGCGAACGGTGTCGATTCCGGTGATGGCCCCGGCTTTCTTCCGCCAGCGCTCCACAAAATCCTCAGTGGAAACCGGACGCACATCGGCATCGACCAGATCGAATGTGATCGACCCGCTATGCCCGCCGGTCACGCCGCGATCGCCGGTTCCGATATACGAAATGTATCCTTTGATCTGCGGCCGGCCGGTCTCCGCTTCGATCTCCTCAACGAGTTCCTGCCCGGCCCGGATGATGCGATCGTGAACCTCCTGCGTTTTTTCCACCGGTGAACCGTACGGCAGCTTGAAGGTGCAAAGAGCCACATCCGACTCCACGCTGGGAAACAGCTCAAACCCCATACGCCCGCTTTTTACATGGCTGATCGTCAGAATCAGCACGAAAAGTCCGACGGCGACGGTGAGGTAGCGGCGGCGCAGCGTCCGGTCGAGAAACGGTGCGTATTTTTCGCGGACAAACCGCATGAAGGCTTTTCCGAACCGCTGCTGCAGACGGTGAAGCGCATGCGGGCTCTTCAAATCCTTTTGATGCCCCAGATGGGCGGGCAGAACAAACAATGCTTCCACAAGCGAAATCACAAAGGTGGAACAGACCACCAGCGGAATGGCACTGAAAAATTTACCCATCACTCCGGGCACAAAATAGAGCGGCATAAATGCCACAATGTTGGTGAGAATACTGAAGGTCACCGGCATCGCGATCTGGCGCGCACCGACAATGGCGGCGCGCAGGAACGGCATTCCCTCCTGGTGGTTGTGATAGATGTTTTCACCGACAACAATGGCGTCGTCCACCACAATCCCGAGCGCGAGAATAAAGGCGAACATCGACACCATATTGATACTTAAACCCATCGCGGGCATAATCAGAATGGTGCCGAGGAACGAGATCGGAATTCCCATCATCACCCAGAAGGCCAGTCGCATTTCCAGAAAGAAACCGAGCACAATGAAAACCAGAATCAGCCCGAGCAACCCGTTGCGCAGCAGCAGATTCATCCGCTCGCGGAACATGTCCGCGCGGCTGTTCCAGACCTGCATTTCAATCCCTTCGGGAAGCGTTGCACGCAGCTCTTCGAGAACCTGCTTCGTCGCCTCATCGACCGAGACGGGCGTCTCTTTTCCGACGCGATACACGCTCATCGTCAGCGCGGGCTTGCCGTTGAAATAGGTGAACCTGTCGGAATCGTCGAATCGGTCGCGAATGGTCGCGATATCCTCCAGAAGCACCTGCGTTCCGTCGGCGCCGGTAATGACCGGAATCCTGCCGAACTGCTCGCCGTAGTCGCGGCGGTCGCGAACCCGGACGAGGATTTCGCCGCTGTCGGTTTTCATGCCGCCGCCCGGCGTTTCAACCGAGGCGCGCGAAAGGGTGTCTGCCACATCCGAAAGCGTCAGGTTATGGGCTCGCAGCGTGTCCTGCGGAATTTCGATGGCAATTTCATAGCTGCGCACATTGGACATCTCCACCTGCGTAATGCCCGGCGACAGGATCAGGCGCTCGCGCACCTGCTCGGCCACCTCGCGCAAAACGGTGTCGGCCGTATCGGCGGAGACAATCACCGTCAGCACTTCGCGCCGGAGCGAGCTGACACTGACCGTCGGTTCCTCCGCGTCTTCCGGAAAGGTGCGGATCCGGTCGACCTCGCTCTGGATCTCCTGCGACAGCCGGCTCATATCGTGCCCCGCCATCACCTCCACCGTAACGGTTCCCGACCCTTCCCGGGCGCTGGAGGTGACCTCCTCCACGCCGTCGAGACCGCGCACGGCCTCCTCGACCGCCAGGACAATCGCCTGCTCCACCTCTTCCGGGCTGGCCCCGGGGTACGGAACGGAAACGGTCACAAAATCGAGCTCGGCGCTCGGCAGAAATTCCTGTTTCACATTGAACGCCTGAATCAGCCCGCCAAGAATCAGCACCAGCATGACGATATTGGCCGCAACCGAGTTGCGCGTCATCCAGGCAATCGGCCCCCGCCGCTCCCGTCCGGATAAAGTGGCGTTATTTTTCATTGGTCTTGGATCCTTTGCCATTTTTACCGGCAGGATTTTCGTCCGCCATCGGCTCGCCTTCGATCCGCAGCTTCATCCCGTTGATCGGGGCGGACAGGTTAGAGACAATCAGGCGCTCCCCGTCCTTCAGGCCGGCAGAGACAATCACATCGGCTGCATCGCGCCAGGCCACGGTCACCTCGCGGATTTCCAGCGTGCCCTTCGGGGTGGCAATCCAGACGAGGTGATCGTCGTGGAGCGCGGCGCGCGGAATGTGGCAGGCGTTCTCAACCGGATCGCCCGAAATACTCACGCGGACATATTCATTCAGCAACATCGGGTTGTCCCCCTGCATCGGATTTTCGACGGCAATCAGAACGCGGGCCATGCGGCCCGCCTCTTCAAGCTCACTTTCCAGCCGGACCACCCGCCCCGTCCGGACATCGCCGGACCCGCGGGAAACCTTGGCCGCCGATCCGGTTTCGGGATCGCACGTAATCCAGCGCAACCGGTCGACCGGAATCGCGGCACGGACATAGAACCAATCTGTTCCGGCCAATGTCGCGAGCGAATCCTGCAGGCTCGCCTGTGTTCCGAGATTGGTCTTGCGCTCAACCACCACCGCATTGAATGGCGCGCGAACCTCCGTGCGCTGAAGATCGAGCTCCGCCTTTTCCAACTCGGCTTTGGCGGCTTCCAGCTTGGCCGCGCGGTATTTCAGATGCGGCACGCGCAGAGCCAGTTCGCGGTCGGCTTCGTTCGCATCAGCACCGGGAGCAATCAGCTCCCACTCGCGTGCGGCGACATCGCGCTGACCCTCTTCGAGCTTCAGCTGATACTCCGCCTCCGCCAGCGCCGCCTTTTTCTGCTCCAGCGCCAGCTGGTAATCGACCGGATCGATTTGTAGAATCGTCTCGCCCTTCCGAAAGATCCCCCCTTCGATAAAATCAGGAGAAATCTCCACAATTTCGCCGGGCACGCGCGCCTTGAGCATAATCTCCTGCGCCGGCACAACCGTTCCGGTCGCCTGCAGTTTCACGCGCTGCCTTCCCGCTTTCAGCGGAACCACCTTCACCACATAGGCGGTGCGCGGCGGCTTTTTCTTGTCCGGCTTCTTCGTCGTTTTAACGATGATCAGTCCGATCAGCAGCGCCAGTGCGACCAACACGACCGGAAGAACGAATTTTACAATATGATCTGATGGTTTCATTTGGAGTCCTCACGTTTAAGCTCATCGGTCCAGGTTCCGCCCAGCGTCCGATACAAGTTGATGCGGTATTGCAGCAGATCGGTTTGCGCGGCGACGCGGTCGCGCTCCAGGTTTTGGAGGCCGACCAGCTCCACCAGCACGGGCAGGTATTGGCTCAGCCCGTTGCGGTAGCGGTTCAGTGCCTCGTTATAGGAGCTGCGGCTCAGCTTCAGGTTGCGGTCGAGCGCCTCGATGTAGTCGCGCTGCTTCTGCTCGGAAACCAGTGCGTCTTCCACCTCGTTGATGGCGCTGAGCACCGTTTCGCGATACGCCGCCAGCCGCTCATTGACCACCGCGCGGGTGCGCTCCACCTCCGCCTTGCGGCGGCCGCCCTCAAAAATCGGACCGGTAATGCTTCCGATCAGGTGGGAATACCAGTCGTCAAACAGATCGGCGAATTCGGCGCTGTCATATCCGGCGGTTGCGCTCAGGCGGATGGCGGGCAGCCGATCCGCGCGCGCAGCGCTCACGCTCCAGTCGGCCGACCGCAGCCGCAGCCCGGCCGCCCGGACATCGGGACGGTTGGTCAGCACGTCGGCAGGAAGTCCGATGGCCGGAAGAGCTCCAACCATTGGAAGTTTTTCGGTGGAAACTTCCAAGCTTTGGAAATCGCCGCGCCCAAGAAGAGCCGCCAGCTCGTTACGCAGCAGCTGCTCGCGCATCTCGGCCAGTGGAATTCGCGCTTCGGTTCCGGCGACGGTCTGGCGCTGCTGATAGACATCCAGTGCGGTGGCCTGCGATTTGCGGAAACGCAGCTCCACCAGCTCCAGCGAGGTTCTGTTGGCTTCGAGCTGCTGACGAAGCAGCTCCGTCTGTAACTTTTGCGAAACGATCCCGCTCCAGCGCAGAGCCGTCTGCGAGGCGAGCGTCATGGCGGCGGTTTTGAGCTGCTCGCGCGACACCTCGCGGTCAAGCGCGGCCGCTTCGCTCGCCGATTTTACGCGACCCCACAGATCCAGCTCATAGGAAGCGGTCAGGCCGAGCGAATACAATTCCGTCGAAACGCGGGTGTTCATATTCTGACGGGATGATCCGGACGCGGCTGCATCGAGGGACGGCCAGCGCGCGGCCCCGCTCTTTGTTGCAACGGCTTCGGCCTGTGCCAGCCGCGCCCACGACTGCTGAATCGACGGACTGTCCGACAGCACCTCATCGACCAAACCATTAAGTTCCAAGGATTGGAAACTTTCCCACCAGCGGTTGGTCACATCCATGCCGGACTCAGAATAGAGCGAAAACTGATCAGGAACATCGGCAGAGAAATCCCGCCCATCCGGCGCGAACCGCGCGCAGGAGGTGCACAATAAAACCGCCAGCAGAGCCATTCCATTTTGAATTCCAAATTTCATAATTCCAGCTTTCGCGTTTCCGGTTTCAATACCGCCGCATCCCAGAACAGATTGAGAAGCGTATTCACTTCGATTTGATCGTTATTGAACTTGTTCAGCCGGACCCGGAACAACAGCGGACCAATCAATAGGCAGTGCAGGTCAGCGACCGTCACATCGCTGCGCAAAACGCCCTCATCCACTCCCGCCTTAAGCAGACCGCGGGCCACCTCCACCAACAACCGGTGCTGTCCCATAAACTCCTGCTGAATGGACTCAGAGCTGATCTGATGCATCAACCGGAACATGACAGACCGCTTCTCGACAAACGCACCGATTTCCCGTCCAAACAGAAAAAAACGTTCGCAGAAAGGGAGATCCATCCTGGCAATCTCTTTCATCCGTCCAGCCATCTGCTCCACACCGTCCAAAGCCATCTGAATAAACAGGTCTTCCTTGTTTTTGAAATATAGATAGAGCGTGCCCTTCCCGACTCCGGCCCGCGCGGCGACATCGTCCAGTTTCACGGCGTCAAAGCGCCGGTTTTTAAATTCATCAAACGCCGACTGAAGGATCGCCGCCCGCTTCTCGCTCTTTTTTCGTTCCCTTGTCATGGCTGGGAAACTACAAAACTGACCAGTCAGTCACAATTAAAATATTAGAAAACTTCAAGATGATAGCCACGAAAAACCTAGCGCGGCCTAGCCGCAACCAAAATTTGAACCACGACCACCACAGGTAAAGGCTGGCGTTATCACGACAGCAACGGAATGTAATAAAGTGGCAAATACACCAAAAACACGAAAGAGAGAATTGCCCACGAATAACTCGAATGAAGAAAAAGGCCCCGTCCTGATTCGTGAAAATTGCCACTTCGTTGCCCCACATTCGTGGAGCCCAGCTCGCCTGCGGCTCGGTTCGTGTGGATTCGTGGGCGAAAAAAGCCTCTGCTTAGTTGCTGTTGAATAAGGGGTTGCGAAATAAATCTTGTTAAAAAACAAGGAAATGACGGATAGTAGTACAAAAGATCACAAAAAGTTCCCGGCGTTGTTTTCGTGTATTCTTGTGTTTTTTGTGGCTATAAACTTGCATGAATTTTAAACAGATCATCTGGGACTGGAACGGGACGCTGTGGGACGACACATGGCTGTGTGTGGAAATCAATAACCACATGCTGGAGCGGAGGGGTCTGCCGCTGATCACGCTCGAAACCTACCGGGCGAAACTCTGCTTTCCCGTCACTGACTACTACTGCCAGCTCGGCTTTGATTATGAAACTGCCCCCTACCCCCGGCTGGCGGAAGAGTTCATTGAGGAGTATCACCGCCGCCGCTTTGAGTGCGAACTGCACCCCGATGCGCGGAAGCTGATTGGTTTTTTCCAAGGTTTGGAAACTCCGCAGGCCGTGCTGTCGGCCTATCAGCACGACACGCTGATGCAGGCGGTAGACCATTTCTGGCTGTTGGAATTTTTTACGGACGTCATCGGGCTCAACGACATCTATGCTCACGGCAAGGTGGATAACGGGAAGCAGTACATCGCCCAGCTGGACGTCGATCCCGCCGAGGTGCTCTTCATCGGCGACACGATCCACGACTTTGAAGTGGCTGAAGCCATGGGCGTACAGTGTGCGCTGGTTGCCAACGGCCACAACAGCCGCGAGCGCCTCGAAGCCTGCGGCGTGCCGGTGCTCAATTCCCTTTCTAAACTACGCAACATCATTTTGACAGGATAACAGGATTCACAGGATCGCCTGCATACCCAAAGAAATCCTGTCCATCCTGTTATCCCGTCAAAAAATATTCCAATCATTGGAAAAGCTGATAGCGTCCACACCATGAGCGAAGAATTTTCAGTGGATGAGATGTATATGGGCATGGCGCTGCGGGAAGCGGAACGCGGCGCGGCCGAGGGCGAAGTGCCCTGCGGCGCGGTCATTGTGAAAGACGATCTGGTGATCGGCAAGGCGCACAACCAGACCGAAATGCTCAAAGACCCGACTGCGCATGCCGAGATTCTAGCGATCACCCAGGCGGCGGCAGAGCTGGAAAACTGGCGGCTGACTGATGCGGTGATGTATGTGACCAAAGAGCCCTGCCCGATGTGCGCGGGCGCGATTGTGCTCGCGCGGATCAAAAAAGTGGTGTGGGCGGTCGATGATCCCAAACGCGGCGGAGCGCGCTCCAAATTCGAAATTCTCGACCACACGGATCTCAACCACCGGGTTGAAATGGAAAGCGGTGTGCTGCACGACGAGTGCAAAGCCCTGCTGCAAGGCTTCTTCCGAGCCCGCCGCGCCGAAAACAAAGCTACTGCACCAGAGTAAGCGCTTCGGCGCAGTTGGCGGCAAGGGGAAGGCGGTCGGCCAAGTGCGAAAATTCCCAAAGTTTCCGAACCTTGGAGCCGGCGTGCAACAGCACCACCTTTTCGACCCGTTTGCTCAGCTCAAGCAGGGCGCCGATTTCGTCGGAGGCGAGCAACTCCACATCGCGCAGATCAATCACGATTTTTCCTGACAAATTATCTGGCATCTCGGCGAATTCACAATAGGTGACGCCGTGTTCCGCCCAGTGCGGCGGCGCGGAGGGGTCAACTGCGGCCGGGATGTTCTTTAACCAGCGCAGGAGGATCGTCAGCCAGATGGCACGCATCAGAAATGCAATATTAGCGGCGTAGCGTTTGGTGAGCCGCTTGGGGTTGTCCCCCCAGCGCCACAGCCACTCGCAGTGGATTTTCTGCGCCCAGACCGGCGCGCGGGTCTGGGCGCCGGCGATAAAGTCGAGCGTTCCGCCGATGCCGATGGACACCGGAATATTCCACTCGTTGACGTGCATGTGGTTAAACAGATCCTGCTTGGGCGCGCCGAAGGCGGTGAAGAGAATATCCGGCTTCGCCTCGGCGAGGCGGCGTAAAATTTCCGCATGGTCCATACTTTCGAACGGCGCATGGGGCGGCGACCACGCGCCGGCCACCTTCAGATCCGGATGGCGTTTTTTCAACACCTCCATCGCTTTGGCGGCGACGCCCTCGGCGGCGCCGAGACCATAAATGCTGATGCCCTCTTTTTCAGCGCGCGCGGCGAGCATGGGGGTGATATCGCTGCCGGTCACCCGGCCTTTGAGCGCGGGGCCATAGAACGGGGCCAGCTTGACGGGCGGAAAGCCATCGGCAATGACCAGATCGGCCTCGCGCAGCACATCACGTAATCCGGGGTCTTTCTGAGCCAGCACAAGAAAGTCGAGGTTCGCCGTAGCGATAAATCCGGGCTTACCGGAGCGCACCCGGTCCACCGTCCACTGAATGGCTTCCTCGAACGTAACGTTATGGAATGGAACCCCGAACAGAACCAGTGGTGTGTTTTGCATTCGGTGAGCCTATTCCAACCCACTCCTTCTTTCAAGTTTCCAACCCTTGGAAACTCTATTGCATAGAGGTGCATCGTTTTCCCCGTGACTCGAAAATTAATGGGTGCAGGCTCAGCCTGCTTCCAACCATTGGAAACTCTATTCCCACCCGAGGCGAAGCCAAGATCCGCCCGCAACGCTGTGCATAGCCCTGCCTGCCCGAAACACTGCGTGTAACGCTGTAGGCGGGCGTGCAGGGAGGCAAGGCGCCATTGCGACGGCAACGAGCATAGCGCGCCCAAAAGGCCGATTCTTCATCAAGCATTTTCCTTTCCGTATAATCAGCTGGCATATACTCTACCGATCGCATGCGGCGGATTGAGTTAAGCAAAATAAATAAACAAAGCCCGTTTCTGCCTGATGAACGGTTAGGTTGACCGCTTCGCGGTCAACCCAAAGAGAGGAAACATTCGATGCCAGCCGAATATCATATAGACAAAAAGTCAAATGCGGTTTTCAGCAAGGCGTGGGGTACGCTAAGTGATTCGGATTTGCTGGAACACCAGCGGCTGATCACAAACGATCCTGCCTTTACACCCGATTTGAATCAGCTCTTTAACCTCATGGAGGTCGCGAGAATTGCGTTGACGTCAGAGGGTATTCGGTTGCTGGCATCTCGAGATCCATTCGGAATGGACGCTAAACGAGCCTTTGTTATTGCTCCCGGCGCAATGGAGGCGTTCGGCATGTTGCGCATGTTTCAGATCATGACTGATGAACACCCCGACGAGTTGCGAGTGCAGTTCGATCATATTGGCGAGGCTAGATCCTGGCTGGGTCTGCCGGAACAATAAACCAACCGCAGAACGAGGTTTCGGCCCAATTCGACAACAAACACTTCGTCTCAAAGTACTAAGCCGCAACGCAGTTGCTTTCCAAGGGTTGGAACTGACCGCGTCAGGGAACAGCGCGTTGCGGCGCAAGGGCAATACGGCTTTTCCAAACATTGAAAGCCGGCTATGGTTTCCACGTTATGCCGATGCTTTCCATACTACTGATTGCGCTGGGTCTGGCGATGGACGCCTTTGCGGTGTCGATCACCAGCGGAATCAGTATTAAAAACCTGAAGGCGCGCCACGCGCTACTGGTCGGCGCGGCCTTCGGTCTGTTTCAGGCGGTGATGCCGCTGCTCGGCTGGTGGCTCGGCCAATGGGCATACCAATGGATTTCCGCGGTGGATTACTGGATCGCATTCGGCCTGCTTCTGTTTGTCGGCGGCCACATGATCATTACCGCCATGCAACCGGAGGATGAAAACGGCCCGAAAAATCCGCTGCATTTGCCCACGCTGCTGACGCTGGCCGTCGCCACCAGCATTGATGCGTTCGCCATCGGCATCAGCCTGTCGATGCTGCGCGTGGCCATTCTGACGCCGGCGCTGATCATCGGGCTGGTTGCGTTCGCTCTCTCGGTTGCCGGCGTTTACCTCGGCCATCTGTTCGGACACTTCAATGAGAAAAAAATGGAGGTGGCGGGCGGACTGGTGCTGATCGGTCTCGGCATTAAAATACTGGTTGAGCATCTCATTGCCCATCATGCGATATTCGAAAGCTCGCATGCCATCTGGTTCGCGTTCGGGCTGACGCTGGCGGCCGGGCTGGCAACCGGGATCGGCAGTCTGATTGCCCTCTTCTCCCGCCACACCGCCAAACGGCGCTTCTCCTTTTTCCTCGGCATCTCCACCGGCCTGCTGCTTTGGACCGCCTTCCGGCAACTGATCCCGATCGCCGAAGCGGATCTCGGCGGACTGAAAATTCCAACGATTGCTTTCTTCGGCGGCTTTTTGATTACCGCGCTGATCGACCGGCTGGTTCCGGACTTTGGAAACCCGCACGAACCGCTGCGCGTGGAAGACCTGAAAGAGGTCCCGGACTTCCGGCGCACCGGTATGCCCGCCGCACTGGCCATCATGGCGCACAGTTTTCCGGAAGGGCTGGCCATCTTTATCGCGGCACTGCACGCGCCGGCACCCATCGCCGTCGGTGCGGCCATCGCGCTGGCGTTGCACAACATTCCCGAGGGGATCGCAACGGCGCTGCCGATGTATCACGCCACAGGAAACCGCGCGAAGGCATGCGGCTTCTCATCGCTTACCGGGCTGGCTGAACCACTCGGCGCGCTGATTGCCTATACGCTGTTCCACCGTTTCATGAGCGGAGCGGCGCTCGGTGTGCTCACCGCCGCGAGTGCGGGCGTGATGGTATTCATCGCGCTCGACGGCCTGCTGCCCGCCGCGCGCACCTACGGAAAATATCACCACGCCGTCTACGGCGTGCTTGTCGGCATGCTCGCCGCCGCCGGCCTCGCCCTGCTCTAATCTTCCACTCGACCAAGGGAGAGAGGCCGCGTGAATGTGCGGCAAGGAGTGCAAGGACTGGCAATGGTTGGAAAAACTGGTTTTCTTTGGGGCAAAGCATCGGTAGGGTTCGTTCTTATGAAACGAGATATTGAATGGAAAGAAAAGCTGGACGACGGCGTGAAGCGAACCGTGCGGGTGAAGTTCCCCGGTTCCGGCAAAATTAAGTGGCAGTTCAAACGCTCCGACGAGGAGGTGTGGGACTACGACACTCCGGCGTCCCCGGAAGACTGGAAGACGCTCGAGGAAAAAGTCGACGCCCTCTATCACCGGCGCCGTGCGGCCCTGCGCGACTGGGAGCTGGTAAAAGCGATGCGAGCGGAACATGGCTGATTTCAACCTGACCGGCGAAACCATCGATCTGTTTCAACTGCTGAAAGCCGCGCACCTGTGCGGAACGGGCGGCGAAGCCAAAATTATGATTTCGGAAGGGCTCGTCACCGTCGACGGCGAAGTAGAAACCCGCAAGCGCTGTAAAATCCGGAGCGGCCAGACCGTGGAATTTAACGGCGAAGAAATCGCCGTTAAAATAAGAGGAGTAATGGAGTGAAGGAGTGTTGGATGACCGAACAGAGCAATACCAACATCAGACACTCGAATAATCCAACACTCCACGGAGGTTTCTCATGCTCTCATTTGCCTGCCTTTTCATTCTGCTCTTCACCACCCGCAACAAGGGATCATGATGACTGAAAAAAAAATAAAAACTGGTTTCCGATCAGACGCTCCGGCTTAGGATGGGGTCTGCCTTGCAGCTGGCAAGGATGGGTTGTCCTGCTGATTTACATTGCGTTGGTCGTCGATCCGCCCGGCATTATTCCGCTACAAGATTACTCTGTGTATGTGGGCATTCTGACTCTGCTTCTCATCGGCATCATCATGTGGAAGAGCGGACGACGGTAACCCCCACCCAAATCACGGGCGGAGTTTTGCGTAGATGCAAGAAGCGGAGAGCGACGCTGTATTGAAATACAGCGAACTCTCCGCGCCGCCGCAGATGCGGGGAAATCCGTCCGTGATTATTTGACCATTTTGCGGGTGCCCTTGATGAGGGCCTCCCACAGGTCGGCCTGCGACTTGGCTTTGAGCAGCGGTTCGCGGGATGCGGCCGTTGCAAAGCTCTGGGTGAGATCGGCAAGTAGCTTGAGATAGAAGGCACTGGCGGCAGTCGGGATGACCATGTAGAAGAAAATCTTGGTTTTAGTGGGGCCGCCAAAGTCGATGCCTTTTTTGCTAATACCAACCGAAAGCGTAAGCCCGCCGCCCTCGACACCGCGAATATGCGGGAAGGCCATCGCGCCGCCGACTGCGGTGGAAATGATGGCTTCGCGACGCATGGCGGCTTCGTGTAAATCGGCACAGTCTTTCACGTAGCCTTCATTGCGCATGTTTTCGCAGAGTTCCATCAACACTTCTTCGTCCGTGGAACCTTTGAGTTTGTGCAGCATCAGCTCGGGTGCGGTAAACCGCTCAATGCCGCGTTTAATGGGATCGCCCCAGCGGCGGCGCGGGGTGTTGCGGGTAAGCGGCACATCCGGCGCATAAAGGATTCGGGTGCAGTTGGGGCAGCGGCTCATTTCAATGGCGCCGCCGTTGATGTTGTTGACCATAGTTTTGGTGAGCGCAAAACCGCAGCCGGAGCAGTTGTCGCCGGTGATCGGGGCAAGTGCCTCCACGCTTTTCTGAATCAGACGGGTGAAATGACTTTTCAGTTCAGGGGAAAGCTCGTTACTCATGATTTTGATGTTTTTATCGAGATCAACCAGTTTCTGTTTCGGATGAGCGGCCTGCTGCTGGGCGCGGGCGGCAATCAGATCCTGTAGCTGAATGAGATGCTTAATGAGATGATGTTCTTTGCGTACCATGCGAATTCTCCTTATGAAATTTTAATTGATGCTTGTTTAAATGCCGCCATCAGTTCTTCGTAATTCGTAGTGACAGGGAACTGGGGAAATTCATCGATGACATTCTGCGGAGGACGGAAGAGAATGCCGCAATCGGCCTCGCTAAGCATAGAGGTGTCGTTGTAGGAATCGCCAGCGGCGATCACTTTGAAATGCAAATGGTGCAGTGACATGACCGCCTCGCGTTTCTGGTCGGGCATGCGCAGATGATAGTCCACCACGCGGCCGTCGTCGTCGATATGCAGGCGATGGCAGAGTAGCGTTGGATGGCCGAGCTGTTTCATAAGCGGGGCGGCGAAGTCGTAGAAGGTGTCGGAAAGGATGATAACCTGAAAGTTGTGGCGCAGCTCATCGAGGAATTCGCGCGCACCCTTCATGGGCCCCATGCCGGCAATCACGTCCTGAATGTCGACCAGCTTGAGATTATGCTCGTTGAGTATCTTCAACCGCTGACGCATGAGCACATCATAATCTGAAATATCACGGGTGGTGGCGCGCAGTGCGTCAATGCCGGTACGCTCCGCCACATTGATCCAGATCTCCGGAACCAACACCCCTTCCAAATCTAAACAGGCAATTTGCATGAACTTTATTTTCCTCCGTAAAACGCCTCATTCTAAATTGACGGGGCTCGAAGGCAACCAAAACAGCGGATATTTTTCTCATTTTCGAGAGCAACCCATGTGAGCCCCGGATAAAGCCGTGCGGAAAGCTGTTGGCAGCACAACGTTTAATTCACATTTATTTATGGCTATCTGGAGCCGAAACCCCTTTAATGCGCCGTTCGAAAACCATCCGGCTTAAGATAAAACCGCCGGATACCTGCCCGCCGCTGGCGGGCCCGCCCTGAGCGGAACACATTAAACCGGAAGTTAAACCATGCCATCATTCATAGAAAAAGTCGGAAAACTGTTTAAAAAGCAGGAAACCTACAAGCCGTCAGAGGCCAAAAAAAACGCGGCGAAAAAAGCCAGCCTGAAGCAGAAGCAGACGCAGGAGCCTAAACAGACAGATGACGCCCCCGCGCGCCGCCGCAACCCTTCGACAAAGCCCAGGGCAGGAAAGCCGCAAGGCCAGCGCCCGCAGCAGAAGAGGGAACAAACCCCGCGTCCGCCGAAAAAACAGCAGGCACCCGAAAAGCCGGCCAAGCCGTGGGATCCCGCCTCCTTTAAGGTAGAGCCCGAAGAGGGAAAAACCCGCTTCCAGGACATGGATCTCCCCAACGAAATCCTGCACGCCATTGCCGATCTGGGCTTCAAATATTGCACCCCCATTCAGGCCGAAATTCTGCCGCTGACCCTCGCCTCCAAAGATATGGCGGGTAATGCGCAGACCGGAACCGGCAAAACCGCCGCCTTCCTGCTCGGTATCCTCACCCAGTTTTCTCGTAACGTCAGCGAGCCGCCCAAACTCGGCCAGCCGCGCGCGCTCATCCTGGCACCGACCCGCGAACTGGCCATGCAGATTCGCGACGACGCCGTCAAACTCAGCAAATACACCCCCTACAACACCGTCGCTGTCTACGGCGGCATCGACTACGACAAACAGCGCCGCCTCTTCGACGATCCCGTCGACATCGTCGTGGCCACGCCCGGCCGCCTGATTGACTTCGTTCAGCAGAATGTCATCAATCTGAGCGGTGTCAAAGTGATGGTCATCGACGAAGCCGACCGCATGCTCGACATGGGCTTCATCCCCGACGTCCGCCGCATCATCTACAAAACCCCGCCCAAAGAAGACCGCCAGACGCTTCTGTTCAGCGCCACGCTCGACGACGAAGTGATGCGCCTCGCCGCCGCCTGGATGGTTGACCCCGGCAAAATTGAAATCGAACCCGACCACGCCGCGACCGAGCTGATCGACCAGCAGGTCTTCCTTGTCACCGACAAAGAAAAATTCCCGTTGCTCTACAATATCCTCAAAAAGGAGGTCGGCGACAGCTCCGCACTCATCTTCACCAACCGGCGCGATCAGACTGAACGTCTCGCCGACGCCCTCTACCGCTACGGCATCGATTGCGAGATTCTCTCCGGAGCCGTCGCCCAGAACAAACGCCAGCGCATTCTGGCCGACTTCAAAGAAGGCCGGTGCAAACTGGTGGTCGCCACCGACGTCGCCGGCCGTGGAATCCATGTCGACGACATCACCCACGTGGTGAACTTCAATATTCCGGAACGGCCCGACGACTACGTCCACCGCATCGGCCGCACGGGCCGAGCTGGCAAAAAGGGCATCTCGGTGACCTTCGCCTGCGAAATGGAATCGTTCGAACTGCCCGCAATTGAGGAACTGCTCGGCGAACGCCTGACCTGCACCCATCCTGAAGCGGATATGCTCAAACTCCCCGAGCCGGTTCGCAAACCGCGCCCGCGCACACCCTCCGGCCCGCAAGGCCGCGGCGGTTCCCGCGGTGGCGGTGGGAACCGCGGAGGTGGAAGCCGTGGCGGACCGCCCCGTCGTTCCGGCCCGCGCAGATAATCTGATTTTTCCAAACCTTGGAAAAAAAGAAACCCCGTTTTTCCAAACCTTGGAAAAAACGGGGCTTTGCCGTTCCAGGGATTGGGACATTTTTCGGCGACGATTCAGGGTGGCTTCCTTTAAAAACCCCCTGTACAGTTTGAGTCTCACACGAAGGGCGACCTCTCCTTTCAAGAGACGTGCGGACCAATCAAGGGGTAATGGCTTTGAAGAAAACAACTCAGTGGATCATCGCGCTTGGACTGATGGGAGCAGCGCTGCTTCTGATCTTCTCCACACAGCAGGAAAAAACGCTGCGCGCTCAACCTCGCCCAACGGTCAATGGCGGGCCGATACAACGGATCCTGTATGTTGATTCGTATAATGAAGATTATCCGTGGAGCGCCGGGATCACAAGGGGCATTGAGTCGGTACTGAACCCGCTTGATTATATAGAGCTGGAGGTGTTCCGCATGGACACGAAGAACCATCCCGCCGAGTCGAACAAAGTGGCCTCGGCACAGGCCGCACTTGAGCGCATCCGGCAGTGGAAACCCGATTTGGTGATCACATCGGATGATAACGCGGCGAAATATCTCGTTGAACCGTATCTGAAAAACAGTCCCTTGCCCGTCGTGTTTTGCGGAATCAACTGGAGCGCCGCGGAATATGGATTTCCTTGCAGCAATGTGACGGGCATGGTGGAGGTTCAGCTGATGAATCAGATCCTGTCGACCATGCGGCCTTACGTGAACGGCGATCGGGTTGCGTTTCTGAACGGCGATCGGATTGCGTTTCTGAAGGGCGATGATTTGTCGTCGCGCAAAGAGGCCGATCAGATGGAGCAGCTTTTTGACCTTCAACCGGAACAACGCTTGGTATCCAATTATGCGGAGTGGGAAGCGGCCTATGTGAGATTGCAGGATGAAGTCGACATGATCTTGCTGGGGGATGCAACCTCGATTGCCGACTGGGATGCCGAACGGGCCGAACGGGTGGTGATGCTGTCCACCCGGATTCCCTCCGGGAGTTGGGATGCGTGGATGGCGGATTATTCGCTGGTTACCATCGCAACCAGTCCGAGGGAGCAGGGCGAATGGAGTGCCCGAACGGCGTTGAAGATTCTCGACGGGATGCCGCCCGGTGCGATTCCTCTGATAGAAAACAAACGCGCGCAGATTTATCTGAATATGCGTCTCGCAAAACTGCTGGACATTCGGTTCCCCATGACGCTGTTGAAAAATGCCCACCTGCTGAGTGCGGAGAAACACAAGGTGCTTGTTGTGAACTCCTATCATGAAGGATATCCGTGTAGTGATGACATCGAGAAGGGATTGCTGAAAGCGCTGGGGATTACGCGATCTGCGAACGGGGATTATGAAAGTCGCGACCGTTCGATCAGCCTCAAGGTGTTCCGGATGGATACGAAACGAAACCAGTCGGACGAATTTAAACAGCAAGCGGCGCAAGAGGCCAGGCGGTTGACTGAGGAATGGGAGCCGGATTGCGTGGTGGTGAGCGATGATAATGCCGTCAAATTTTTGCTAGCCCCCTATTTCAAAGGGAGCGATATCCCTTTCGTTTTCTGCGGACTGAACTGGGACGCCTCGGAATATGGACTCCCGTCGGCGAACAGCACCGGCATGATCGAAATCGCTCCATACAAAGAGACATTCGATCTGCTGCGGCCCTACGCAGCCGGAAACCGGGTTGGAATCATCGGGATGGAGTCGTTGACGTGTGAAAAAGACATTCGCTACCTGAAACCGATCCTTTCATTACGCGATGAACACGTGCACTTGGTGAGCGATTTCAATGAATGGAAACAAGCCTACAGTGCACTGCAAGAGACGGTCGACATGATCATCTGGATGAACCCGATCGGGATTCAAGGATGGGATCCGGCGGCGGCTGAAGACTATGTGCTGAAACACACCAAAATCCCAACCGGTTGCGTGGTGGGTCATAACACGAGATATGCACTGCTCGGTAAAGTGCAAATTGCCGAAGAGCAAGGCTGGCGGGCCGGACACGCTGCACTTCAGATATTACATGGGGCGGCCCCGTCAACCATTCCGGTGGCCACCAACAAACAGTCCCGGCTCTACATCAACATGAAAATCGCAAACCGGCTGGGAATTCATCTGCCCGTTGAACTGCTGAACAAGGCACAACTCGTTAACGATGAGGAATATGAATGAGGCCGAAAACGATCACCTTGAAATTATTAACGCTCGTCATCGGCGGGTTCATCATTTCTTCGATCGCCATTCTTCTGGTCGCCAATCATCAACTGGTGCGGATTATTGATCAGAGCCAAAATGCGATGTATGCCGAAAAGGTGGATGTCATTCACAACACACTGGCAAGAGTGAATGAACGGCTCCAGAAAACCGGATTGGTTGAGGCCTATGAGGCTGACTTTAAAGCGTCCGTTCTGCAAGAGTTGCGAAACACATACTACATACAACCCGACGCACAGGTTTACCCGTTCATTATCGATCCCGACGGAAACATCATCCTGCATCCGGACGGCCCGCACAGCAGTGACGGTACGCAGACAAAATCCATCGTTGAACAACTGCAACACGCATCGACGAGCGAAACACCCGGGGCCGGAATCTTCCAGAACCGGCAAACTTGGTACACCTTCAAGTCGTTTGATCCGTGGGGATGGGTGGTCTGCTATACCGTCCCGCTCGATGTGAAATATCACGACGCCCGGATCTTCCAGAAAACGTTGATCTTCGTTATGAGTGTCATCTCCATCATCGTCCTGCTGGGCCTATCCGTGATGTTAACCCGGCACACAAAACCCATCGTGCAGCTGGCGAACGTGGCGTCTGAAATTGCAGGCGGCAATCTAGACCAGGAGATCCCACTCGATGCGAAGGGTGAGGTTGGTGTTCTAGCCCGGAATTTCAAAGACATGCGCGATGCCATTCACCGAAAAATCAGTGAGCTCAACAAGGAAATCGATGAGCGTCGGAAAACACAGCACCTGCTGCGCCGCAATGAAGAAAACCTTCGAACCACGCTCAATTCCATTGGCGATGCCGTGATCGCCACCGACACCGCCGGGCTGATCGTACGCATGAACCCCGTGGCCGAAAAATTAACGGGGTGGTCCGCCGAGGAAGCGCTCGGAAACCCGCTGGACACCGTCTTTAAAATGCGCGACATCGACACCGGGGCCGCCATGTCCTTTAAACAACGGCAAGCCTCACCGTCCGATCCGGGCCGGGAGGAGATCTTACTGGCGGCTCGAGACGACACCACCTATCGCATTGCCGACTCCTGGGCGCCCATTTGCTCCGATGCGGGCGAATTGCTCGGGATGGTCCTGATTTTTCGAGATGTCACCTCGGCTGTTGCGATGCAAGAGCAACTGAGGCAAAGCCAAAAAATGGATGCCATCGGACAGCTGGCCGGCGGGATTGCGCACGACTTCAACAATGTGCTCATGGGAATTATGGGCGCAACGGAGATTCTTCAAGACTACTTGACCGACGATCCTAAAGCGGAACAATTTCATGGAATGATTATGGACTCGGCCCAGCGCGCCGCAGGGTTAACCGAAAAACTGCTCGCATTTTCCCGCAAACAAACCGCGGTCGCCACCTGCTTCGACCTCCATAAAACGCTCAACGATTGCGTCTCATTGCTCGACAGCACCATTGATCCGCTCATCCAAATCCGCACAACGCTCACCGCGCCCCACAGCCACATCGTCGGAGACCCCGCACAGCTTCAAGCTTCCTTTTTAAATATCGGCATCAATGCCTCGCACGCCATGCCCAAAGGAGGAACCCTCCTCATCACCACGCGCAACATTGAACTCGATGCGGCCGCCTGCAAAGCCAGCCCGTTCGATCTCTATCCGGGAAGCTATCTGGAGGTGGAGTTTCGCGATTGCGGATCCGGCATCGACCCAACCGTTCTGCCTCATATTTTTGAACCCTTCTACACCACCAAAGCGCAGGGAAAAGGAACGGGACTGGGGCTGGCGGCCGCTTTCGGCACCGTCCAGCAACACCATGGCGCCATCTTTGCACACAGCCAGGCGGGGGTGGGAACCGAATTCTACATCCAGCTTCCGCTCGCTCTGGATCACAAAGATCTGCCGGCGCTTCCGCCCGACGAAATGGTGCGGGGAGATGGCCGCATCCTCTTTGTGGATGATGAATCATCCATTCAAACCGCCGCCAAACTGATACTCGAACAGCTGGGCTACCAGATCACTGTTGCCGGCAACGGCCGAGAAGCCGTGGAGCTCTTCTCGGCGAACCCAACGGCCTACGATCTGGTTGTTCTCGACATGGTCATGCCCGAAATGAATGGGCACGACTGTTTCATCGCGATTCGAAAAATCAATAAGGAGATGCGCATACTGCTTTGCTCCGGTTTCGCCCGCGGCGGCGATATGGAACAAATGATCGAGATGGGCCTCAACGGCTATCTCCAAAAACCCTATCGATATGCCGAGTTAAGCCAGGAAATTGCCCGAATTCTTCAAAGCGAGCCCCCGCCCGCCACCGTGCCAGTGAAATAACGCAGAACCACTAGATCGCGCTCAAACTTTTCCAGCCTCTGGAAAAAAAGAAGCCCCGTTTTCCAAGGTTGGAAAAACGGGGCTTTACCATTCCAATAGCGCGTCTCGCACCACAGACGGTCGGAACTATTCAGCGGAGGGCTTTTCCTGTTCGGGTTCTTCCGGTGCGGCCTCTTCCGATTCGGCAGGAGCCTCTTCCTCGGCAGCGGCCTCCTCCTTCGCCGCGGCCTCGGCAGCGGCAAGCTTGGCAGCCTCTTCCTCTGCCCGTTTTTCTTCGGGGGTTTTGCCGTTTTTCAGCTCATCAGGAATTTCACCGGTTTCGAGCATCTGCATCACCTGCTCGCCGTCGATAGTCTCATACACGATAAGCACCTGAGCGATCAGCTCCAGCTTGTCGCAATGCTCCTCGAGAATGGCGCGGGCTGTGTCGTGCGCCTCTTTGAGAATGCGGTCGATTTCAGAATCGATGAGCTGCGTGATTTTATCGCTGCGCACTTCATCGTGATGGATTTCACGACCGAGGAACATCTGCTGTTCTCCTGAGCCGTAGTTGCGCGGACCAAGAACGTCGCTCATGCCGAATTCGCAGACCATAGCGCGGGCGATCCGGGTGGCACGTTCGATATCGTTCTGCGCGCCGGTGGTGACATCGTTGAAAATTAATTCTTCCGCGACACGACCGCCCATTAGGCCGATGAGCATACCCATCAGGCGGGTACGACCCTGGGTGTAGCGGTCTTTTTCCGGCAGCTGCATGGTGGCGCCGAGCGCACGGCCGCGCGGAATGACGGTCACTTTATGCAGCGGCTCGGTCTGCTCGGTCTTCGCCAGCACAATGGCGTGCCCGGCTTCGTGATAAGCCGTCAGCTTTTTCTCTTCATCGTCAAGCATGTGACTGCGGCGCTCGCGGCCCCACGACACTTTATCGCGCGCTTCTTCAAAATCGGAAAGCTCGACCGCATCGGCACCGCGACGGGCGCCGAGCAGTGCGGCCTCATTGACGAGGTTCATGATGTCGGCCCCGGAAAAGCCCGGTGTTCCGCGCGCAACTTTTGTCAGATCCACATCATCCGCCAGCGTCACCCGCTTGACATGAATTTTCAGAATTTCCTCACGACCTTTAAGGTTCGGCAGGTCAATGAAAACCTGGCGGTCGAAGCGGCCGGGGCGCATCAGCGCGGGATCAAGCACGTCGGGCCGGTTGGTGGCGGCGATGATGATAATCCCCTCTTCGGTTTCAAATCCGTCCATTTCAACCAGCAGTGCATTGAGCGTCTGCTCGCGCTCATCGTGCCCGCCGCCCATACCGGAAAAGCGGCTGCGGCCGACGGCGTCGATCTCATCGACAAAAATAATACACGGCGCGTTTTTACGCCCCTGTTCAAACATATCGCGCACCCGGCTGGCGCCGACCCCGACAAACATTTCGACAAAGTCCGATCCGCTGATGTTAAAGAACGGCACATCCGCTTCGCCGGCCACCGCCTTGGCAATCAGCGTTTTGCCGGTTCCGGGCGCTCCGGCCAGCAGAACGCCTTTGGGCATTTTCCCGCCGAGGCGCTGGAACTGCTTCGGGTTTTTTAGAAATTCGACAACTTCCTGCAGTTCATCTTTAGCCTCATCGACCCCGGCCACATTGGCGAAGGTGATCTTGTTGTGATCATCCTTTTTCATCAGTTTGGCGCGGCTTTTTCCAAAACTCATCGCCCGTCCGCCAGCGTTGCGCATCTGACGCGACAAAAAGAAATAGATCACGATGAAAATGACGGCAAACGGAACGATGTTCCAGAAGATCGGCCAGAAGGTCGACGCCGGCTTAAACTTGAAGGTGACCTCATTGTCCTGAAGCAGCTTCAGCAACTCTTCAGTAATAACCACATCCACCCGGAACTGCTTCGGCTTACCGGTAGCCGTATCGATTTCGGTTAAATCGCCAGTCACATGATCGTCGCCGTTGGCCCCCCGAACAATTTCGCACTGGATGATTTTCCCGTTTTTGACATTCTGAATAAAATCCGGGTTATAGTCCAGCTTCTGCCCTTCGGCCTGCTGCTCGCTGAACATGTTTAAGACCACAAAAACCAGCGCCATCATGACAAACCACATGGCGAATCCCCTCATTTGAACGGGGGGCTTGACCTGCGGCGGCTTTTTGCGACTCTCTCTTTTTGGCGGTACGGGTACGTTTGTTTTCGGGTCCATAAAATAAAATCCTTTTTAGGCGGAGAAGGATCCTACCCGCGAAACAGCCGGAAAGACACCAAAAAAGCGGGAGGATCGTCTCTTCGCTTGCCTATTTTTTTCGGCGCAGCAGCGCGGCATATGCGCCATCAGTTCCGGATTTCGGCGGAAAGAGGCGCTTGGCTTTAACCAGGCGAAACTCCGGATGCTTGCGCGTCCAACGGCCGACGAGTTCTTCGTTCTCCTCCGGCTCCAGGCTACAGGTGCTGTAGACGATCCGTCCGCCGGGCTTCACGCACTTGGACATTTCAGTGAGAATTTTCCACTGCGTCTTTTTGAGCATTTCAATGCGGTCGCGGGCGAAGCGCCAACGTGCGTCGGCGCGCCGGCGCAGCACACCTGTATTGGTGCAGGGCACATCGAGCAGTACGGCATCAAACAGTTTTCCAGACGCTGGAAACCCCTTGGCGGCGTCGCCTTTAACGATCTCAATAAAATCCCATCCGGTGCGTTTGACTGTGTCGCGCAGGGTGTCGAGACGGTCATCGTGCACGTCCATGGCCACCAGCTCGCCCTCGCCTTCCATCATACCGGCAATCATCGAGGTTTTACCGCCCGGCGCGGCGCAGGCATCGAGCACGCTCTCGCCCGGCATCGGGTCGAGCAGTTCAACCGACGCCGAGGTGGCGGGATCCTGAACGGTGAACCAGCCCTCATTATAGCCCGGCACCTTCGGCACCGGCACGCCGCGCGGAAGGGTAACAAACGTTGCCAGGCACTTGAACGGGTGCGGCTTGGCGTCGATCTTAGCCTCTTCGAGCGCCTTCATGAAGTCGGCCGGACTGATACGCGCGGTTTCCACGCGCAGAATGGTTTCGGGCGGCACGTTGTCCCACTCGCAGAGCTGGCGGGTGTCGCGTTCGCCGTACTGTTTCTGCCAGCGGTGCACCAGCTGTTCGGGGTGCGAGGTGCGGATTTCATCCGGCTGCCGTGCCAGATTTTTAAGGATCGCCTCTTTCTCCTCCTGCACGTTGCGAAGCACGGCGTTAACCATACCCGATGCGCGCAGCGCATCTTTATGGCGGCTGTCTTTTACCGCGCCGACGCTTTCATTGATGGCGGCAAATTCTTCGACGTTGTCCATGAAGCAAAGCTGATAGACCCCGACCTGCATGACCGCGAGAATAAAGTCCTCCGGACGGCGGTTCACAAACTTCTGCAGAATATATTCGAGCGTCAGCTTGCGGCGCACCACGCCGTAGACCAATTCGGTGATAAAGGCGCGATCCTGCTCCACATCGGCGAGCAGGCGGTCGGGGAAATCCCCCTTCTCCATCCACTGGGTAATGATCTGGGCGGCAACATATCGGCTGTTTGGTTTTCTCATAAGGCGGGCAGTGAACCGGAAAGTTCCAATCATTGGAAGATTTTTCAGCGAAAGTCTGCCCCCTACCGCTTTAGACCTCTACAAAACAGGCGGCTCTTCCATCTCCTAAAACGGCCGGGAAAAATAAACGAAACCATGTGGGATTTGATCCGGCGGAATGTACAGGTTCTGGTCGGGGATTCCGGAGGCCTTGGAACAGTTCGGATCCAACGCATTGGCTTTCTCGCGGAGCTTATTCGCTGGCTCCGTGTCTCCCATATGAGACTTAATGCGGCCCAGACTGAATTTGGCATAGGCCCGCATGGGTATGACCGGTGCCGGCTTCGATTCGAGATACGCCAGGTATGCTTCTTCCATTTTCGGCGCCAGAGCCTCCAGCTTACTCTGATCCTGCATCGCCTGATACATATAGTAGCGCGCGATGTCGAGATGCAGGGTGTTTTTGCCTGCATCGAGCTGGATGGCTTTCTTGAGATATTCAATTCCCTGCTCGGGCTTGTCTTCATAGAAACAGGCCTTGCCGAGGCGGTCGAGCACATCGGCATTGTCTGGATGCTGCGCCAGCACCTTTTGCCAGAAAGCGATGAGGTCGGAGCCTTCCGGCATCATCAACTCGCGCGCCTGGGCACCGAAAACGGCATCTGCCTTTTCCAGTTCCTTGGTGTATTTTTCTGCCTTGTCGAGATCGCCACCCTTTTCGGGCGGGAGCCAATTAAGAAATTCGACCAAAGCGAGCTTGGCTTCGTGATAGTCCGGCTTTAGCTGAAGAACCTGCTCATAAGCATCCAGCGCACGTTGCACTGTTTCTTTGGCGTTCGGGCCATCTTGATGAAGTGCAATGTAGGCGCCTGTACCGCAGGCTTTTGATTTGAAAATCGCATAGATCAGGTTGTCCGGTTCAATCTTCGCAGCCGTTTCCGCAACCGTTTGTGCTTCCTTCATGGCCTCCATCATCGTTTGCGGGTTTCCCAACCCGATGTGAATCTTGGTTCGGGCCAGTTCATACCAAGCCTCCGCATTGCCGGGCTCTGTTGCCACGGTCTGCTCCAGCATTTCCAGGGCGGCGTCGGCGTTACCGCCCAGCCTCAGTTCATAGGCCTCCTGCACGGTTGCTGCGTTACAGATAACGCCGGCAGTCATTACGAACAGTGCAATGGTGGCGATGCCTTTTGTATTTAGCATTTTCATGGTTCGACCTCCTTGTCCCCCTAATACCTACCGGCAGGTATAGTCTTTTGGCGCAGCTCGACAAGACAAAATCCGGACAACCCAACAGTATTTACAGCCAAGCTCTACCGTCCCAAAAGCCGTCTATTCCGCTGAGGAAAACCCAACGCCTGCCATTTTATATATTGACATATTAAAATTATTTAATATGTTATGTTTTCAAAACAGAGCTTTCGAATCAAACAAAAGGAAACCCCATGAGCACAGTCGCCAATCTGCTTGAGTCCAAAGGACATAGTGTATTGACCGTCCGCCCGGGGCTTCCCGTACTTGAAGCAGTCATTCAAATGGCGAATCATTCCACTGAAAATTACAGTGGTGGTTCAATGTAAACCGGCTTTTGGCATTTCAAAGTAATCGTTAGAAAGATCCATCATGCTTACCCATCTTAAGAAAATTCAAAAACACCTTATCGTCGTGATTCCTGTTGTCATGGTCGCAGGCTTTGTAACCGGACTCACCATCAATCCGGCTCCGCTCAAACGTTGGATTATGCCGCTGACCTTCTTGATGGTGTATCCGATGATGGTGAACCTTCAGCTCAAAAAAGTGATTGAAGGCGGCGACACCAAAGTTCAAGTGGTGACTCAGCTGTTGAACTTTACCCTTCTACCGCTGATTGCCTTTCTGATTGGTAAAATCGCCTTTCCCGATTCGCCGTACATTGCGCTCGGCCTGTTGCTCGCCAGCCTTCTTCCCACCTCTGGAATGACGATTTCCTGGACCGGCATGGCGCGCGGCAATATAGCAGCCGCTGTGAAAATGACCGTCTTCGGCCTGCTGATCGGCTCCATTCTCACTCCGATTTATATTAAGTTCCTGATGGGAACGGTGATCGAAATTCCAATGGTTGGAATTTTTAAACAGATTGCGGTAGTAGTCGCGCTACCTCTCATTCTGGGGAACATCACGCAACGTCTTCTGATCCGTCGCTACGGCATGGCGCATTATCAAAAAGATATCAAACCGATCTTTCCACCCTTTTCCACCTTAGGGGTCGTAGGAATCGTTTTTGTCGCCATGGCGCTCAAAGCCAACTCGATTGCCTCCAACCCCGGCCAGCTCATCACGCTAATCCTTCCATTACTCGCGCTATACGGCATCAACTTTTTGATCAGCACACTGGTCGGAAAGTTCTTTTTCAATCGCGGCGATGCCATCGCGCTCGTTTACGGAACGGTGATGCGCAACCTCTCCATCGCCCTGGCCATTGCGATGACCGCCTTCGGAAAAGAAGGATCGGAAATCGCGCTGATTATTGCACTGGCTTACATCATTCAGGTTCAATCGGCGGCGTGGTATGTCAAATTCACCGACCGGATTTTCGGTCCCGCGCCGGAAGCGCAGGTAAAAGACGTTATGCTCGCCGGCGTCTTTTCACTGCACGGCCGCGACACTGTTCAGAACGCCCTGCGCCTCTTGGCTGAAGAACATATTCATTCGTTTGCGGTGCTGGATGAAAACCAGCAGCCGCTCGGCATGGTCTCCACCGCTCTACTGCTAGATGCGCTGGCCGACGGAACAGCAACGGATACGCCGCTGAACGAGCTGCCGCTGGAACCCGCGCTGCTGATCCCCGCAAAAACACCGCTTAAACAGGCGCTGGCTCAGATGAAACGCGCCCACGAATATAAAGTGCTCGTCCCCGATGCGGACGGAAAAATTGAACACGTTTTGACGCAGGAAGAAATCATCCGGCACTTCGCCGAAAGCAAAAATTAAGGAAGGAATGCTGAACATGAAAGTCATTGTCATTGGCGGCGTCGCCGCAGGACCCAAAGCCGCTTCGCGCATCAACCGTCTCTGCGCGGAAGCAGAAGTCACAATCATTGAAAAAGGCGAACTGCTCTCTTACGCCGGTTGCGGCCTGCCCTACTACATTTCCGGGCAGGTGAAAGATTCGAAGGAACTGATGTCCACCCCGGTCGGCACCGTACGCGACAGCGCCTTTTTCAAAAACGTTAAAAACGCGAACGTACTGAACCACACCGAAGCCACAGCCATCCATCGGAAACAGAAAACCGTGACCGTAAAAAACCGCGCCGGCGAGACGCAGGATCTGCCCTACGACAAACTGGTGCTGGCCACCGGCGCGGAATCCGCCGTTCCGCCGATTCCCGGCGTGGAACTCGGTAACATCTACAACCTGAAAGACCTTCACGATGCTGATGCCATCAAAGCCACACTGGCGGAACACAAAGCCGTCAATGCCGTCATCGTCGGCGGCGGACTGATCGGCGTCGAGGTGGCGGAGGCCTTCCACGAAATGGGCTGCCGCATCTCCATCGTCGAATTTCTGCCGCAGATTCTCGGCATGATGGATCCCGAAATGGCTGTGCTGGTTGAAAAACATTTTGAGGCCAAAGGCGTAAAAATTCTGACGTCAACCCGCGTGACCGAATTTGCCGGGAACGGGCGCGTCGAAAAAGTGATCACCGATCAAGGGGAGCTCCCGGCGGATCTCGTGCTGCTGGCCACCGGGGTCCGTCCCGCCGCAAAGCTGGCGCAGGATGCCGGGCTGGAGATCGGCCCGACCCGCGCCATCGCTGTCACCGACCGGATGCAAACCTCCGATCCGGACATTTACGCGGTCGGCGACTGCGCCGAAAAGAAAAACATGATTACCGGAAAGGCCGCCTACGTGCCGCTCGGTTCCACCGCCAACAAAGAAGGGCGCGTCGCCGCCAACGCCATCTGCGGCGTAGAAGATTCCTTCCCGGGCATCCTCGGCAGCGCCATCTGCAAGGTATTCGAGTACAGCGTCGCCCGCACCGGCCTCAGCGAAAAAGAGGCCCGCGACGCCGGATACGACGTCGTCACCTGTCTGGCCCCCGCGCCCGACAAACCGCATTTTATGCCGGGTGCCAGGCTGTTGTTCTTCAAGCTGATCGCCGACCGAACAACGCGCAAACTGCTCGGCGCACAGGCCACCGGACCGGGCGGTGCCGACCGCCGGATCGATATTGCCGCCATGGCACTGACCGCCGGAATGACCGTCGATCAGCTGGCCAACGCCGACCTGGTGTACGCTCCGCCCTTCTCCCCGGCCGTCGACAACATCATCACAGCGGCCAACATCCTGCGCAACAAGATCGAGGGTCGCATGGATGGCATCACCCCCGGTGAGGTGCTAACAATGCTTGAGCGCAGAGAAGACTTCACCCTGCTGGATGTCCGCTCGCCCGCCGAGCGCGAACAGATGCGCATCGACGGCACCGTCGATATTCCGCTCGGCGCGCTGCGCGGACGTTTGGACGAAATCGACCGAAGCAAACCGGTTGTCGCCTTCTGCAAGATTTCACTGCGCGGCTACGAAGCCGCACTGATTCTCAAAAAGGCAGGCTTCAGCGATGTCAAAGTCATGGACGGCGGCATCCTGATGTGGCCCGGAAAACTGATCAAAGGATAGTCAGAAAGGAAACCCGAACATGAGAAACAAAATCATCACACTCATCGCAGGGATCATTGCCGGCGTGTTGTTCGCAGGAGTTGCCATGATGTCCATCATGCCGAAAATGATGCTGCACGAAAAGGAAAGTCCGCTGGGGTATCAGGAAACCATCGCGCATCTCGAAAACGTCATTACCAACAACGGCTGGATCATCTCGCGGAAAATCGACCTGCAGAAAAGCATCTCTCAGTATGGAAAGACCATTCCTCAGGTAACGATCATCAAAATCTGCCAGGCCGATTACGCCGAAAAAATCCTGAATACCGACGAAGCCATGTACGTGTCCGTCATGATGCCGTGCAGCATGGCGGTTTATCAGAAAAGCGACGGGAAAACCTATGTGTCCACCATGAACACCGGCCTGATGGGCAAAATGTTCGGAGGGGTGGTCGCCGAGGTCATGGGCGGCCCAGTCGCGGCAGACGAAGCAGAATTCACTGCGTTTCTGCACCAATAACCCGAAACGGAAAGGAGCCTTCCGATGAGTGTAAAACAACTGAACGACACAACCTTCACCGAAGCGATCCGGTCCGGCGCCACACTGGTCGATTTCTGGGCGCCGTGGTGCGGACCGTGTCAGATGCAGATTCCAATCCTTGGAAAAACAGCGGAGGCGGTCGGCGATCGCGCGGTGATTGCCAAACTGAATGTTGACGAAGCCCCCGCAGCGGCCTCACAATACGGAGTGCGCGGGATTCCGACGTTGATTCTGTTTAAAGACGGCGAAGAGGTCAATCGCTTCGTCGGCGTTCAGCAGGAGAACACGCTGCTCTCCGCCATCGAAGCGACTTTATCTGAATGAAAGGAAAATGATGTGGACGTATAAAACTTCTGTAAACTGGAGCGAGGGGAAAACCGGGGTGCTCCGCAGTGAAACCAAGCCGGACGTGCCGGTCGGCACGCCGTCGGAATTCGGCGGCCCGAAAGAGGGTTACTGGACTCCGGAAGACATGGTCGCGGCATCCGTCGGCAGCTGCATCATGACCTCCGCGCTGTTCTTCATCGATCGCGCGGGAATCGAACTGCAATCGTATGAAAGCAGCGCCGCCGCCGTCATGGAAAAAACGCCGGACGGCCTGGCCATTACAAAAGTGACGGTTGAGGCCATTGTTGCGCTTAAAGATTCCAGTCAGGAGGATGGACTGCGAAAGGCCATGGATCAGGCGGAAAAAAGCTGTCCCGTCTCTGCGCTGTTGAAGTGTCCCGTGGAGCTGAGCGTTCAGGTTCAGGCTTAAGCAGGGAGATGCTGATATGCTGATTGAATAAACCGATTAATCAGGGAGAAGAGATGACCGCAAACCAAAAAGACATTCGTGTTTCATTTCCCGGCGGCAAGCGGGTGGACGCACACTACGGTGACCGCGTTGTGCAAACCGATCAGTCGGCGAAAAACGGCGGCGAAGGCTCCGCACCGGAGCCCTTCGATCTCTTCTTCGTTTCGATGGCCACCTGCGTCGGCATCTATGTGCTCGAATTCTGCACCGCCAGAAACCTCGACACAACCGGCCTCGGCGTGCGGCTGATCTCGGGAAAAAATCCCGACCGAAAGCACTACGATCAAATCCATATTGAAATCACCCTGCCGGAAGATTTCCCGGCGAAATATCGACCCGCCATTCTGCGCACCGCTGACCTGTGCGCCGTAAAAAAGCATATTCTCGAACCGCCGGAATTTAAAATCACACTGACTGACGTCGAACTCCAAGGAGACTGCGCAATGGAAATTGAAATTAAGAAAATTCTCTGTCCGGTTGATTTTTCCGATCCCGGCAGATATGCCTTCGACTACGCTTGCGCCGTCGCGCGGAGGCACGGAGCATCGCTCGAACTGCTGCACGTGACAGAAGCCTCCGCCTACGCCGAAGATGAGATGCCGTCCGGACAAATCTCCTGCGAAGAGTCGCTGCAGCAGCAGCTGCGTCAATGGGCTCTGGCGGCCGACTGTCCCGCGGAAACCCGACTGATCGCGGGCATTCCGTACATTGAAATCATACAACGTGCGGAGGAACTGCAGGCGGATATGATCGTGATCGGAACGCACGGACGCACCGGCCTGAAGCACATGCTGATCGGCAGCGTGGCTGAACGGGTGGTTCGAACAGCATCCTGTCCCGTACTCACCGTTCGCCATCCGGACTTCAAATCTGCGGAGAAATAATATGAATTGCATCCGTCAGGGAAAACTGAAACCCGAGGCCCTGCAGCGTGCCTCGGAAACACTGAAAATACTGGCGCATCCGCAACGCCTGCGGCTGGTCGAAATTCTTGAGCGCGAAGAGGAGGTCCCGGTCCATGTGCTGGTTGAAGAAACCGGTTTTGCGCAGGCAGTGGTTTCGCAGCATCTCAATCAGATGCGCCGCACCGGCCTGCTCTGCTCCGAACGGCGCGGCAAGGAAATGTGGTATTCCATCTGCGACCCCCGCGCCCTCTCCATCCTCAACTGCATCTGCACCCACTGCACCAACAACGATTTTGAATAAGATGAATGGCCACAAAAAACACAAAAACACACGAAAATCAAAACTTGCTCTCTTTGTGCCTGTTTTTCGTGGCTAAACCCAATTGAACGGAGAACCTGTTATGAAATTAAAACTAACTAACTTCAGCCTGCGCTTCCCGTGGATTGTCACCTTGCTTGTTCTGGTTGCCGTGATTTTCGGCGCAGCCCAGTTCCCGAAAGTGCAATTCGACAACGACCCCGAAAACATGCTCTCGCCCGATGAGCCGATCCGCGTTTTTCATAATCAGAACAAAGCCAATTATGACCTGTACGACATGGTCATTGTCGGGGTCGTCAACACCAACCACCCCGACGGCGTGTTCAACGTCGAAACGCTCGGGCGGATCGATACGCTGACCCAACAGCTGCTCAGTCTGCGGCAAAATGCGGCCGGCCTGCCTGAGATTACCGTCCCCTCCCCGTTCGTGCCCGACCTCCAGCCGGAAAGCGCCCGCAAACGGATTCTGGCCAAGGTGTTCGGCAACGACCCCAACCGCCTGTTTGATGATGAAGGCGGCTCCGCGATCGTCAAGCCGGAGCTGATCAGCCCGTCGGTGGTCGACAACATTAAACAGGCCGAAAAGGGCTCACTGAAAATTGAATATCTCATGGAGGAACCGCCCGCCACCCGCGAAGAGGCTATCACTATTCGCGACGACGCCATGAACAACCCGCTCTACAAGGGCACGCTGGTTTCCGAGGATGAAAAAGCCATCGCGCTCTACATTCCCCTCATCGAAAAAACCTACAGCTACAACGTCGCTAACCTCGTTGAGCAACTGACCAAAGACTGGCCGGCGGAAGATCAGGTTTACATCACCGGCCAGCCGGTCGCGCAGGACACCTTCGGCGTCGAGATGCTTGTCCAAATGGCCAGCTCCGCGCCGATGGCCGGGCTGGTGATCTTTCTGCTGCTGCTGCTCTTTTTCCGGCGTATCTCGCTGATTATCGCGCCGATGCTCGTCGCCGTCGTCAGCGTGCTCTGCACCATGGGCCTGCTGATCGGCCTCGGCTTCGATGTGCACATCATGAGTTCGATGATCGCCATCTTCCTGATGCCGATCGCCGTCGCCGACTCGGTTCACATCCTGAGCGAATTCTTCGACACCTATCACCGGTTCAAGGACAAGAAAGAAACCGTGCGCCACGTCGTCGGCCACCTCTTCATGCCGATGCTCTACACCAGCCTCACCACCATCGCCGGATTTGCCTCGCTCATCTTCACGCCGATTCCGCCGGTGCGCGTCTTCGGTGCGCACGTCGCCTT
>JACNKZ010000019.1 GCA_014381785.1 Kiritimatiellota bacterium
ACACCTGCTCCGGCGACGCAACGGTCGACCTCGCCAAAAGACACGGCTTTGAAATCCACACGATTCAGCCGGAACATTTCAACCACGGGCTGACCCGGCAGGTCGGGGCGGATTTGTGCCCGCAAGCCGACGTTTTAATCTATATGACGCAGGACGCAGTGCTGGCCGACCCTCAAGCTCTGGAAAACCTTCTCCAATCCTTGGAAAACCAACAAGCGGCCGCAGCCTATGGTCGGCAGCTGCCACCGCCTGGAACACCGCCGACAGAAGCCTTCGCCCGGCAGCACAACTATCCGCCGGAATCGCGCATAAAGACCCTGGCCGACATCTCGGACCTGGGATTGCATACCGCCTTCTGCTCCAACTCCTTCGCCGCATGGCGGAAAGACGCACTGGACAAAATCGGCGGATTTCCTGAAACCGACTTTGGAGAAGACATGCTCGCCGCCGCCCGCCTCCTGCAAAACGGGTGGCATATTACATACTGTGCAGAAGCAAAAGTCGTTCACTCCCACCCCCTGAGCACAAAAGAGGAATTCATTCGCAGTCGGCAGATTGGCCGGATGCATCGAGCAAATCCTTGGCTAGAAGACCTGTTTGGGCCCACAACCGGGGCCGGAAAAAAATACCTAAGCGAACAGGTCGGATTCCTCTCAAAAAACGCTCCAGGAGCCCTTCCCTCGGCCCTGCTATCCGCCGCCGCAAAATTCAGCGGATTTAGCATTGGAAAAGCAAGAGTGAGCGGGCTAGATTGTCCGGCTCGATAAATAGAGATGAAACTTCAAAGAGAACTCAATCTAATATTTTACAAAGCCTGTGCGGAACTCCGCGCGGAGGCTGCGCGCACCTATGCCGGGTTTCTGTGGTGGATTATTGAGCCTCTGATCAGTATGGGGATTTACTATTTGGTATTTTCATTCATTCTGGCACGAAACATCGAAAACTACGCCGTTTTTCTCTGTTGCGGGCTGATTCCATGGCGCTGGTTTCAAAGTTCCGTCATGTGCGGAGCCAATTCGGTCATCAGCAGCCGTTCGCTCATGCAACAGGTTTATATCCACAAACTCATCTTTCCCTGCACCTCCCTGCTCTCCAACACCTTTAAGTTCCTGATCATTCTAGCGCTCCTGATTGCCTTTGTGCTTCTCTCGGGGTACCCCATCAGCATTAAATACACCGCCATACCGATCATTATGCTAGCACAAGGAGCATTTATTGCCGGCTGCACCCTCTGGTGCGCAGCCATTATGCCCTTCCTGCCCGACTTCCGGCTCCTGCTGCTCAACCTTTTGCAACTCATGATGTTTATGTCCGCCATCTTCTACAAAGTGGAAGCGGTGCCGGAAAAGCTGCAAACCCTACTCCTGCTCAACCCCATGACCGGAATCATCTCTGGGTATCGCGACATTCTGCTCTTTCAGAAATGGCCAGACTGGAGCTATCTGGGAGCAATCCTTTTCGTCTCAACCCTACTCGCGGTCAGCGGCAGCCTAGTTATCCACCGTTTCAATCGTATTTACCCGAAAATCGCTTAGCCATGACAAAGCAACCCGTTATCAGCCTGAAAAATATCGGTGTCTGCTACAGACGCCACGGACTATTCAGCCGCAAGCCAAAAAATATTTTCTGGGCGCTTGAAGATGTGTCTTTCGATGTCTATCCGGGAGAAACGCTCGGCATCACCGGACGCAACGGCGCGGGGAAAAGCACTCTGCTCAAAATATTAGCAGGTATTATCTCCCCGGATCGCGGCACCATCAAAATGAGCGGACTAAGGACCACCCTGCTCTCTCTGCAGGCTGGGTTCGACCCCTTCCTGACCGGACGGCAAAACATCACCCTCAGCGGCATGCTGCTCGGCATGACACGCAAAGAGATAACTGAAAAAGAAGAGGAAATCATCGCACTGGCTGACATTGGCGATTTTATTAACCAGCCGATCCGAACCTATTCCACCGGCATGCGAGTCCGCCTCGGGTTCGCCACTGCTCATTATGTTGATCCGGACATTTTGCTGATCGATGAAGTACTTGGCGTCGGCGACGCCGACTTCCAAAAAAAATCATCTGCTCTGATTCACAATAAAATAAACTCCGACCAAACAGTCATCATTGTTTCGCACAGCCCTGCAGTAATTAAAAATCTATGCGATCGCTCCATTACGATTGAACATGGAAAGAACTTGAACTGACGACCTAACATGAACAATACCCATCCAGCCCCCCCCTGCGAAAAGAAAAGAGTTATTGTTGTGCTAGGTATGCACCGGAGCGGAACCAGCGCTATCACACGCGGACTCACGGCACTGGGCGTTGAACTTGGTCAAAACCTGATGCCGCCGACGAAAGAGTATAACGAAACAGGGTTCTGGGAAGATCTAGATATAAATGGGCTGAATATAGAGATACTGGCCTCTCTTGACCACGATTGGCACACCCTGACACCCATCCAACCGGCCGAATTGGAACAACCAGAAATCGAAGTCTTTAGACTGCGCGCCATCAAACTGATACAAAAAAAATTACTAGACGTTCCGGTCTTTGGCATGAAAGATCCACGCTTCGCTGTCCTTCTTCCATTCTGGCAAAGCGTCCTAGAACAAGTCGACGTGGACGTCGGTTACGTCATCGCCGTGCGCCACCCCATGAGCGTTGCGCGATCTTTAAACAAGCAATTCAGCTTCGAACCGGAAAAATGCTACTATCTCTGGCTCGAGCATATAGTTCCTTGCTTTTTGAACTCAGCAGACAGTCCCCGCGTTGTGGTCGATTTTGATCTGCTTATGGAGCATCCGGAGAAACAATTGCGCCGCATCGCCAAGGCACTGGACCTTCCCATCGACAAAAGCGCTTCCGCGATCAAGGAATATGCCACGGAATTTCTCCGCGACGACTTGCGCCACACCTGCTTCCATCTGGACGATCTCAAGCTCGATCCATTGGTCCCGCAGGAGGCCATTCGCGCCTTTGAATTGCTTACAGAACTGGCCAATGACCGGCTTGCGGCTGATGCCTCGAGCATATGTTCATTTTTCCGGGCCCTGGAACAACAACTCGTAGCCATGCGCCCAGCATTTAACTACATGACACGGCATGATCAGACACTGACCGAACGCAATCGACAGATTGGAGAAATCAACCAAACAGTCCTCAGACACAACGAACAAATTAAAGACCTAGGCCAAATCGTTGCTGATCAAAACGGTGAAATTGCAGCACTCAACCAAACAGCCGTCAGCCGCAACGAGCAAATTAAAGACCTAGGCCAAATCGTTGCTGATCAAAACGGTGAAATTGCAGCACTCAATCAAACCCTCGTTGAACGGGATCAATTTCTAGCCGAATGCAACACGCAGATTACTGTGCTCCAAAAGAAAGTCGCCAAGCAAAACGAACAAAAAGAGCAGCTCAATCAGCGTCTCAACCAACGGGATCAGGCCTTGGCTGGCCGCGATGCTCAGCTTCAGGATCTGAATCAGACGCTGACCGAACGTGCCACTCAAATTGACGTACTGAATCAAATCGTCCTAGAGCGAGATCAGGCCTTGGCTGGCCGCGATGCCCAGCTTCAGGATCTGAATCAGACGCTGACCGAACGTGCCACTCAAATTGACGTACTGAATCAAATCGTCCTAGAGCGAGATCAGGCCTTGGCTGGCCGCGATGCCCAGCTTCAGGATCTGAATCAGACGCTGACCGAACGTGCCACTCAAATTGACGTACTGAATCAAATCGTCCTAGAGCGAGATCAGGCCTTGGCTGGCCGCGATGCTCAGCTTCAGGATCTGAATCAGACGCTGGCCGAACGTGATCAACAAATCAGCACCCTCAGCAATACCTTGACAGAACGGGGGAAACAAATTGAGAAACTGACACAGGATTATACTCAAGTGCTGACTGCTTATCAGACAACACTCAACTCTACAGCATGGAAAATCACAGCTCCAATTAGAAAGCTCCTCGACACATCTAAACGCACTGTACGAAGAGTCCTTTCCTCCCAAGCCATTTTGCGCCTTAAAGCAAGACGGAGAGCTCACGCTACCCCGATTCAAACGAAAACTCGAAGCACAAAATACCCAAAATGGTTCAATGCCAAATGGTATCTAACAACAAATCCAGATGTGCGGGCCGCAGGCTTGGATCCATATGAGCATTATAGTAACCACGGGGAATTCGAAGGGCGTCAAGCCGCGCCCGAATCTTTCCAGCAAAACACCTCAAAAGTATTAAAATCCTTGCAGTCATCAGTCAATCAACACGGAGGGCCACTCCGCCTTTCTGCTCATGCACTTAAAATTGTGCGCGGCGAGGGTTTTTCCGGTCTGAAGCATCGTCTGCGGACATTGCGTGAGAATCACTCCGACCTCAACAATTACACGAAATGGGTGGAGTTGTATGACACCATCAATGATTCGAGGCGAAAAAATATTCGCAATCAAATCAGTACTTTTCCAAGAAAACCTAAAATTTCGCTCATTATGCCTGTTTATGACCCGCCGATAGAATTTCTGGATCAAGCAATCCGCTCCGTTCGCAACCAGCTCTACCCGGAATGGGAGCTGTGCATTGCTGACGATGCGTCAAAAAATAAAAAAGTCATCGCCCTTCTGAAAAAACACTCCAAGGAGGATCCGCGGATCAAGGTGGTATTCAGAAAAGAAAATGGTCATATCTCTCGCGCATCTAATTCCGCACTTGAGCTGGCAACCGGAGAGTTTGTCGCCTTAATGGACCACGACGACCTTCTTCCTGAGCATGCCTTATTTACTGTGGCTGAAACAATCGTCGCCCATCCTGACGCAAAAGTGATCTATTCTGATGAAGATAAAATTGATGCGAATGGGAAACGCCACTCCCCATACTTCAAATGCGAACTAAATCCCGAACTTTTATTGGCACAAAATATGATCTGCCACCTCGGTGTCTATAAAAAATCCTTGATCAACTCAATACAGGGTTTTCGAATTGGGTTTGAAGGATCACAAGACTATGACTTAGCTCTGAGAGCCATCGAGCAAGTTAGTCGGAATCAAGTAACGCACATTCCGCGAGTGCTTTACCATTGGCGTGCAATTCCGGGCAGTACGGCACTTGCCGGCGATCAAAAACAGTATACTGAACCGGCATCCCGCAAAGCAGTTGCTGAACATTTACGCAGGAGGGGATTAAAAGCGGAAGTAATGCCTGCTCCTAATGCTCCGTCGCATAATCGAGTTCGGTTTGCTTTGCCTGATCAAAAACCTCTGGTCAGCATCATCATCCCAACTAAAGATCGGGCTGACCTTTTGGAAACCTGCATAAAGTCAATTCTGTCGCTCACAACCTACCCTGCCTTTGAGGTAATTATTATCGACAACGGCAGTACGGAACCCGAAACAGATGAATTCTTCAAACAACTCCCTAAAAACAAAGTTAAGGTCTTCCACGATCCTTCCCCCTTCAACTTTTCTGCATTAAACAACCATGCTGCAAAAGTTGCCCAAGGAGAGCTTTTCTGTCTGTTAAATAACGATATTGAGATACTCACTCCGGACTGGTTAGAAGAAATGGTTTCGTTTGCCATTCAGCCAGGAATTGGTGCTGTTGGTGCACGATTGTGGTACGAAAATAACACCCTGCAGCACGGTGGCATCATAATTGGGCTCGGCGGTGTTGCCGGACATTCGCACAAACATCTTTCTAAAGAAAGCCCCGGTTACTTTTACCGCGCCCTCCTCCACCAAACACTCAGTGCTGTTACAGCAGCATGTCTGGTGGTGCGGCGCGATGTGTTCGAAGAGGTTGGGGGCTTAGATGAGTCGCTAGCGGTTGCCTTTAACGATGTTGATTTCTGCCTGCGCATTAGAGAATCCGGATACCGCAACGTTTGGACACCCTATGCCGAAATGATCCATCACGAATCCATTTCGAGAGGATACGAAAACACTCCTGAAAAACAAGAAAGGTTTAAAAAAGAAATCCTTTATATTCAAAAAAAATGGGGCGATACCCTGCAAGATGACCCTGCCTATAACCCCAACCTAACACGTGACCGCGAGGATTTCAGCCTCGCCTGGCCGCCGCGAACTGCATAATGGGTACAAAACCAATGATTTATTATATCCCATACACGCCAAGATATCTAAGAGCGCCTTAAGCAAATAGATGGGAATCTGAGCAACTCTATAAATCAACAGTTTAGTTAAGAAACCAAATGAAAACAATTTTTCTACATATAGGAATGCACAAAACAGGATCGTCCGCAATTCAGCATTCTTTAAATGGGTATGACGATGGCATTACAAGGTATGCTACACTGGGATACGAGAACCACTCCATACCACTCTACGCCATTTTTTCAGGCCATGCCTTTGAATACAGTGTTTTTAAAGCCGAGGGCCTTTCTCAAGCCGACATAGCAAACAGAATAAAAACCTGCAAAAAGGCACTTCTAAAAACCCTAGCCAAAGACGATAAGAATATTATTTTTTCAGGCGAGGGTGTAACCAGGCTAGAACTCTCAGAATTGAAGGAATTAAAGCAATTTCTCGAGTCCTTTAACGCAAAAATATTGGTGTATGCCTATTTCAGGGAACCAATTGAATTCATAAACTCTGCAACAGCAGAAGTTATCCGTAGCGGGTTCTGCGGCACTCACCTGCAACCCTTAAACTATCATAATATTTTTTATAAATTCTTTGATGTATTTGGGTCAAATAGTGTTTTTCTAAGAGAATACTCGCGAACGAATCTAAAAAATGGCAACGCAGTGGACGATTTTTGTGAATGGGTAGGGTTGACCCCTCCATTCGAGACTAAGCGGAATCAAAATGTAACAACTTCAAGTATTGCCACGAAATTCATTTACGCACTCAATCGAGATTTTAAATCGATCGGAACCCCCGCCCTCCTTTCTGCAAGGAGAAAATTTATTACCACAATTTCAGATATTTTCCCGGGCAAGTTTCAAATTCCAACTAATATAATATACAATGATTTAGATATAAAAGATGTTATACAATTTGAGCGTATGGCCAAAACAAACTTACTTAGTCCACAGCATCCAGAACAAAAATTAGACACTAAACACCAGACCTTCCGCGAATGGATTACCGATATCGATGATTCATCAATTACCAAACTAAGTGATTACGTCAAAAACAACTGCAAAGAGCCTTACGCTGAATTTTCATCAGACAACCCTGCAACCAGCGCCATTGGAAGACTGTTTCTATCATTCCTAGATGATCAACATCCTTCACAATTAAAAAAAGAAACAACCCGCCCAGCCACAGCTAAGGAAAACATGAAAGCTGACAGCCCGTTGATTTATTTTGTTCACATTCCTAAAACGGCCGGCTCTTTTGTGAATCATAGCTTAAAGACGATAAATAAAAATGGATATGACCACTGCGAACATTTCATAGAAGATAAAAAAACATTTTCATCCCATCTCCACACCGCAGCTTGGATGTCAGGGCATGTTCCATATGCCAAAATAGGCCAAATTTTAAGCGAAGCGCCTGACAGACCAATTCGTTATTTTTCCTGCATCCGAGATCCGTCCCTACAAGTCATGTCTCATCTAAACTGGTTGTTTGAAATACAGTGTCGTGGACCGAAATTTTTCTACGGTCATCCTGTAAATATTCAAGAAATATCAATGGATGTGCGATCAAACGGATTACAAAACATTTACGACATTATGCATGTCCTCTTGAAATATAAGGGTCTTTTTTTAAACACCCAATCACGGTTTCTGCTAAGCAAAAAAAGCTACGTGGAAAAGAATATAGACTCAGCACTATCCTGTTTTGAATTTATTGGAACCGAAAAAACAATCGATGTGCTTCTTTATAAAATGACCGGCAAAAAAACTACCTCCCAAGAACGCGTCAATGAAAGCAAATATCATTTCAACACATCTCTTTTTGACAGCGAAGAGGTTCAATACTTTCTCAAGGAACACAACCACCTAGACTCCCTTTTATACGAACGAGTTCAAATGACCTTTAACGGCTAATCGATAGCAGGTGAAGCATTCGAGCGTCGGGGAGAAGGTCGGACCGAACAAGTGAGATTGCCCTCAACGGGCGCCCCGTGAAGCGGTCGCTTAATCTGGTTAGCGCCGACCAATCAAGATTTCCGTCCAATGAGTGCAGTGGTACAGGCCAACTCAGAATTTTTTTCAGAGGAAAGCGCCTTTACGAAATCGTCATTTAAATAATCCAGAGGATTTCCTAACAAATCCGAAACTTTCATGTTTAAAAATTTATCCCTTACATTAGACGGCAGGCCTGAAGCCCAGCTGTTCAGCATCCATGTAAGAGCCCAAATTGGAAGGCCACTGGCTGGAACGGTTTGCTCGTGAATCTGCAAAAAGTCTGCGAACAGGTTCTTTAACCCCTGCATCGACATATTATAATAATGGTGAGGGTACCCGTGCACAGGCTGTAAGAACGGAACAACACAGTAGAGCGTCGCGCCGGGCTTCATGACTCTGGCGATCTCAGACGCGCATTTAAACGGATCTTTCACATGCTCCAGCACAGCTAGAGAAAAAACGGCGTCAAAAACATTGTCTTGAAAAGGGAGCTCCTCTCCAACGCTAAGAACATCTGTTGTGTCGTAAGGAACAATTTCAAAATTAACCACATTTGAGTAATACATGGAGCGCTTTCCTGCCCCACAATCAAGGATTAGTCCATCTGGATATTTCTCAATTAATGACACGGCGATCGGGTCATAATTATTGGAAGATACATTTTCTGTATCCACAATGTTGTACTTGCAGCGCAACTCAGCACTTAAGAAATTAAAATTCAGATCAGACAGCTCGCCGTGCATATCTTTCCGAAGCACATCACGAACCCTTTCTAACTTCTCCCACTTCTTGTTTTCAAAATCCTGATCGACCGATTTTTTTAACATATTAATTCTCAAATAACCGCCAGTTCTTGAAGCACATCAACTGCTTCCTGCGCTATAACGCGGATCTTACGCGTGGTTAAGGTCTCGAAAACCAGATTTACTTATTTTGAAACCGTCATATGCACAATATTCCAATACCCTGAAGCAGTAGGAGTTAAATAAACTAACAGAGATTGTCCTGTAGCGACTCCAGTTAATGCCACTGCCGTAATCGATTTTCCCACTGTACTATCCACAGCCATCGCGGCCGATCGTTTGGGAGTACTAAAGTAGCTGTAAGCATCAGATAACTGATACTCTGTATGGTCAGTGTCATTGGACATCGTTATAATAAGAGAACCAGTCCCTGTAACGCCAACAGTTTCAACTTTAACCCAATACCACCCTGCTACATCTGGCTCGGCAGCCTGAGCTTGCATCATCGAAAAGCACACCACCATAAAAACAAATACCACCAATTTTTTCATTATTTCCATCCTTTCTTTTTCTAACTTACACAAGCGAGGTGAACCACCTTCGCTCGTCATGATCCCACGCCTCTGCAAAACTTACCTTTAGTTTATAACACCCAACTCTTCCCGAAGAGCTTTTGCTGATATGCTCTTCTCTCCATTAGGGCCAGGCGGAAACGCAGGGATTTTATCCCAATCAACCATTTTTCTGTTTTTGGCTAAAGACTCGCTAAGCTCTTGAGCACTCATCTCAATCCCACTGTCCGGAGGAAAGGCCGGGATTTTTGAGTAGTCTAAAGGTTTTTGAGAAAGAGTTTTTTCTACATCCAAGGGTAATAGCGGGGTTTCGGCAGTCGCAATGTGGCTCTTCGCCTGTCCCGCGTTCCGCTCATAGACGGTGATGAGGACTTTGGAGAGCTGCCCGGCATCGGCATACCACTCAAGGACATAGTCGTACTGGCTGAGTACCGTATCGAGCACTTTTTCGAGGTCTGAATTCCGGGTGGAAAACGAAACGGGGTCCTGCGCCCATTTTTTATCGGACAGCACCACATCCACCCCGCTGCTCTTTTCAATGCGCTCCAGCACTTCGCCCAGCGGCTGATCGGTGGCAGATAACGAAATCCGGGTCTCTCCGGCCAGAACATTCCAGCCGAACAGCACCATCCCCACCACTAACCCTGTCCTTAAAAAATTCATTTTGTAAACGTACCCTTTTCGCCCCGATATGTACATGAAACCCTTTGTTAATTCTCCGAAAACATAGCTGTGTCCATCACTTATTCCAACAGCAGATTCAGCCACGGCATGGCTTTGATTTTTTCAAAGACGGCTTCAATAGTCATGTCCGCCGTAATATTCTCCAGCGTCAGTTCTTCCTGACCAACCGCCATAATCTCACCATTTACCAACCAGTGTTTA
>JACNKZ010000053.1 GCA_014381785.1 Kiritimatiellota bacterium
CCGACTGCCTCGCTCGCAGAGCGGGGAGTGAGCACAGCGAACGTCAATCCCCCCCTCTCCGCCAAACTTTATACCTGTCAGATCGTAAGGTATGGCAGGTTTTTTTGGTGATGAGGTGGTGGATGAGAACCGCCGGAGGGGGTTTGAGAGGCGAAGCCGACTGCCTCGCTCGCAGAGCGGGGAGTGAGCACAGCGAACGTCAATCCCCCCCCCCCTCTCCGCCATACAGTAGAGTTCGGATACGAACACGCTGTATGACTGGCCGTGAAGCGAGCTGCGCTCTGCTTCACGGAGTCATTCCTCTTGTCGAACTCAAAACCTTGTGGAAACATCCATCAATGGGTATCTACGACAGAGATTACATGAAAGCGCCCTCGGCGCGGCCCCCGGTAAAAAAAGCGTCCCTGTGGCAGCGTTTCCGTTTCTGGCTCTGGACGGTCTTTAAACAGAAAAAATCCCGCCGTTAATATTCGGGCGGGATTTTTTAGTTGGCGGAAGAGGAGGGAGGTTGTCATTGCCCTTATTTTATAGGTGTTTCCTGAAATTGGTTCGCTTTTTAGTCACTGCTACGTCTCGCGTCACTCTGAGCGGGCGGAGCAAGCGATAGAGTGCAAGCGGTGGTTAGCTGTTATCCCCTTACTTCACCAAATACTGCATCATTCACCAAAACGCTTCCATCCCCCAGTTTGAGTGCCGCATGTATGACGATCTTTAATTTGGGTGAAACAAATCGGTACGCTGAGTTGAGTTGGTTTTGGCGAATTACAGGGTGGTCACTATTTGCAAGATCCGAAAGGATCTGCGGAACATTTAGCCTCACACCACGAGTTGCTTCCGGGAAAAGTTTCCGAAGAACATTCTCCACTTCCTTAGGGGTGAAGCTAAATTTCCTAATATTAGCAAGCGTGTATAACACCTGATCTCGTCGACGTATTTTGGTGGAGCGCTGATTTAAATTGATTTTTACCGTCGCTAATTCACTGAGGAGATTGCTGCGCACCCACTGCAATTTTCCTTCTACAAAACGTGTTTCATCAATGATATTCTCAGCATCCTCGACACAAAGAGCAATCTCAAGACACAATTCATGAAGGTGCTGAGGAACGCAATCGCAAGAGGTTCTTACTTCTTCTATAAATTGTTCCTGAGAGAAATTTTCGCTCTCCTGCAATCTGTATTTAAGCAGTTTGAAAAAACCTTTTTCGATGAAATGTTTCACTCCGATCTCGCTCAAAACTGTAACTTCAGGTAGTTCAACTATACGGTTCTTCACAGTATTAGAATTGTCACATCTAGCAATAAGTTCGATAAGATCACTCGGAGTACCTACCATTAGAACCCCTAGATGACTTCGAGCATACTCCTCATCATCAGCCAAAAGTATCAGACTACAAAGTTGTCTTAGGTGCTCCTGATTGTGAACTACGGCCTCGATATTCTCAAAAACTACAACTCCCAGTTTCCTTGAACCGATTTTCCATCGGAAAGCATTCAGTAATCGGAGATAATTGTCCTGAATAGGAACTACATAGTCCTTTACATGTGATAAGCCCGCATTAACAAAACCAGCATTGACTTTAGCATCTTTGCCTTCTTTGTACGATACTGCTCTTGGGCCTGTGAGACTGTCAGCTACCGAGCTGATGACCGCATCGATTGATCCTCGGGATGCTACTTTTGCCATATTGACAGTTATGTACGCAATCGACTGGTCCGCAAACACCTTTTTGTACAGCCAACTCTTCCCCGTTCCTGATTCGCCATGCAAAATAATCTGCTTTGAACCAAGCACAGCGCTCTTAAACCGCTTCTCGAGCTCAGGTCGTGTGATATACATTTCTTTGTTCACCTCATGGGAACGGGGGGTGAAAATTTCTTGTGGTTGGTATGCCATGTGTTTGCTTCCTAGTATTTCGTGTTAATCACCAGCTAACGACCAGCATCACCCTGAACCGGCGGAGCCGGTGATAGAGTGTGTGCTTTGGTTGGCTTCCTTTTTAATGGGCACTCTCTTCTCCAGTGAGCCCGATCTTGATCAGTCGGGATATAATTATACAAACAGAAATCACAGCCAGTTGAAAAAACAACGGGTGGATTGTTTCAGAAATGTGCGCAAAAAACACCAGTATAAATCCGAACAGAAGGAAGAATACCACTCTCTTCAGATACGATATGTTGCGCTTAAATAGGGGCTTTAAACCGAATTGATAGAAACTCCATCCAAAGAATAAGATTGCGGCTATAGCTGCTGCTTTTGCCTGTCCGCCCTCAACAACAAACCCACCTTTTGTGATGAACTGTGGCGAAAGAAGTATCCGTGTTGATAGAAGTACAATGTAGCAACTCAGACTATTCGGAACCATGTAGATAGAACTCTCCATTGCTATTTTTTCCACAAAAGTTCTTCACCAAGTTTAATTGTTTTTTTCATATCAGCAGCCAACAGTTTGTTGTACGGAATTATTCCGCCTAACAGAATTAGGCCGAGTGGAAATTATTCACTTAAAGTCAGTTTGGCTCCAGAGTCGAGCCACTGCTGCAGGATGACTTTGCAGTAGTTGCTTTTGCTGATGTGCATGGATAGCGCCCGACGTTCGAGCTCATCCGCCATTTTCTTGCTCATGTTGATTCCGATGGTTTTGGTTTCTTTTCCGATTGGGTTTGTTGCCATGATTTATCTTCCTTTTTTTAGTTCTTTGGCATGTATGCAACGTCAGGGTGTGGCGGGTGATTCACCGTTAAAATGAGCGGTCAGGCGCTGTTTAAGATTTTCTGTATAGCCGATGTAAAGTTTCCCATCGGCGTGACTGAAAAGCACGTAAACACAGTATTTTAATTTCACGGGCACAAAATGAGTATGCCGCAGGTGATTGCGAAGAATCAATAGAAGATTGGCGCTGTGAACTCTACTGCATCAAGGAAAAGAAACAATAAAGGACTGGCGCGAATGGCACTAAGTTAAGCGCATTTTAACCGCGTTTCAGTAATGTGGGACAGGCTTCCAGCCTGTCTGCACCTGCTTTGCCGAGCTACAGCAGACAGGCTGGAAGCCTGTCCCACTTTGAAAACACATAGAGTCAGATTCATAGGCATTCGCTTTAAAAACTCCTTAACTTAGTGCCATTCGGGTCAGTCCGCCTAATTCGTTGTTTTTGAATTGAGCTTCATGTTTACCTCTGATCTACTGCGACTTATTTAAAGGGAACATAAATTTAGTTTGAGTAGAAACCGATTCAAGATAAAGAAATCCAGGAGATGAGCACAAGATAACGAACTGGGCGAACCGGCCCCTTTCCCGAACAAGCGAATTTAGCTCATCGGTCGCTCCACTCCCGAATACCGATTCCGAGACGTTAGGCGTATGAACCCCGAAGCGTATAGGCACATTCTTGTAGCGAGCACTGCTGGAGGGTTGGCTGGCGCCCTTGTGATATGGAACCGCAGGCGCTCGCATACCGCTGGAAAGAACAAGCTGCGGCGTCTAGTCGTTTTGACCTTGGGAACCGCTGCGTTTGCCTGTGCGTTAATTGCCTTCAACAAAGCATTCGATACCCAGTCGCACATTTATGCCGCGATGGTCATGATTATTATTACTGGTTGGTCGGCGGTGTTGAATTCAGTGGCACCACTTCCGGTTCCCCAATTTGTTCTGAGGGTGCGAGCCGGCGAATTTGCAATTCTGCGAGCTCCCTGGACTGGAGTCCGATTATTCGGAGCATTGTTACGGAGCACGCCCCTTCGCCATTTAGGAGGGCGAGTTTACTTATCGGAGGCGGGTCGGAATCCTTTGGCGGTCCTTGATGGCATACACGACGCCCAAAGAGTCCATACTTGGGCGCTACTATTCTGCTGTCCATGGCTGGTGTTTTGGGGCCTGAAGGGGGAGTGGATCTCGATCGGTTGGGGTTTTGCCGTCCATGTACCACTCAATATCTATCCAGTCTTGCACCTGCGCTATGTCACTTGGAGACTCGAAAAATGTGTGACAAGAATGCCAACCCCGTAAGGAATTGGCACTCATCATTCGGAAATCCGAAGTAAACTGGCGGAGGAGGAGGGATTGACGGGCTTAGTGAGCCCTCCCCGCTCTGTGAGCGAGGCAGTCGGCTTCGCCTCGCGACCCCCTGCGGGGTTTCTTCATCCCTCTCATACGAAAAAACGCCGACCCGTTAAGATCGACGTTTAATTGGCGGAGGAGGAGGGATTCGAACCCCCGGTGCCCTTGCGAGCACAACGGTTTTCGAGACCGCCACCTTCAACCACTCAGCCACTCCTCCGCATAGGATTGAAAAGGGTCTGGCAAGGTAACACCTCCCCTTTGAAAAATCAACGGCCTGCGGTTCATTTATTTTGCGTTACCGCCCGATAAATCATTGCTGGCCTGCCCGCAGATGCTTATGCTCCGAAAATCGGAAAAGACAGTCTGTGTCTATCAAATGGAGATAATTCATAATGAAGATAAAAAACACCACTCTCGCACTTGCACTCATTCTTCCGCTGGCTCTGTTTGCGCAGGATGATGTCTCTACGATCTTTGACGACCTGGCGGAACTGGATCCGGCCTCGGTGGCTCCAGTGACTCCCGCACCGGCTGTCCTCCCCGAAACACCAACCATCGCCATGCCGAAACCTGCGGAAACACCCGCCCCGTCCCCGCTCACCATTCAAATGCCGCCTCAACAAGCACCCCTGCTCTACAGCGCGACGGAAAGCGGCGGCGAAACGTTCACCCCGGCGGCGAAACTTGAACCGGAGGAAAGCATCCCGGTGGATATCGAAAGAACTCTCGCCCGCGGTAAAGAAGCCTACGGCGATGACGACTGGGATAGCGCCCAGCAACTGTTCGAAGCGGTGCTCTACACCGACGCCTACAACAAAACAGCCATCAAATGGCTCGGCCGCATCGCGGACAAAAAAGCCGGTCGCGAGCTGAAAAGCTACGGCACCACCCGCACCCGCATGCTCGAAGAGGTGCAAGCCGCCTGGAACACCCCCAAGGCCGAAGGCGAACAGACGGACCCATCCGCCGCTGAGCGCGAGCCGACCGCCGACGAGCTCCGCGCGCAGGCTCTGCGCGAAAAACTCGAGTCCATCAACATTCCCGCGATCACCTTTCAGGATGCCGACATTCAGCAGGTGGTCCTGGAGCTCTCCGCGCTCTGCCGCAAACTCGACGGCAAGGGCAAGGGCGTCAATCTAGTGGTGTTCGGCACCTCCGAAACCCTGCTGCCGCCGGTCACCTTCTCCGGAACGGATCTTTCCGCGCTTGAAACACTCGACATCATCACCCAGATGTCCGGCATGAAATATGAAATCGGTCCCGGCATGGTAAGCCTCACCCCGGTTGATTACGAACCGCCGCAGCAGATGGTCTCCTCCGAGTTCGACCTGATGCCCTCTGTGGGAAACAAGTTGATGCTGCGCTCCGACAGTGAAACCGCCACTGGACTGATCGATGCACGCGGCTTTTTCGGATCCATCCCCTTCCCGCCCGGCTCCAGCGCGCAGTTCAACCCCGAGTTCAATCTTCTACTGGTACGCAACTCTCCGAAGCATATCGACAAGATCGAAGCCCTGCTCAGCCACTACAACGAAAAGGCGCTCGACGAGCGCTCCCGTCAGGTGGAGATCGAAACCAAATTTATTGAAGTCGCCGAAGGCGCCCTCGACGAGCTCGGCTTTGAATGGACCATCGGAGACGCCGGCACCTATCTTAACAGCGATACGATTTCCATTCCCGGCGGCCAGAAATTGTTCACCGACACCCTGCGCACCGGGGCCGAGGCGTTTGACTCCGCCGTCGGCGCGGCAGGGCGGGCCAGCTCGTTTAACAGCTACGGCGGATCGGTAACGGACTCCACCGGCAGCGGCCTGGTCGATACCGCCGGCGAACTGCTGATCCAGAAAGTGACGGGAACACCGGTTGATCTGCTGATCCGCGCGCTCGAGCGACAGGCAGGATCCGACCTGCTCTCCGCACCCAGAGTACTCACCAAAAGCGGCGAAACCGCCTCCATCCACGTCGGCGAAACCCGCTCCTTCCCGACCGCCTACGATGTCATCATCGAACGCTACGCCCAGCCCAGTCTCGTTCCGCTCGACTACGAACAGGTTAAAACCGGCGTCATGCTCGAAGTCACCCCCGAGCTCGACCCAGAAAACGGCACCATTGAGCTGAAGCTTGCCCCTGAAATCACCGAACTGGCCGGCTACGACGAACAGCATGTCGGCACCATCTGGCCCGAATTCGGAGACGAAGCCCTCGACATGAACAGCGACACCCCGGCGAACAACAACCTGATCGACTTTTTGACCGCCCGCGAAGAAAACCGCACCTACAATGCCGACCGTCTGATCGCCCGCCAGCCGATATTCAAAACCCGCAAAGTGGAAACCACCGTCACCATCGAAGACGGCAGCACCATCGCCATGGGCGGACTGATTAAAGAAAAGCTGGAAACCTTCAAGGACAGTGTTCCGTTCCTTGGAAAAATCCCGCTGATCGGCCGCCTCTTCCGTTCCGAAGGCGAAAAAACAGTAAAGCGCAACCTGCTGATTTTTGTGACCGCCAATCAGGTCGATGCCGCCGGGTACAAAAAAGCGGCCGAGTAACCGCCTTTTCCCAACCCTTGGAAGCGAAAAAGAAGCCGCCATGCTATGGCTTCCAAGGGTTGGAAAAATGGAGCTGAAAAGTTCCAACCATTGGAAACATGAACAAATTTCTGACAGCCTGCCTGATCGCCTGCGCCCTCTGCGGTGCGGCATCCGCTACGACCATTCTTTCAGAAGGATTTGAAACCTTTCTATTATCTGGGTGGATAAATACCTCTGTAGATCAATATGCTTCATATTCACACACTGGTAGCTACAGTGCTCGATTCAACGCCGTAGACGACTCACTGGTCACCCCCCCGCTGACCAATGCCCAAACACTGACATTCTGGACCTATACAACATCTGACTCGCCAACATTCAATGTTGAGACCTCTGCCAGCGCATCCGGACCATGGACTACTGCAACTGGCAGCCCGTTCTCAAATACCAGCGGTCTGTGGACCGAACGAAGCATTAACCTCGCTTCTTCCGGAACCCTTTACATCCGATTCTCAAAAAGCGGTTCCGGTTATGTGTATATCGATGACGTTTTGGTTGAAGATGGCGGAACCCCCGCCAACAGCGCACCGGTTCTGGCGGCAATCGGCAATCAGTCGATACCTGTCGGCAACGCACTCAACTTCACGGTCAGCGCTGCCGATACGGATAATGACGACATCATTCTTTCCGTCAGCAACCTGCCGCCCGGGGCGGTCTTCAACACCGTCACCAATGCCGGAACCGTTTCCAATACCTTCAGCTGGGCCAGCGCCTCGCCGATCGGTGTGTACACCTCCACCTTCTATGCCGCCGACAACAACACCAACGATTCTGAAACCATCACGATCACGGTTACCAACCTGCCATCATCGCCGCCGCTGACCAGCACCCCATGGAACGTATTCTATAACCTTCCCTACCAATCCAACTCCGGCAGTGACTATCCCGGCCAATTTGTGATTCGCGATGTGCTGACGGACCGGATTGATGCGCTACAAAACGGCGACTCCGCCATTCTGTCCACCTTCACCTTTTCGGCCGAGTACGGTGCCGGAACCATTATGAACGCCATGAGCGATGCGCTTGATCGCGGCGCGCTGATTAGCTTTGTCGCCGATGGCGATATCAGCCTCGGAACCGTTTACGGCGGAACGAACTCGCTGCTCGACCTGTCGACCCGCACCGTCAATCCGCTGATGCTTTCGGTCGACGGATCGACCAGCGGCATCATGCACGACAAACTCGGACTGTTCGATTACGGCGGAAGCAACCAGTGGGTGTTCATCGCTTCGTGGAACTTTACACTGGCAGCCAGTGCCGACCAGTGGAACATCGCCCTGGAAGCGCGCAGCCCGTCGCTCTACAGTATCTACATAAGTGAGGCCGCCGAGCTGCTCGCCGGCCGCTTCCACGATGATCCGGCCAAGTCGCACGCCCACGACGGTTCGACGTTCTCGCTCGACGGATCATGGGGAACCAACTTCGTTCGTTTCGCCCCCTACCCGGACGACACGCCGGGCGGTAACAATGCCGAAACCGACATCATCAACCTGATTGATCAGGCGCAAAGCAACATCGTCTTCGCGCTCAATAAATTCAACCGCCCGCTCATCCGTGACGCGCTGATTTCCGCCGCCAACCGCGGAGCCGACATCAAGGGGGTTATGCCGCGCAGCGACACCGATCCCGGCGGCGTCTCCGACGATGTGTATAACGCGCTGACCAACTACGTTGAATTTCTACCCGCCTACGCAGAGGCGGATTATTCCGTCCTCGACGGCGGCGAATCCGACTTGATCCATGCCAAATATATGGTGATCGATCCGCAGAGCACCAACGCCGTCGTCATTCATGGCTCGGCCAACTGGACCGCTGAAGCTCTCGTGAACGACAACGACAATGACGAAAACACCGTCATCCTCCGTCACAACGGGATCGCCGAAGCATTCTACGACCACTTCCAGCGCATCACCGGAACCGGCGCCTACAGTGAAGGCAACTCCACAATCGTCTCGTGGGACTTTGCGGACGGAGATCAGATTGCCGACGGCGGCATCGCCGCCAATGCCGCACAAACGGTCATACGCGTTCCGGCTCCGTCCAGCTACACCTACACAGCGGACGCGCTCTCCTGCAACGGATGGAGCAGCGGCAGCGGAACCACATACTGGGAAACATCCTTCAATACAACCAACCACATCGACATCAAAGTCTCCTCCAGGCAGCTGGCCAGCTCCACCGGCCCGGCCGACTTCAAGCTGCAGTATAAAATCGGTGCCGACGGAACTTATGCTGACGTGCCGTACAGCGACGTGCACGTGCCTGACGGCGGCAACGGGTTGCTGACCCGTGTTCTGCTGCCAGAGGGATGTGAGAACCAACCCGCTGTTTTCCTGCACTGGATCATGACCTCCGATATCGCAGCCAACGGCGGCAGCATCGGCTCCAGCGGCGCGGGCCGCATTGATGACATCATCATTACCGGAACCGCCTACAATCAGCCGCCGGCGCTCGATCCAATTGGCAACCGAACCGTCTTTGTGGGAGAAGCCCTGCAGTTCACCGTCACCGCCGCCGACCCGGTCGATGGCGATCTGTTCATCTTGAGCGCAACCAACCTGCCGACCGGAGCGGTATTCACCAACGACACCTTCACCTGGGACATCGCCGCGCCGATTGGCGTGTATGATGTCACCTTTACAGCAACCGATACGAACGGGTCGGACAGCGCAACAATCGCAATAACCGTATTACAAAAACCACGACTGCTTATTTCAGAAATTGCTGACCCGTCCGAAAGTGCGGACTTCCGATTTGTTGAGCTCTATAATGCCGGCACCAACACCGTGGATCTGGCGGACGGCAACTGGTATCTGAGCCGTCAGAACAACGGCGGCGAAAGCTGGTATGAAGTCGCGCTGACCGGGATCGTGGCCGCTGCGGAAACGTATGTAATCGCCAAGGGTCAGGACGAGTTTCTGGCCGCCTACGGATTCGCCCCCCAACAGGAAGGCTCTGCAGCTGACGGAAACGGCAATGATGCGGTTTACATCTTTTACGGCGGCAACCACACAAACGGCATTCTGATCGATATCTACGGCGAACCTGACACCGACGGTATTGATACCGCATGGGATTACGAAGACAGCCGTGCCGTGCGCAATAACAACATTCAGCAGCCCAACACGACATGGACCGCTTCGGAATGGGCCATCACCACCGGCGCGACAACCAACGATATGTCGCCCGGCGTTCACGGACCGACCCCCGAATTCCAAGGGTTGGAAAATCAATTTGTATTCCTCGGCGACAACCTCAGCCTGATCGTGACCGCCGTCAATACCGTGCGCACCGACGTGATCACCCTCTCCGCCACCGCCCTGCCCGCCGGCGCAACGTTCCCGCCCGCCACCGGCACCAACACCGCTTCGAGCACACTGAACTGGGCGATTCCGGCCGCAGGGGTCTACACCGCAACCTTCGCGGCGGAAGGAGAGGTCGACGCCACGGTCGAATCGATCACTATCACCGTTTCCAGCACTGCAGAAATCGATGGTAAATTCTACGGGTGGAAAAGCGGCACGATTGTGAAACTGGATAACGGCCAGTTCTGGCGCAACACCGGCGGAGCCAGCTCCATCATCGACCCGCCACTGCGCAACCCGCAAGTGACCGTCACCAACGTGCTGACAACCCGCCGCATGTTCGTTGAAAACGTGGCGAGCTACACAACCGTCGAACGGATCGCCGTTACAGAGAGTTTTGTGACCAACGCCTTCAGCGGCCTGCACAACGGCAACATCTATGAACTGGGCGACGGCACCGTCTGGGAGCAAACGACCTTCGAAAACATCAGCTCTTCTGCAGATTCGGTGACCACCTGGCGCTGGACCGAAAACTCAAAAACGTATATGCGCTTTCTGGACCGCGACGACGTCGTCATCGGAACCTGCCAGGTTGTCGCCTCTGAGCTGCCGGACAGCGGAGCCGTCATCAGCGAAATCGACGGGTATTTCCGTGGCTGGAAAAACGACCGGGTTTTCGCGCTGGCTAACGGGGAGTTCTGGCAACAAACCGTCTCCGACAGTTCGTCCGACACGCTCTACCGCCCGGAGGTGACCCTAACCAACTATCTTGAAACCGGCACCTGGCGGATGTACGTCGATAGGGCAAGCGCCCCCGGCTATGTGGAAGTACAGCAGCTAACCAATGTTACCCGTACAAAGATCGACGGCACCTTCTACGGCTTCGGCATCAGGGAATTTTTCCACCTGCAGAACGGAGAGTGGTGGCGGCAGACCTCATTCGAAACATCGGCCTCGACCCGCTCCAGCCCGGAAGTTTTGATCTGGGAAGAAAGCGGCAACTTCCAGTTCGAAATGCCGGACGAGGGCCGGACAGTCACGGCACAAAAACTAACGGTGACGGCAGAAAGCTCCGTCACCAATACGTTCAACGGCCTGCACTATGGCAACACCTACCAGCTCGCCAACGGAGAGGACTGGTTGCAGGTCAGTTTCGAAAACATCAGCTCCAATGCGGTCAATCCGGATGCAATGCTCTGGGTCGACGGCAACGACACCAACCTGCTTCTGCGCGGATCCGGTGATCAAGAAATCGGCAATTGCACTGTGGCGGATCCCACCGCCGACGGCGACGGCGACCGGATTGCCAATGCCGCGGAAATCATCGCCGGAACCGATCTGGCGGACCGTGATTCCTTCTTCCAGATCACCGAAGCTGTCATCGACGGCAGCAGACATTGCGTGCTGAGCTGGGATGCTGTTGAGGGCCGCCGCTACACCATTCTATGGGCCGCATCGCTCGATCAGGCATTCCATCCGCAGGCAACCGTCGATGCGCCGACCAACAGCTGGACCGACACAGAGCACACAACCGACACGGAAGGCTTCTATGAAATTGAAGTCAGCCTGATCCCGTAAGCAACCATTTTCCAAACCTTGGAAGGTTTCCACACTCACGCTCATATATCCTATACCTATATAGGTTCGGGAATTCCTATTTTATAAATCATTAACAGAAAGGTGTTAATGCTGATTTTAGGCCATATTTTTATGCCATTACACATGCGGGGTATTACATTGCATTATATGTTTACAGACAACAGGTTGCGCCTTTTTAAACCCATTTTTTAAAACCTAAAAAATTTGCAATCAGGCGCTTGTGATCTACGAACTCCGGGATGCCGCACCTCGACCATACGACATTCCCCTCTCCTCACCACCAGATGCGGTAACCACCTTCAATCTGAAAGGCGTTTTCGATGTGGCGAATTTCCGGCGGCTCTTCAATAACTTCGATGATGTCGAACCGGATGTAGGGCGGACGCAGGTTGCGCTTCTGAAGAAAGGTCACCGCCGCTCGGGAAAGTTTGCGACGCTTATCCCGGTTCACCGCCGCGGCCGGCCGGCCCATCACTTCATTTTTGCGGGTCTTGACCTCCACAAAAACCATCGTGTCATTGCCGTGACGGGCAATCAGGTCGATCTCATCGTGTTTGCCGCAGCGCACACGGCGACCGAGAATTTTATAGCCCGCTTTTTTCAAAAACTGTTCCGCCTGCTTTTCGCCCCGCCGCCCCGTCTTTAGATGAGGCGCTTCCTTGCTGAACCACTGGAGCAGACGTTTCACAGGTTGAGCTCTCCCTGATTGAGTTCAGAGATCGGACGGAAGGTTTTGCGGTGACAGTCCAGCGGGCCGTGCTTGTGGATGGCCTCAACATGGGCTTTGGTGCCGTAGCCTTTGTGACGGGCAAAGCCGTACTCGGGATGTTTAGCATCGAGTTCGAGCATCATGCGGTCGCGAGTGACTTTAGCGATAATCGATGCGGCGGCGATCGATAGGCTTTTGGCGTCGCCTTTGACAATATTCTGCGAGTTGCACGGCAGGCCGCGCACAGGGTTGCCGTCGACCAGCGCGAGGTCGGGCATTCGGTCGAGACCGGACAAGGCTTGGCCCATCGCTTTCCAGGTGGCCTGCAGAATATTGATGGAGTCGATCTCTTCGGGGTCGATCACCGCGAAGGCGGTGTGAGCGAAGGGACAAGTGGTGAGCTGTTCAAAAAACGCGTCACGCTTTTTTTCGCTCAGTGCTTTGGAGTCGGTGAGCTCGGCGAATTCTTTGGCGCCCCCGTTTTCGAGCGGCTCGCGCTCGAAGGCGACGGCGGCAGCCACAACGGGTCCGGCCAGCGGACCGCGCCCGGCCTCATCCACACCGGCAATAAAAAAGAGGCCTGATTGCCAGGCCTCTTTTTCAAATGCGAGCATGTCCATGGGACAACTTTATACGCGGCGCTCTTTGATGCGAGCTTTCTTACCGGTGAGATCACGCAGGTAGTAGAGTTTCGCGCGGCGGACTTTACCGTGGCGAACCACTTCGATCTTCTCAATGTTCGGGCTCTGCAGCGGGAACACACGCTCAACACCTTCGCCAAACGCCACGCGGCGCACAGTAATGGTTTCGGCCACGCCGTAACCGTTGCGGGCGATAACCACGCCGGTGTAATTCTGAATACGCTCTTTAGCGCCTTCTTTAATCTTCACGTGCACGCAGAGGGTGTCGCCGATCCGGAATTCCGGAACTTCTTTGGTGCACTGTTCAGCGCCGATTTTCAATACGGTAGAATTCATAATTCTTCTCTTTCTTCAAATTCTCAAAAGCGAGCAGTGGATAGTACCTAAATGCGCCCACCGGTCAAGCGATGTTTCTCGCTTTTCCACCGGCAATGCCGGAGATCAGCGCTTCGCGACGCAAGAGCTCTGTTTTCCAAGGTTAAAATATACCCTCCGTTTTTCCGGGATTGGTCACCCGCAAGCCCTGACGCAGTCAGTCCAGCAGATCCGGGCGGCGGGCGGCGGTGCGCTTTTCAGCCTGCTTCCTCCGCCATTTGGCAATCAAGCCGTGATCGCCGGAAAGAAGCTCTTCGGGCACGTTCATGCCGCGAAATTCGGCGGGGCGGGTGTATTGCGGCCCCTCCAGCAGGGGCTCAGAGAACGATTCCGACTCCGTGGCGCCCTCGCCGCCCAGCACGTCAGGGATGAGCCGGACGATGGCGTCAATCACCACGGCGGCGGAAAGCACACCGTTGGTGAGCACATAATCGCCAATAGAAATCTCTTCGTCGACCAGCTGTTCACGAATCCGCTCGTCGATTCCCTCGTAGTGCCCGCAGATGAAAATCAGATGCTCTGCAGTGGAAAGCTCCTGCGCGCGGGCCTGTTTAAAGGGTGCACCCTGTGGGCACATCAGAATGACCCGGCTTTTTTCGGTGCGGATGGACTCAACCGCTTTAAACATCGGCTCGGGCTTCATCACCATGCCGGGGCCGCCGCCGAAGGGGCGATCATCGGTTTTGTTGTGCTTATCCTCAGTGAAGTCGCGCAGGTTGATGAGATTAAACTCCACATGCCCCGCCTCGGCGGCGCGCTTCATCATGCTCTGGCCGAGAAAGCCTTCGAGCATTTCGGGAAAAATTGTGATGACGTCAATCTTCATGGCGGAAGAATGGAATATTGGAGTTTTGGAGTACAGGAGTATTGGAAAGAGAAATCAGCACTCCATCAAACAATAAAATAAAGTCTCCCTCGCAGAGGCGCAGAGTTCGCGGAGGACGTCATCCTAACCCACACATTCTCTGCGCGCTCTGCGCCTCCGCGAGGAATCTCCGCTCCTGAGCGTTGCGAAAATAAGGTGCCAAATAAAAAAGCGCCCCGCAGAACGAGACGCTTATCTGAATTGTGAATGAATAGAGAAAATTAGTACTCCACTAATCCCTCACTCCATTACTCCACTCTTCTACTCAACAACTTCGAGCATGGCACGGCGACCTTCGCGTGCGGCAATGGCTCCGAGGAGCGTGCGCATGGCACCAACGGTTTTACCGCTGCGGCCAATCACTTTGCCGACATCTTTGGCGTGGCAACGCAGTTCGTAAACAACGCTTTTTTCACCTTTGATTTCGGTAACCTTAACGTGGCGGGGATGGTCAACCAAGGCGGTGACCATCTGCTTAACGAGTTTTTTCATGATTAGGACTCCTGTTTTTCAGGAGCTTCTTCTTCCGCAACCTCTTCAGCCTTCGCTTCATCAGCTTCGGCGGACACGTCGGTGGCGGCTTCAGGAGCGTCCTCAGCAGGAACCTCTTCAGCAGCAGGAGCTTTTTCAGCAGCGGCTTCTTCAACCGGAGCCTCTTCAGCCGCAACCACTTCTTCAACAACGGGTTCTTCAACCTGTTCCGGAACGGCATCCATCAGAGCCTGTGTGTCGACCTTTTTGGTCTCCGGGGCAGCACCAGGTGGTACACCTTCGCCGGCGCGGGCTTTTTTGATCAGGCTTTTTGCGGTGGCGGACATCTGTGCGCCCACTCCAAGCCAGTAATCCACGCGATCAGTTTTTACGCTGAAATTTTTCTCAGCTTTCTTCGGGTCGTACCAGCCCAGCACCTCGAGGTAGCGGCCGGTGGTTGCAAAACGCGAGTCAGCGACAACCAGACGATAGAAAGGGTTGTTGCGGGCGCCCATGCGACGTAAACGTATTTTTGTAGCCATAGTAATGTATCTCCAGTCCAATATTGCGGGTTCTCCCGCGGAAAAAGAGCGTACTATCTATCCCATTTACCCCCCTGCATCAACCCTTTTTCTGCCTTTTTCCGGCATCCGAAGGATCTGGCGGCGGGGACAATTTTCCGCGGGAGGTCTAAATCAGGTCTAAACCCGTTCTTTCTCGGTGTATTTTGTATGTAGCAATTCATGCGAAAGGTGGCCGAGCGGCGCGCCGAGGAAATCCTCATAGAGCTTAGCAACCGCCTCGTTCTCATGCGACTTGCGCAACGTCTTGCCCTCGTCCTCCGCATAAATAGCCGCAATGCGCTTCTTGCGAACTTCATCGGTAGTGATACGCGGCTGTCCGCCGCCACCGATGCAACCGCCGGGGCAGGTCATCACCTCGACGAAGTGATAACTCGCCTCGCCGGCGCGGATTCGCTCAATCAGCTTGCGGGCATTGCCCAGCGTGTGCACGACCGCAATCTTGGCAGTAACGCCTTCGAGGAAGCTCCATGCGGGCACCGTGCCTTCGATGGTGATCTCGGCCTCTTTGATGCCGTCGAGTCCGGCAACCGGTGTCACATGCAGGTTGTCGAACGGCAGTTCGCGGCCAGTGACCAGCTCGTAGGCGGTGCGCAGCGCGGCTTCCATCACTCCGCCGGTGTTGGCGAAGATATCGGCGGCGCCGGAACCGAGTCCGAGCGGTGCATCCATTTCGGAATCTTCCAATGCCTGGAAGTCGATCCCGGCCTGGGTGATCATCTTGCCCAACTCGCGGGTGGTGAGCACAACATCGACATCCTGCACGCCGCTGGAATTCATTTCGGCGCGCGCAGCTTCAAACTTTTTGGCCGTGCAGGGCATTACGGAAACCATGAACATCTCTTCCGGCTTTTTGCCGAGCTTCTGGGCATAATAGGTTTTCACCATGGCGCCCATCATCTGCTGCGGCGATTTGCAGGTGGAGAGGTTCGGAAGCATATCTGGATAGAAATATTCCATGAACTGAATCCAACCGGGCGAGCAGCTGGTAAACATCGGCAGCGCGACGTCTTCTTTGTCGACCAACGCCTTCTTCAAGCGCGTCAGCAATTCCGTCCCCTCTTCCATAATGGTGAGGTCGGCCGAAAAATTGGTGTCGAACACGGCGTCGAATCCCATGCGGCGTAGCGCGGTGGTCATCTTGCCGGTGACGAGCGTGCCGGGCTCCATACCGAAGCATTCGCCGAGGGCGGCGCGAATGGCGGGCGCGGTCTGTACGACAACGGTTTTCGTTGGATCGTCGAGCGCCGCCCAGACCTCGTCGGTCTGGTCACGCTCGGAGATGGCTCCGACGGGACAGACGGCCGCACACTGACCACACTGTACGCAGGTCACCGTGTCTAGGTTTTGCGCGAAGGCGGGGCCGATGGTGGTCTTAAAACCGCGGCTTTGCGGGAAGAGCGCAGATACGCTCTGTATTGCGGTACAGACCGTTACGCAACGGCGGCAGGAAATGCACTTAGCGCTGTCTCGGACGAGTCCGACCATGCTGTTATCCTTACAGCGCAGCGCTTTTTCGCCTTCGTAACGAAGCTCCTTGATGCCAAGGTCGTGGGCGAGATTTTGCAATTCACAGTCTTCGTTGCGGTCGCAGGTCTGGCAATCACCATCGTGCTCGGAGAGCAGCAGCTCAACAACAACCTTGCGGGCTTCGCGCACGCGGCGGTTGTTGGTGGATACTTTCATACCCTCGGAAACAGGCATAACGCAGGAGGCCACCAGATCGTGCACCCCTTCGATCTCGACCAGACAGACGCGGCATGCGCCGATGGCCTGGATCTTTTCGAGGTAGCACAGCGTGGGAATTTTGATGCCTGCCTGCTTGCAGGCCTCCAGCACGGAGAGTCCTTCAGCAACCTCAATCGGACTATTATCAATTGTTAGATTAATCATTTTTCGAATTCCTTTTTTAAAGTTCCCATTACCATGTGTGGACTTCTTCGCGGTGGTCGCAACGCAGACAGCGCTTTGCCTGGCGGATGGCCGTGGCTTCGTCCCACGGCTGCTCGACCTCGTCGAAGTTACAGCGCCGGCGTTCCACGGGGATGAGCGGCTGCTTCTCGCGTTCGCACATCAACGGTTCCGCATCGGGATCAAAGGATGTGTTGTTTTTCTTTTCAGCGCGCCAAAAGGCATTGTTTTTACCGGTCAGCATCAGATCGATTCCCGCCGCAGCCTTTTCACCATCGGCAACCGCTTCGATCACCGAGGACGGGCCGGTGGCGACATCGCCACCCGCAAAGATCCAGTCTACGGAAGTCTGTTTGGTCAGCGCCTCGGTGGCCACATACCCATTGCGCTGAACGCTGAGCGTGGTTTCGCCGGTGATTCCGGGCAGATCGACACGCTGGCCGATCGCGGCGATCACCTGATCGCACGGAACAACAAAGTCCTCGTCTTTGCCGGCCACGGGGCGGCGGCGACCGGAGCGATCGAACGCGCCAAGCTCCATGGGCTTGCAACGAACACCGACAACCTTGCCGTTTTCGATGACGAGCTCTTCGGGCGAGGTCAGCAGCTTCAGCACGACGCCTTCGGCTTCGGCCTCTTCGATCTCTTCTTCGTAGGCGGGCATCTGGTCACGCGTACGGCGATAGAGCACCGTGACGCTTTCAGCATCGAGACGAGCCGCCGTACGGGCCGCATCAATCGCGGCGTTACCGCCGCCGATGATGACGACGTTTTTACCAACCGGCACCGAACCGCGAATGTTGTATTCGCGCAGGAAGCTGATTGCCTCACAGACGCCTTCGGCATCCTCGCCGGGCAACCCGAGCGTGAGCCCTTCCGGAGCACCAACCGCGAGAAAGACGGCATCGCAGCCCTCTTCCTTCAGGCTCTCGAGAGTAAAATCCTTGCCCAGGGTTTTATTGCACTGAATGTCGACGCCGAGGCGTTCGATCATGCGAACCTCACGAGCGAGAATTTCGCGCGGCAGACGATAAGACGGAATGGTCTGCGCCATCATACCGCCGGGGCGCGGCGCGGTTTCGTAGAGAGTCGGCTTATAACCGAGGCGCGCGAGGAAGTAAGCACAGGAAAGCCCCGCCGGGCCGGCGCCGATGATGGCGATCTTTTTGGCGGCGTTCTTTTTGTTCTCCTTGCACTCCGGCACCTGAATGATCATTTCCTGCTCAACCATGTAGCGCTTGACGCCGCGGATGGAGAGCGGGCTATCGAGCGTGGAGCGGCGGCAGTGATCTTCGCAGGCGTGGAAGCAGATGCGCGCGCAAGCGGCGGCGAACGGATTGCGTTCGCGGTGCAACTTGAGGGCCTCGGCATAGCGTTTTTCGCCAACGAGCGACACAAAGCCTGGAATGTCGACCGACGCCGGGCAGGCGCTCTGGCACGGTGCACGCACCAAACCGGCGCAGACACCGGCGCGGCACTTCTTCTCGCGGATATGCTCTTCGTATTCTTCGCGGAAGTGGCGGATCGTCGAAAGAACCGGGTTGGCGGCGGTTTTACCTAACCCGCACAGCGCGGTTTCCTTAATCTGGCTGCCGAGGCTGATTAGTTTCTCGATGTCGCCTTCCTCCCCGTCCCCGGCGCAAATGCGTTCGAGGATTTCAAGCAGCCGCTTGGTGCCGACGCGGCACGGCGTGCATTTTCCGCAGGATTCTTCCTGAACAAATTCGAGGAAGAAACGGGCAACGTCAACCATACAGCTGTCTTCGTCCATGACAATCAATCCACCGGAACCCATGATGGCTCCCAGTTCGTTAAGCGATTCATAGTCAAGCGCAACATTGAGGTGCTCCTTCGGGATACAACCGCCGGAGGGGCCCCCGAGTTGCGCGGCCTTGAAGGGCTTGCCGTCCGTAATGCCGCCGCCGATATCGTAGATGAGCTCGCCAAGCGGAACACCGATCGGCACTTCGACGAGGCCGGTATTGTTCACTGCGCCGGCGAGGGCGAACACCTTGGTGCCCTTGCTCTTTTCAGTTCCCATCTTGGCATACCAATCAGCTCCCTTGAGGGTGATGACCGGAATATTGGCAAAGGTTTCGACATTGTTGAGCAGCGTCGGTTTGCCCCACAGGCCTTTGATGGCAGGGAACGGCGGGCGCGGGCGGGGTTCGCCGCGATTGCCTTCGATGGAGGTCATGAGCGCGGTTTCTTCGCCGCAGACGAACGCGCCGGAACCCATGCGGATTTCGAGGTCGAAGCTGAACCCGGAACCGAGGATATTTTCGCCGAGCAGGCCGAAGTCGCGCGCCTGGTCGATAGCCTTTTGAAGGCGTTCGATGGCAACGGGATATTCGGCGCGGCAGTAGACATAGCCACGGCTTGCGCCAACGGCGTAGCCCGCGATGGCCATTCCTTCGATGACGCTGTGGGGGTCGCCTTCTAAGAGACTGCGATCCATAAACGCGCCGGGGTCGCCTTCGTCGGCATTGCAGACCACGCTCTTGGGCGTGGCGGGAGCCTCACGGGTAAATTTCCATTTGAGGCCGGTCGGAAAGCCTCCTCCGCCCCGCCCGCGCATGCCGGACTTGAGGACGTTATCGACAACGGCTTCGTCGGTCATTTCGGAAAGGGCTTTGGCGAGGCCTTGGTATCCCTTGACTGCGATGTATTCCTTGATTGCGAGCGGATCAATGTTGCCGCAATTGCGCAGGGCAACCTTGTTTTGTTTCTTGAAGTAGTCGATCAGGTCGATGTCGGCGACTGGCTTGCCGCTTGCGGCATCCTTATAGAGGAGCTGGTAGACGATCTCGCCCTTGCCAACATGCTGCTCGATGATGGTCTTGGCGTCCTCGGCGGTGATGCCCTGGTAGAATACGTTGTCGGGCATGACCTTGGCGACGGGGCCGGCGGCGCAGGGACCCATGCAGCCGGTTTCAATCACTTCCACCTTGTGGGAAAGGTTGTTGGCTTCGATTGCCTCGCGCAATGCCGCGCAAATTTCGAGCGCACCGGAGGCCAGACAGCCGCCGCCAACGCAAACGAGAATCTGGCGAACAGAGTCGCCGCTATGAGATTTATAGTCGAACCGCAGCCCGAGCTTCAGGATTTCTGCTTCCTGCAACTTCTTCAGGTCGGAAAGGGATGTAAGTTTTTTAGACATGGCTACGCGTCCTCCTTTTCATAATACGGGGCGAGAACCTGCTTGATGCGGGCAGGTTTTACACGCTGATGAACATCGTCGTTAATCATGATCGCCGGAGCTAAACCACAGGCACCGAAGCAGCGAGCCACTTCAAGTGAAAAATTTTTGTCCGCCGTCGTTTCGCCGACATCAATCCCGAGCTCTTTTTTAAGTGAATCGAGAACCTGTTTTCCGCCCCGCACATAGCAGGCGGTTCCCAAACAGACGCGGACTACGTTTTTGCCACGCGGTTGGGTCGAGAAAAAGGAATAAAAACCGACCACGCCGGCCACTTCGCTATAGGGTTTATTCAGTCCCGTGGCAATGTGCCGCAGAACGTTCTCCGGAAGGTACCCGAACAATCCCTGCGCAATCTGCAGAACGGGAATCAGCCCGCCCGAGTTGTCTTTGTACTCCTCCAGCACCTCATCCAGCCGGGTCATCAGCTCCTGTTCGTCCACATCTGAACAGCCGGCACAAGTCGTTTTCAAACCATCACTCATCCTGAAATCCCCTCGTTTTTGCACTCCCGTGTCAGCACGGCATAGGCCACGCATATAAGCGGTTAAGTGTAACAGAAAATCCGGAAGTCTCAAGCCAACACCTTGCTAAAAGTTCGGATTTAGACGAAATCGCGCTAAACCCCGTGCTTTTCCAATCCTTGGAAAAATACCAGACGGAATTCCAGGCATTGGAAAAGCCAGCGGTTTTAACCCCACTTGGTTTCCAATGTGTGGAAAAGAAATATCAGTTGCTTCCACCCAAGACGTAATCGAGAGATGCCGCACGGATGTGCGGCAAGGAGCGCAGCGACTGGTTTAACGAAGTGCCGTGGCAATGCTTGGAAAAATTTAGCCGCGCCCCCATGCTAGGGGTCCACCCGAGACGAAGGTGAGAGAGGCTGACACACTCGACCAACGGGAGAGAGGCCACGCGGATGTGTGGCAAGGGGCGCAGCGACTGGCAATTGTGACGCCAACGCGTTGGAGCAAAGCGGAAACATAATTTACCACCGGTAAATAATGAGCGCAGCGAATGGTTCAACGAAGTGTTTTGGAATGAAGTGGAAAAATAATTTTCCATCGGCGAATAATGACCAGAGGGAACGGTTCAGTGGCAATGTCTGAAAAAACCATACTACATGTCGATATGGACGCGTTTTTCGCGGCGGTTGAGCAGCACGACAACCCCGAATTGCGCGGCAAACCGGTTGTGATCGGATCGCCGCGCGATAAACGCGGGGTGGTTTCCACCTGTTCCTACGAAGCACGGCAATACGGCATCCATTCCTGCATGCCGTCGCGCACCGCCGCGCAGCGTTGCCCGCGGGCGATCTTCCTGCCGGTACGGATGGCGCGCTACCACAAAGCCTCCTCACAAATTATGGAAATCTTCGAGCGCTTCACCCCGCACGTTCAGCCGCTCTCGTGCGACGAAGCGTTTCTGGATGTAACCGGGTCGATACACCTGTTCGGCGACGGCCCGACGATTGCCCGCAAAATCAAGGCCGCCATTCTGGCCGAAACCGGACTCACCTGCTCGGTCGGTGTGGCTCCAAACCTGTTTCTGGCTAAAATCGCCAGCGATATGAACAAACCGGACGGCCTGACCCTCGTCCCTTTTTCCGAAAAACTAATTCCGGCCTTTCTGGCCCCGCTGCCCATCAAGCGCATGTGGGGTGCGGGCGGAAAAATGCAGGCCGTTCTCAAAACGCACAACATCCACACCATCGGTGATCTGCAAAACGCAGACCCCGGGCTGTTGTCCAAATGGATAGGCGAAAATGCGGCGGCCTCCTTCCGTCGCCGGGCGTTTGGACTCGATGAGCGGAACGTCGAAACCGGCACAGAAGAAAAAAGCATCTCCAACGAAATCACCTTCGGGAAGGATGAGAGCGATCCGGAACAAGTCGAGCAGCGGCTAATGGGTCTGGCCGACAAAGTGGGCAGTCGCCTGCGCAAGGCCGGCTTCTATGCCGCCACCGCACAGATCAAAGTGCGCTGGAGCGACTTTTCGACCATCACCCGCCAGCGGCGGCTCGACCCCGTCTGCTGCGATGACATCACCCTGCGCGAAACCGCACTGGAGCTGCTGCGTAAAGAGGGCCTGCATTCCCCCGTCCGCCTGATCGGCTTCGGTGTGAGCGGCCTGCGCGAAACCGCCGAGTCCCCGCAGATGGATCTTTTTGCCTCAGAAAAAACACAGCTATCGACCAAGCGCGAAGCCCTCAGCCGCGCCGTTGACGCTATCCGCGAAAAGTTTGGACGAATGAGCATTCGAAGAGGATCATCGCTCAATGACTAACAGCCCCCTCCTTTGCCCAGTCTGCCGCGACGCCCTCTGTCTGGAAGCGCGAACGTATCACTGCGCAAACAGTCACTCGTTTGATTTGGCCAAAGAAGGTTATGTGAACCTGCTGCTGAGCCATCAGCGTAAATCCAAAAACCCCGGCGACGACAAGGCGATGATTCAGGCGCGGCGGCGCTTTTTTGATTCCGGAGCGTTCGATCCCGTCACAAAAGCCATCCACCATTCGACAGCCCACATTCCACATCCCACCATTCTCGACTGTGGTTGCGGCGAAGGTCATTTTCTCGGGGCGCTGAGTGCCTCCCTTCGATCCGGCTCCGTCGGAGACGTCGCCCCACCTTCAGATTCCGAACTCGCAGGTAGGGCGAGCCTCTCCGAGCGAGCCGAGCAGTTGTTTGGGATAGATATTTCCAAAGAGGCGATCCGCTGCGCGGCGAAGCGCTATAAGGACGTCACGTGGATTGTCGCCAACGGCATGCGCAAGCTGCCGCTTGCGGACCATTCGATGGACTGCATTCTGAGCGTGCTGGCTCCGCGTAACACGGAGGAGTTTGCCCGCGTCCTCAAGCCGGAGGGACAACTCATTCTCGGCGTGCCCGGCCCCAACCATTTGATTGAACTGCGCACCCTGCTCAACGCCAGCGCCAGTGACTTTGAGGAAAAGGCCGATGAGGCCGCCATAAAATGCGCTCCACTGTTTGCTGAAACGGCGCGTGAGGCTGTGTCGTATGAAGTCGCGCTCAACAAAGAGCAAATCACGGATCTGATTCAAATGACCCCGATTTTCTGGAACTCCGCTCCGGACGCTAAAGAAAAGGCACAACGGCTCAACGAACTGAACATCACCATCAGCTTTGCGCTTTTGAGCCTGCAACCATCCGGTCGAGTCCGGCGTAATCCTTGATGATCCGAACGTTCTGGAATCCGACTGCTTCCAAGCATTGGAAAACGACTTCGCCTTGATCGTAACCGATTTCGAGGAAGAGGCCGCCGCCGGGCTTAAGAACCCGCGCGGCCTGTTCGGCCAGCGGAACAATCAGATCCATCCCCCGCTCACCACCGTCGAGCGCGAGCTGCGGCTCGTGGTCGCGCACGCAGGGTTCGAGGTTTTTCCAAACCTTGGAAAAAATGTACGGCGGATTGGAAACGACCACGTCGAAACTATTTTCCTCGATTCCTTCGAGCAGATTATTTTCCAAACATTGGAACTTTTCAGAGAGATCTAGCCGATCGGCATTTTCCTGTGCCAGCGCCAGCGCTTCCGGCGAAATATCGATGGCGGTCACCTGCGCGTTCGGCAGTTCGTGCGCCAGCGCCAGACCGATGCAGCCCGTTCCAGTGCAAACGTCGACAATGGCAAGTGGCGAGTGGCTGGTGTCGAATGTCGAAAGAACCTCCTCCACAAGCAACTCGGTTTCGGGGCGGGGAATAAGTGCGCGCGAGTCACAAGCGATTTCCAGGCCTCGGAAATCGACGCGGCCAATGATGTATTGGATCGGCTCGCCCTGTTCCGCGCGAGCGATCAGTTTTTCCAGCTCGGCCTCCTGCTCAACCGTCAGCTCGCGAAAATAGATTTCGAGTGGCTTGCAGCCGAGTACATGCGCGGCCAGCTCTTCGACCGAGCGTTTCGGGTTGCCGTTCCCTGCTGCCTCAAGCCGCGCTTCGAACTTTTGGAATTTCTGCATGCTCATTTCTTCAGTTCACAAAAGAGGTGCAGCGCTGGCTCGTCATCTGACGAGAGATCCCATCCACGGGCGATGCGGTATCCGGGCAGCCAGACGATTTCGCCGCCGCACTCAGCCACCGGCCACTCCGCGCGCTGCGCCTGTGGAATTTTAAGATCGGTGAAAATGTCCTGCAATTTCTTCGAGCCGTCCATTCCATAGGGATTCATGCGGTCGCCGGGACGCGCCGGGCGGATGATCACTTCGCGGCCGTCAACTTTGGCGAGCGAAATAGAGGCCTGCCATTTTCCGCGCAGGATGCCGCTACTCTCTTCGATTCTGATTTTTCCAATCCTTGGAAAACTTTCAGAATCAGCACGCAGTGTTCCGTACTCGTTGATCATGCGCAGGCCTTCGAGGTCGAGAACCGTTGTACCGGCGGTACGGGCGGAAAATTCGATGAACTGCTCGACCGCGTCGAAGGTCGGAGCGGAGCCGTGTTCGATCAGCCAGTCGCGCGCTTCGCGGCGGCGGGCGGATTTTTCGGGATGGTCTTCCTCGTCGCGCAGAATGTCCATGGTGCGCAGAATATTTTCAGCGGCGCGCTCATTAATTTCATTAAGCACCGGTAGAATCTGATGCCGCACCCGGTTGCGCGGGATGGTTTCGTCGGCGTTGCTCGCATCCTCGCGCCACTCGAGGCCCTCTGTTTCCAACCATTGGAAAATTTCGCTCCGCCGGATTCCAAGCATTGGACGAAGCAATTGCATTGCGGCCAGCTTTTGGGAACTCCTCATGCCGCCTAATCCGGCGGGGCCAGCTCCGCGGGCGGCGCGTAGAAAAAAGGTTTCGAGCTGATCGTCCGCGTGATGGGCAAGGCAGATGACAGAGGTCAGGAGACAGGAGTCAGAGATCAGGGAGCGGAAAAACGCATGGCGGGCTTCGCGGGCGGCCATTTCGAGGGAAAGGCCTTTTTCTTTGGCGAGCGCGGGAATGTCAGCTTTAGCCGTGATGCACTCCACGCCAAGTTGTGCACAGAGATCTTTGACGAACTGCTCGTCGGCATCGGCCTGCGCGCCGCGGATCGAATGATTTAGATGCGCGGCGGTCACCTTGTATCCGAGCCGGTGCAAAATGCGCAGCAACGCGACGGAATCGACCCCGCCGGAAACCCCGACGATCACTTCAGCTCCATCGGGAATCAGATGTTCCCGTTTAATGGCCGCTTTGACTTTTTCGATCAGATTCATTGCCCGCAAATTAACGTGAAACGGCCCCTATGACCATCCAAATTAGAATGGTCCACAAAACGTCAATGACGATCAGCTAGTCTTGAATAAGAATCTGGCCGGTGCCGAGGAGGTAGTCGGCGCGGGCTGCGTTGACATCGCGCCGAACGTCGAGCAGGCGGCGATCAGCTTGAACGATCCGTTCCTGAAGCTTCATCCACTCGTCGGGGGCCCCGGCGGCGTATTCTTGCAGCATCTCAATCTCTTGTTGCGCCTCCGCGGCCAGCGCATCCATCTCCTGCCGATGCATCTGCCACTCTTCGATTGCGTTATTGAGGTTGAAAGCCGCCTGCCTTACCTGCAATGCAATCGCATCCTGCGAGGCATCAACTGAAACTCGCCGCAACGCCTGCTCGGCCAACGCCTGGCGCTTCTTTGAGCCGCTGAGTGAAAAGATGGGCAAGCTGACGGCGGCCTGAATGCGCCACTCTTCTGCGCTGTCGGCATACCCCGCTTGCACATAGCTAAACCAGGGAATCCGCTCGGCGTCCGCTTGCTGCACACGGGACTGAGCCTGCTGAAGCTGGGCATGCAATAATTGAAGATCAGGGCGCAATTCGAGGGCGAGCTGATCCACCGTCTCGCTGTCTATGAGGACGGCCGGCTCGACCTCCGGCAACGGCTCGAGCCGCAGCGACTCGACCGGCCGGGCAATTCGCTCAGCAAGCTGGCCCTGGATTCGATCCATATCGCATCGCAGCGTACGCGCCTCTCGCTGGGCGTCGCGAAGCTCCCAGCGGAACAACAGCGCATCGGTCGAAGTTTTCATCGCCGCATCAACCTGCTGACAAATCACGTCGGCCCGCTGTTGTTTGATCTCAATCAAACGGGTCACCAGGGCGAGTTCCTTTTCCAAACATTGGAACTCCCGATAGAGCTGAAAAATCTCTGTGGCAACTTGAATGCGCCCCATTTGCATCTGAGCGGTTGATGCCGCAGTTTGAGACGCACGCTCCAGCCCGTCGGCATGAACCCGCCACGGGTGCGGAAGATAAAAGCGAATCGCGGAGTCTATGTAGTCTTCATCCGCATCCACACTAGGCTCCAAACGGAGTTCAGGATCCCTCCAAACGGCGGCCGATTCCTGCCGCAGTTGTGCAATGCTTAAATCCGCCCTGCCCGAAAGCAACCGAATGTCGTTTTCGAGTGCCAGTTCGATGGCTGAACTCAGCGAAACCGGAGGTTCCGCCCAGGCCGTCCAAACGAAAAGAGCACAAATCAAGAACAACACGAAACGGATCATTTTGTATCTTTCGGCTGAGACCGAAGCGTCCAGGGACTTCGGAAATGAATCTGCACCTCTTCGCCGGGCAGCAGTGCAGCACCCGGTTCGGGTTTCATGATGACTCGCCGACCGCGATAGGTTTGGGTCGGAATCGGATTCACCCGACCGGGTAGTGCAAACACATCCGGCGTAAGGGAAACAACGGTGGCGGGAATCACACCGCCAACACCGGAGCTCGGAACGAGAAAAACGTCCATCCCCACGGCGACATCGCGCGAGTTATACTCCGACAAAAAACCGACCACGGTCGGTTCCTGCTCAATCACCGAGGAAAGAACGGGTGCGCCGGATTGGACGATATCCCCGGGCGAGTTGTAAACGCGGGAAACCATTCCGTCAGCATTGGCGCACAAGGTGCAGTTCTGAATCCGCATATCGAGCAGATGAATTTTTTTTCCGATTTCCGAGGCGGCAATTTGAGCTTCCAGCGATCGTTCCTTAATGCGCAGCGAAAGGATGTCCTGCTCGCTGGCGAGGCGGCGGGCCATCAGCTCTTCCAGCCTCCGGGTTTCAGCGGTCACGGCAGCGAGCTCGCCATCCAGCGCTGCCGCCTCCGCCTCAAATACCGCTTTTTGAGCGATCAATAACGAGGCATCCATCTGCGCAAGCGGATCGCCTTTTTTCACCGTGTCGCCGACATCAACGAACAGCTCTAACAAACGGCCCGCTTCGAGCGGGGCCGCATTGTCGAATGTCGTCATCACCGTTCCCGTCATTCCGCCGAATTGCCCGCCATGATAAAACAGATAAACCGCGAAGACGGCGACAGCGAGCCAGATAAAAAATGGAACACGGGTTTTCAAACGACTGATCAACACGCGGGGATGTAATGGCTTTGTGCGATAGTTCTTTGGCATCATTAAATCTCCACCGTGGCTCGATGCATTAACAAATGGGCATCACTGACGTGCTTTGTTTGGATCACCTCGTTCAACAGCTCGACCTGATAAGTGGGATCGATCAGACGAACTTGATAGGAGTACTCAAGGCATTCGCCCTGCGTGGCTTCTCGCATCGCAACGAGAACGATGGAGGAGCAATATTTCTTCATCACATCGAGCATCTTCTCCTGACCGTTCTCGACGGTGGCGGGCAACGTAAAGTGCAACAGGCCTTCGTACACCCTCAATGATGCAAAGGGCGACCAATGGAGAAAAAGCGCAACCCCGCAAAAAAACAGCGCGCCAAGAATCGCCACATGAAACACGCTGGCCCCGCAGGCAATCCCGATTGCCAAACAGGCAAACAGGAAAATGATATCGCGCGGGTCGCGAATGGGCGTACGGAAACGCACAATGGCGAGTGTTCCGAGAATTCCCAGCCCGCGGGCCAGATTGTTGCCGATGGCAATAATCAAAATCGTGGTCACGATCGCGGCCAAAATCAACGTGTGCACAAAGGATCGAGAATACGAGAGGCCTTGATAGGTCCAGCGATAAATATATGCAATGGCCGCCGAGAGCACAAAGCTGGCCAGTAGAGCACAGGCAATCTGCTCCAGCCCGAGCACGCGGGTTGACCCGAAGGCCTGAAGTACTTCATTCATAATTGTATCCTTGCGGGGTTCAGCAGGCTCTCATCTTCATAAAGTGGTTGCGGATACGGTTCGCCATAAAAACGTGCTTCCTGATCCATTGCAGTTGAATACTTACAAAACCCGCTGCGCACCAGATTAAAACGCTCCGTAAGCTCGCTCATCCACAGCGGAACATCGCGGAACGTCTTCAGCTCCAGAATAACGCCGGGATACTTCCGATTCAATGCGACAGTCGAGTCCATGGCGCGCCAGCGATCGCCATCGGACGGAAACGCCCAATCACGCGTTCGACGATAACAAAGTTTGCGGTCAAAGGTGACGCGTGCATAGTGATAATTTTTTCCGACGTACGATTCGCGATGATAACGAACAAAAACAACGGGCCGCATATTCATTTGCTCACGAAGTCGAAGGAAGTCGAAAAAAGCGAGCGCCTCCTTTTTGGAGCGGAACTCCGGTTGCGGCCCCCCGCAGAACAGTTCTTTGTTGTAGAACTCACGCGGAATCATCACGCGGCTTTTCGAGATCGAACCGCGAAGTTTGCGTTTAATTTCGAGAAAAACAGGAACCTTCTCATCGCTTCCATAGGTGCGGATACGCATTTTAAACCGGTTGATCGCCTCCTCCGATTTGGCCCGATGGAGGTGCAGCCCCTCGGAATCGAGTTGCAGTGTCGTGATCATATATTCGGGCGGATCGCCCTCTGCGTGCGGGTCTTTTTCGCAAAAAGGCGCAATGAAATCCCGAATCTGCGGAACAAGCGAGGGCGGAATAATATATTTTGCTTCATAACGATTAAATTCGCTCTGGAGCGCAAGTTGTTTCCGCAAACTGGATCGATCTGAAACCATAACCTTTCAGTGTAGAGAATTGCTTCTTGCTTCGCAAAAACAATCTGATTGATAGAACTTCATTCATTCGTACCCACCCAGTGGAAACGAAGCACCCGATCACTAGCCTTGGTAGCCAATAGAACTTCCAAACCTTGGGAAATTATCTAGCGCAATTTCCAAGGTTTGGAAGTTTCACCGGAGGTATAGGCAACCCCTTCGGCTCCCGCAAAATAACCGCTCATCCCATGCCTCTACAGATATGGGATAATTTAACTGTCAAAATGCTTATCATAAGTGTGTTACTAGATTTTAACTCTAATAATTGATCGGGAGGAAGAAACCCCATTCCGACCCGCTGGGTTTCATTCAATCAACTATCCCATCTTCTCTAGGCCGCCCATGTAGGGGCGGAGCACTTCGGGGATAGTGACGGTGCCGTCAGCGTTCTGGTAGTTCTCGATGATGGCGACCACCAGACGCGGCAGGGCGACGCCCGAGCCGTTGAGGGTATGAAGAAGCTGTGCTTTGCCGTTTTCGTCGCGGCAGCGGATGCGCGCGCGGCGGGCCTGGTAGTCGCCGAAGTTGCTGACGGAGGAGACTTCGAGCCAGCGTTCGACGCCGGGGGCCCAGAGTTCGATGTCGTAGCATTTGGCGGCGGAGAAGCCGAGGTCAGCGGTGCAGAGTTCGATCACGCGATAGTGCAGGCCGAGCAGCTGCAGAACTTTTTCGGCTTCGCCAACGAGGATTTCGTGCTGCGCGGCGGATTGCTCCGGTTTAACGAAGTTGACCATTTCGACTTTGTCGAATTGGTGCAGGCGGAGCAGGCCACGATTATCGCGGCCGGCGGCGCCGGCCTCGCGGCGGAAGCAGGGTGTGTAGGCGGCCAGCTTGACCGGCTCGTCCGCGTCGATGATTTCGTCGCCATACAAATTGGTCAGCGGCACTTCAGCGGTGGGGATGGGATAAAGCTCGTCGGTGTCGATGTAGTACATGTCTTCCGAAAACTTGGGCAGCTGTCCGGTACCGGTCATGGCGGAGGCGTTGCAGACAAAGGGCGGCTCCACTTCGGTATAGCCGTGTTCGGTGGTGTGCAGGTCGAGCATGTAAGAGATCAGCGCGCGCTGCAGCCGGGCGCCCTGCCCGGTGTAGACGGGGAAGCCGGAGCCGGTGATTTTGGCACCGCGCTCAAAGTCGACCAATTTCAACTCTTCGGTGATGTCCCAGTGCGGTTTGACTTCAAAATCGAATTCTTTCTTTTCGCCGAAAGAACGCAGGACGGGGTTGTCCTCTTCGGACGCGCCGACCGGAACGGTTTCGGCGGGCAGATTGGGAATGTAGAGAATGATGTGGCTGATTTTTTCGTCGAGCTCACGGACCTGATCGTCGAGCGCGGCAATGCGGTCGCCGATTAACCGAACCTCTTCTTTGGCGGCTTCGGCTTCGTCCTTTTTGCCCTCTTTCATCAGGCCGCCGATAGTTTTGGATGCGGTGTTGCGCTCGGTTTTGAGGCCTTCGCTTTCGGTGATGGCGGCGCGGCGCAGGCGGTCGAGCTCAAGCAGGCCGTCCACATCGGCCTCGGCATTGCGGTTTTTGAGCGCGTTTTTTACAATCGCTGGGTTTTCACGAATGAATTTTATGTCGAGCATCAGGCTCTCCTCTCAACTGTTCAGCAGAGTATCAGGATGACATGAATTGTGAACCTTGAAATGCTCAAAGGCTGAGCGCCGCGATGGCGGTGCCAACCACCGGGGCGTCGTTGAGGTGCACGCAGAAATAGTCAACGCCCGCCTGGTCGAGAATTTCTTTCAGCTCGATTTCGGTCTGCTCACGCAGGCGGTAGGTTTTAAAGAATGTGGATCCATCGAGATTGATGCAGACAGGCGAAACACCGTTGCGGATGGTGGCAGCAGCAAGATTTACTGCGCTCAAGCGAACGGCGCGTTTGACAACCGCCATGAAGACCGCGCGGATCCATTGCTCATCTTCCGCTGTAAAGCGGGGATCATTCAGCGGGCCGATATCGCGTCCGTTTTCTGCCGTGAAGTTGTCGATGTGGATCAAGCTCAGGTCGTCCAGCGCGGCGAGCGCCTTCGCACCGCCTTCTGAAAGCGGGGCCTTTTTAAGGGCGACGAGCGCCAGCGAGCCGAGATAGGTTCCCGAAATCATCTTTTCAAACGTCTGTTTGCCGGGATTATTGGTGGTGGCATCGAGCTCGCGGTCGATCTCAGTTATCGGCAATTTATCGAACCCGCCGGACTCCACATTGATGACCCTTCCAGATTCCAGATAAGCCGTATTGGTTCCGGTGCCGAGAATGAAGCCGACGTATCCTTTAGCGCCGCGCGCGGCCCCTTCCGAGACACCCGCAATCATCGTGGCCACGGCGTCGTTGAGAAGCACAATTTTTTTGCGCGCGATCCCGCGCGCTTCAAAGACCCGGTTGAGCTCTTCGCCGAGGAAACAGCCGACCACTTCCGGCGCGTCGATGCCTTTGGTCCACTGAAGCAGTTTACCGTCATGGTTCGGCTGAGCTTGGCAGGGGTAGGAGAAACAGAACCCGATGGAGTCCGATTCATTAATGACCGGTGTAACGCGGTCCGCAAGCTTTTCAAAAAATTCTTGTTTGGAAATCTGTTTGCCGACGCCGAGCATTCCGCTCCTCTGGAAATGTTCGATCTTCAACGTGCCCGCATCGTCAAACCGCGCCGTCCCGATGCGCAGATTGGTTCCGCCAGCATCGATCACGATGACCTTGCGGTTTTTCTCGACGTCTTGGCCGACATTCATGTAGGCCCGAAGCATCGCCAGCGAACTTTCTTCCCCGGCCAGACCCTTTTTCATTTCGGAAAAAAAGGACGTCATCAGGGACTCGGTATCGTACCGCTCCTCGCTCAACCCCAAACTTTCAATAAAATTATTCAACCCTGACCCCTTCGCCGATACAAAAATCGATTTGCCCTGCTTGTTTTACAGAGAGATCGTGCAATATACGCAGACCACTCCCCAATGTCCGGAAAAAAATGGCATTTTTTTGCCTTGAGGCCTCATCCCCCCGTCAATACTAACAAAATGACAGTCACTGCGTTAAAACAGGCGTGCATGCCGATCGGCACCAGCAGCGAGCGGGTACGGGCGTAAGCCACACAAAACATAGCCGACAGCAGAAACAGTGGCAAAAAAGACGGCAGATGTAAATGCATCGCGGCGAAGAAGGTAGAGACGATCGCAATTCCCGGCCAAAGCCCCGTGCGACGAACCATCCAGGGCAGTAGCACCCCGCGGAACAAAAACTCCTCGAAAACCGGTGCGAGAACGATGGCCACAAAATACATCGCTATCCGCTCCGGCACCGCGGCGGGCGCAAGGAAGGCCTCGGCCACCTCCTGCAGGTAGAAGTTGAAGCCGAACTGATAGAGAAAAACCTGATAGAGCAAGCTGTAGAACCAGAGGATCGGAATCGCGGCCAGATAGAGCAACCCGGACAGCCCCAGCATCATTGGCGCGCGGCGCCAGGAAATGCCGAGCTGTTCGCGACCGGAGGCGCGACGATGAATAAAGACCCCGCAAAGGATCGTCAAAGCCGGCAGATGGAAAAAGAGCGCCTGAAACAGGAGCGTATGTGGCTCAAGCTCATACGCATACGGGAACAGACTTCCATACACTAGCGAACAAGCCACATAGACCGCCACAAGGGTCAGCATCAGGATCAAGACCAACTTGCCGGGCAGGGCGCGCGCCACCAGATCTTCATACCACACGCCGGGACGGGGCGGCCGTTTCATAAAATAAAGCGCTAGCCCCACATCCAGCACAACTCCGGCGCACAGAATCAACAGAAAGAAAAGCCCCGCCAGCGCCACACCGCTCGGCGGCTGGCTGTAATCTAAGAACACCTCGCTTTGCGGAATGATCTCGGCTAGAATAAAAGGAATCTTGAACATTCCGGACACAATAGCGGCTTGTTTTTCATTTTTAAATCAAATACCGTCCACGTCTTTTCCACAGACTCCGTCTGTAGAAAAGGAAAAAAGAATGATGGAATAAAGGAATATTGGATTATTGAGGAATAGAAATCCCAATCATCCATCAATCTAGGATCCCACTATTCCAAAACCGTTGAATTTTATATTTACCATTGGGGGTTGTAACATGAAAGTTGGTTTAGTTGGATGGCGCGGCATGGTGGGTTCCGTTCTGATGGAACGCATGCGCGCGGAAAATGATTTTGAAAACATCGCTCCGGTGTTCTTCACCACCTCGCAGGCCGGACAAGCCGCGCCGAACGTCGGCAAAGGCGATTCCGTGCTGCTCGACGCATTCGACATCGGTGCCCTGAGCGCGATGGATGTGGTTCTGACCTGCCAGGGCGGCGACTACACCACGGCCGTGCACGGAAAACTGCGCGCCACGGGCTGGAACGGCTACTGGATTGATGCGGCCTCCACCCTGCGTATGGCCGAACAGGCGGTCATTGTGCTCGACCCGGTCAACAGTCCGGTGATCGACCAAGCACTGGCTGACGGCAAAAAAGATTTCATCGGCGGCAACTGTACCGTCAGTCTGATGCTGATGGCCATCGGCGGCCTCTTTAAAGCGGGACTCGTCGAGTGGGTCTCTTCGATGACCTATCAGGCGGCCTCCGGCGCGGGCGCGCAAAATATGCGCGAACTGCTCTGCCAGATGGGCTCGCTCAACGGCTGCGTGGCCGATGAGCTGGCCACGCCGTCGTCCGCGATTCTCGATATCGACCGCAAAGTGACCGCGTGCCTCAACGGCGATAGCATCCCGATCGAGCGCTTCGGCGCGCCGCTGGCCGGCTCGCTGATTCCGTGGATCGACAAAGCGGTCGACGACGGCCAGACCAAAGAGGAGTGGAAGGGTTTTGTGGAAACCAATAAAATTCTGCAGAACGATCCGCTGATTCCGATCGACGGCATTTGCGTCCGCATTGGCGCAATGCGCTCGCACTCGCAGGCGCTGACCATCAAGCTGACCCAAGACGTGCCCGTCGAGGAGATCATGGAGATCCTGCGCAACGACAACGAGTGGGTGGATGTAGTCGACAACAACAAAGAAGATTCGCTCGCCCGTCTGACGCCCGCCGCCATTTCCGGAACGCTGACCGTACCGGTCGGACGCATCCGCAAAATGAAAATGGGGCCGGAGTACCTGAGCGCCTTCACGGTGGGTGACCAGCTGCTGTGGGGCGCGGCCGAGCCGCTGCGCCGGATGCTGCGCATCCTGCAAAAATAGGAAACGGTTCGTTTCCAAAAAAGCCTCCGGGAAACCGGGGGCTTTTTTCTTTTACTCGTATCCGCTCATGCCGGGAATGCCGATGGACCCTTCCCACGTGGCGGGAGTGCCCCACGGCATATCGGAATATTCGCGCGGCGTGCCGTCCTCATAGGTTGGGGCGGCGCAACCGGCAATGGCGGCGATGAGCAGGAGTAGTGCTGTAATTTTTCCAAACATTGAAAAACATATGCTCTTTTTTTCCAATGGTTGGAAGCCAATTGCATGGGCACGCGCAGTTTTTCCAATGGTTGGAACCCTGTTCCGCCAACGGCGGCAAGCCTCTATTCCCCGCGAACGCGCGCGAGGCAGGCGGACAGCTCGGGATAGAATATGGTCTGGGCGCGGTTGAGCAAATAGAGGTGAATGCCCGGCGCACCACCTTCGACCAGTTCAGAAATCTGTTCGACGGTCCAGTACAGCCCGACGCGTTCCGCTTTTTCCGGGTTGTCCTGCGCGGCTTCGAGGTCTTGCAGCAGGCGGCTCGGCACCTGGAAATCGCAGAAGGTGCGCATCCGCTTGATCTGCTCCAGCGAGAGGATGGGCAGCAGGCCCGGAAGAATCGGCGCCGTGATGCCCTCCGAACGGCAGCGGTCGACAAATTCGAAATAGGCGCCGTTATTCAGAAAGAGCTGGGTGGTGATGAAGTCTGCCCCGGCATCTACTTTTTCTTTGAGATGCCGGATATCCTCATCCACGTTGAGCGCCTCGGGATGTTTTTCGGGATAGCCGGCCACACCAATGCAAAGCGCCGGCTGCCGTTCGCGCAGAGCGGCGACCATTTCGGCGGCGTAGCGGAAGCCGTCCGGCGCAGGTTTAAAGTAGCGCTCGCCCTTCGGCGGGTCGCCGCGCAGAGCCATTATATTGTTGAATCCGGCGGCAACAAATTCATCCACCGAGTCGAGCACTTCGTCGCGCGAGCGGTCGACGCAGGTGCAGTGCGGCATCACCGAGCGATAGCCCTGGGTACTTAACTGCGTGGAAATTTCCAGCGTCGGTCCGGCGGCGGTGCCGCCCGCCCCGCAGGTGACAGAAACAAAGTCGGGCTTAAGCTGCAACAGCTCCACCGCGGTTTGGTCGAAGGTTGCGCGTCCGGCTTCTGTCTTCGGCGGAAAGAATTCCACGGACAGCAACGGTCGTCCAGCGGTTTGAAGTTGTTGAGTAATCGTCATAAACATCTGTTTATCCGGATAAACGAAACTATGCAAGCGCAAAAAAAACAGCCGCCTCATACGAAACGGCTGTTTATCGCAAGTGCGATTAACCAAGAACAGCGTCTTTAGCTGCTTTAGCAATACGGAATTTAAGAACCGTTTTTGCAGCGATCTGAATGGTTTCGCCGGTAGCAGGGTTGCGGCCCTGACGAGCTTTGCGCTCTACTTTAACCAGCTTGCCAAGACCCGGAACGGTGAAGCCGTCTGCAGCACCTGCATACGCCTGATTAACGAGTGATTCGATAGCGGCTTTTGCCTGTACTTTGCTGATATCAGCGTCTTCAGCGACTTTAGCGATGATCTGTGATTTGGTTGCTGCTTTTGCCATTTTGAATTCTCCTGTTGCAGTTATTACTATTCACTGGCCTCTTGTTAGTGGCCCCAATTGATTGGGCGATTGTTACTCCAAAATAAAACGGGGCGCAAGGTGAAACACGATAATAATGAAGTATAGATAGCGATTCGTGAAATTCCGCCTCCTACTTTTGTCGGGTTTTTCATTGACCCGACTCCTTAGAAGACCAAAATGCCTGATTCTGTGTTGCATGGAGAGGTTATGAATCTTAAAAAAATGCTTTCAAAAAATTCAATTTTGCCGAACTTGCTGGCGGAAACCAAAGAGGCCGCAATCGAAGAGCTGATCGATTTTCTGGCGGAAAATAATTCGATTTCTGACCGGGATGCCGCCCTGCAGGCCGCGCTCAACCGCGAAGCCAAAATGTCCACCGGCATGCAGAATGGAATTGCCATACCGCACGGGAAAACCGATGCCGTCAGTGAACTGCTCGTTGCCATTGCCATTAAACCGGGCGGCATAGACTTCGACGCCATGGACGGCCAGCCCTGCACGATCTTTATTATGACCCTCTCGCCGGAGCACCGCGTCGGACCGCACATTCAGTTTCTGGCCGAGATCAGCAAACTGCTCGGCAACAAAGAGTTGCGCGAAAAACTGGTCGCCGCCGGATCTGCCGAGGAAATCCTTCACCTGCTGACTGACTAACCCGGAGAGAACTCATGACCACCAATGTCGTCGCCCACACCGCCCAGCATGTCGCGGAGGCCGCCGGCTCCGGGCAGAACATCACCCACATGATGATGCTTCTGGTGATTCAGCTGGCCGTCATCATCATCGTTGCAAAAGTGGGCGGCTATCTGGCAACCCGCTTTCTGAAAATGCCCTCCGTCCTCGGCGAGCTTATTTCCGGCATGATCATCGGCCCCTACGCGCTCGGCTCGAAAATCATCCTTCCCGACTTCGGGCCGCTGTTTATCGAACACGCCGGCTTCGCCGCCTCCGCCGAACTCTACGGCATCGCCACCCTCGCCTCCATCATCCTGCTGTTTCTTGCCGGTCTCGAAACCGACCTCGCCGCCTTCCTGCGCTACTCCGTTGTCGGCTCCGTCGTCGGTCTCGGCGGACTGCTCACCGCCTTTTTTGTCGGCGATCTCACCGCCGTGCTCTGGCCCAGCAACGGCATTCACAACGTTATGGATCCGGCCGCGCTCTTCCTCGGTGTCATTTCCGTCGCTACCTCCGTCGGCATCACCGCGCGCATCCTCGCCGAAAAACGCAAAATGGCCTCGCCCGAAGGGGTCACCATTCTGGCCGGTGCGGTGTTCGACGACGTCTTCGGCATCGTTGCGCTCGCCATCGTCATGGGGATGGCCAAAGTCAGCATGGACGGCGGCGCCGTTGACTGGGGAGGAATCGGCATCATCGCCGCCAAAGCCATCGGCTTCTTTGTGGTCGTCACCGCGCTCGGGCTAACCTATGCGCGCAAAATCACCAGCGCCATCAAACAGTTTAAATCCAAAGAAATCATGGTCGCCATCTGCTTCGGGCTGGCGATGCTCCTCGCGGGTCTCGCCGAAATGGCCGGGCTGGCCATGATCATCGGTGCCTATATCATGGGCCTGGCGCTCTCGCGCACCGACCTCGCGCACGAGATCGAGGAAAACCTCGAAGGCGTCTACAACATTCTCGTTCCCATCTTCTTCTGCGTCATGGGCATGATGGTCGACTTCTCCGCCATGAAACCGGTGCTGCTGTTCGGCGCGGTCTACTCGCTGCTCGCCGTCTTTTCCAAAGTGCTCGGTTGCGGCCTGCCCGCCTGGGCGATGCGCTTCAACGCGCGCGGCGCCCTGCGCATCGGCCTCGGCATGCTGCCGCGCGGCGAAGTCGCCCTCATCGTCGCCGGTATCGGACTGGCCGCCGGCATCATCGACCAGGGGATTTTCGGCGTCGCCATCATGATGACCGTCATCACCACCATGCTCGCTCCGCCGCTGCTGATGAAATCCTTCAACGGCAAATCCGGCCTGCGCAAGGAGCTGGCCGGCAGCTCGGAAGAGGTTGACTCCATCGACCTCGAATTCCCGTCTCATGACATCACCGAATTTCTGCTCGGCCGCTTTGTGCGCGCCCTGCGCCACGAGGAATTCTACGTCAACCGCCTGCACACCGAACAGCTCATCTATCAGGTCCGCAAAGACGACATCATGTTTGTGCTGATCGAAGACGGAACCACGCTGCGCATCAACGCCGCGGTGGAGCATCAGCCCCTCGTCCGCCTGATGCTTACTGAAGAACTGCTCTCGCTCTCCGACCTGCTCGAAGCCACCCAGAAAATGGAAGACCTCCAATCCATGGGCTCCGGCCTGCTCGCCGGGATGTTTTGCTAGAAAGTCAAAGGTCATAAAATCGAAGATCAAAAGTTCCTGACATTCGACCTTCAGACCTTTGACCTTCGCCCCGGGAGCCGTTAGGCTTCCCGGCATGAACCAGATCGTCACCCTCATTTTGTTTTCCTGGATCGCCGGGTTCACCGCCTTTATCGGCGCGAGCCTTGCCGCGCTCGAACGCTTCCGGGAAAGTCTGCTCAAAAAGGAAATCATTCGCGGCATCGTCGCTTTCGGCGGCGGCATCCTCATCGCCGCAGTCGCCTTCGCGCTGGTGCCGCATGGACTCGAAACCCTTACCGCGCCAACCCTCGGACTGCTGTTCGCGGCCGGCGGACTCACCTTCTGCCTGCTGGATATTGAGCTGAACCGCTCCGGCGGGTCGAAAGCGCAGTTCACCGCCATGCTCAGCGACTTTATCCCCGAAGCCATCGCGCTCGGCGCCGTCTTCGCCCACGATCATCGGCTCGGCCTACTGTTGGCCCTGTTTATCGGTGCGCAGAATCTTCCGGAAGGCTTCAACGCCTTCCGCGAACTGCGCGAAAACACAGGCCGCAGCGCGCTGATTCTCTGGCAGATGTTCTTCGTCAGTTTCCTCGGCCCGGCCGCCGCGCTCTCGGGGTTTTTCTTCCTGCAGAATTTCCCGGCTGTCACCGCTGGCATCATGGTCTTCGCCGGCGGCGGGATTCTCTACCTCGTCTTTCAGGACATCGCCCCTCAAGCGAAACTCAAGCACCATTGGCTTCCGGCCTTCGGCGCCGTCCTCGGCTTCATCGTCGGCCTGCTCGGTAAAAAACTGCTCGGCTGAAGTCAAAAGTCAAAACGTCAAAGGCCCAAAGTCCTTACATTCAATCTTCAGACCTTTGACCTTCGACAGCGAGTTTGCGGCTTTTCCAAACATTGGAAAAACCGCTACACTCGCCCGCATGAGCAAAAAACTTTTCTTACTCGATGGCATGGCGATGGTCTATCGCTCCTACTTTGCCTTCATCCGCAACCCGATGATCAACTCGAAGGGTCGCAACGTCTCGGCGGTGTTCGGCTTTCTCAATGCCCTGCTGGAAATCATCGACAAACAGGAGCCGACGCATATCGCCGTCGCCTTCGATGTCTCCGGGCCCACCTTCCGCCACGACGAATTTCCCGAGTACAAAGCGCAGCGCGAAGACACCCCCGAAGAGATCCGCGCCGCCGTCCCCGCTATTATGGAATTTTTGGAAGCGTTCAAAATTCCCGTACTCACCAAGCAGGGCTTTGAGGCCGACGACATCATCGGAACTCTCGCCCGCAAAGCGGAGCAGGAAGGCTTCGACACCTACATGGTCACACCCGACAAGGACTTCGCCCAGCTGGTCGACAAACACACCTTTATGATGAAGCCCGCAAAAAAAGGGGCGGATGCCGAGGTGCTCGGCGTCAAAGAAGTGCTCGAACAATGGGGCATCGAAAAAATCGAGCAGGTCGTCGATATTCTCGGCATGGCGGGTGACGCTGCCGACAACATTCCCGGCATTCCCGGCATCGGCCCCAAGACGGCGCAGAAGCTGATCGCGCAGTACGGCTCGCTCGAAAACCTGCTCGAACACACCAACGAGCTGAAAGGCAAGCAGAAGGAAAATATCGAGGCCAACGTCGAGCGCGCGCACCTCTGCAAACGGCTCGTCACCATCCACACCGACGTACCGCTCGACTTCGACCCCGCCGGACTCATCCGCGGCAAGCTCGACGAGGACAAGCTCGGTGCCCTTTTCTCCGAATTCGAATTCACCTCCTTTTCCAAACGGCTGTTCGGCAAAGCGCCCGCGCCAGCCGCCCACTTCGCGCCGCCCCCGCCCACCGACGGACAGGGCGACCTCTTCGCCTTTGCTTCTCAACAGGCCCCCGCTGCTCCGGCGGTCGAAGAGGTCCCGTCGTATAAAACCATCGACGACGTGAAGCACAAATACACCCTCGTCCAGACCGCAGAGGATCGCCAACGGCTTGCGCAAAAATTATTGGGTGCAGGCTCAGCCTGCTGTTTTGATGTGGAGACCACGGGGCTGGATCCGCGCAAAGACAAACTGATCGGCATCGCCTTTGCGCTAAAGCCGCACGAAGCGTGGTACGTAACGCTTCCACCTGATACGGAAGAATTACAAAAGGCTTTGGAGCCGTTCGCACCGATCTTTGCGGATCAGAACATTCAAAAAACCGGGCACAATTTAAAATTCGATGTCGCCATGATGCAGGCGGCGGGCGTTGAGGTGAAGGGCAAGCTGTTCGACACGATGATCGCCCACTACCTGCTCGATCCCGACCAACGCCACGGCCTCGATCGATTGGCCGGAACACATCTGGGCTATCAGCCGATCCCGATCAGTGCGCTGATCGGTGAAAAGAAAAGCGAGCAGATCAATATGAACGATGTGCCGCTCGACAAGCTGTGTGACTACGCCTGCGAAGACGCCGATGTGACGGTACAGCTGCGCGAAATTCTGGAGCCGCAGCTGGAGGAACGAAAACTCAAGGAGGTCTTCGAGACCATTGAATGCCCGTTGATTCCGGTGCTGATTGAAATGGAAGCCAACGGCGTCGCGCTCGACACATCTGCGCTCAAAGAAATTTCCGGTCGGCTGGCCGCCGAAATTGAGGGCTACGAAAAACACGTTTACGAGCTGGCCGGACACGAATTCAACCTCAACTCCCCCAAGCAGCTCGGCGAAGTTTTGTTCGACGAAATGCATCTGGTCGACAATCCGAAGAAAACCAAAACGGGACAGTACAAAACCAATGAGGAAGAGTTGCAGAAGCTGGCGGGTGATCACGAGATTATCGGAACCATTCTCGACTACCGCAGCGCCACCAAACTGAAAAGCACCTACGTCGACGCCCTGCCCGAATGCATCGCCGAAAATACCGGACGCATCCACACCTCCTTTAACCAGGCGGTGACGACGACCGGACGGCTGGCGTCAAGCAACCCCAACATCCAGAACATTCCGATCCGCACCGAACAGGGACAGGAAATCCGCCGCGCCTTTGTCGCCGGCGGCAAAGAGTTCACCCTGCTGGCCGCCGACTACTCGCAGATCGAGCTGCGCATCATGGCGCACCTCAGCGGCGACGAAGGAATGAAACAGGCCTTCATCGATGGCGAGGACATCCACACCGCCACCGCCGCGCGCGTCTTTGGCGTGCCGCTCGCCGATGTCACCTCCGACATGCGCCGCAAAGCCAAAATGGTTAACTTCGGCATCATCTACGGCATCTCCGCCTTCGGCCTCTCGCAGCGGCTGCGCATCCCGCGCAAAGAGGCCGCCGAAATTATCGAAAGCTATTTCGCACAGTACCCCGCCGTGAAAACCTTCATGGACGGCGTCATCGAAACCGCCAAAGAAAAGGGCTACGTCGAAACCATCTCCGGACGCCGACGCCACATCCGCGACATCAACTCGGCGAATGGAACCGTCCGCGCCGCCGCCGAACGCTACGCCATCAACGCCCCCATCCAGGGTTCCGCCGCCGACATGATCAAAATCGCCATGATCCGTATCGAAAAACTCCTGCGCGGCAAAAAAACGAAGTTACTTCTCCAGGTGCACGACGAACTCGTCTTCGACCTTCATAACGACGAACAACACCTCATCCCCGAAATCCAGAAACTCATGCAGGACGCTCTTCCTTTAAGTGTCCCCCTCATCGTCGACTGCGGCGTCGGGGAAAATTGGTTGCAAGCTCACTAAGATTTTTTAACCACTAATTCACACTAATGGACACTAATGGGACCAACGCGAGCATAAGACTCCCTTTTGGCCTAAGGGACGAAGTTCTTTTTCATATTTCTGAGGTTGAATCCGGCCTCAAATGCAATTGTATTTGCCCAGACTGCAAAGCCCCGTTATTGCAGAGGTAAAAGGGCATAAATTGCTCCACCCACAGGAAACGCTGCGTTCTCTACGCTCTTTTGCGGTGATTATTTTTTTCCTCTCCCAATCATTTTGCCCATCAATGATTTTGCCGGTTTCTCCACTCAGTCCGGTGCGGATCATATTTTGGCAAAATCATGTTTCGGAACTTTTGCGGCTCATTTTTCCAGACATTGGAAGCGCAATGCGGGCGCCGCGGCTCGCGGCTTCCAATGCCTGGAACTTTTCAATCGTGCGGCGGGGGCGACTGAATTAACGTTGGGTCATGAAAACAATGGACTGCCCGTGCGGAAGCGGGGAAATATTACAGGCGTGCTGCGGCAAGTGGATTGCCGGTCGCAAGGGTGCGCCGACGGCGGAGGCGCTAATGCGGTCGCGCTACACGGCGTATGTTTTGGCAGACGTCGACTATCTGGTGGAAACCACCCTGCCCGCATCGCGCACGCCCGATCTGGCCGCATCAATCCGTCAATGGATCAAACAGGTCGAATGGCAACGGTTGCATGTACTGTCTGTGGAAGCGGGCGGTCGGTCGGATACGGAGGGAACGGTTGAGTTCGTGGCGGAGTTTGTCGGCCCGGACGGCGCGGACCGCCATCACGAGTGTTCGGAGTTTCAGAAGGTTCGCGGCACCTGGGCGAAGGGGTCGGTCCCGTAATCTCGTAATTTTCCAAGCATTGGAACCGCAACGAGGCATCGCGTCTACGTTTTCCAATGTCTGGAATTTTGAACCGTGCCTTCGGCACTATTTCCTTCGGAAATTATTTATCGCTTCGCTTTCAGGCGCTTTCTGCGCGTTTTTGCGGCTGAATATTTTCCAATGTCTGGAACTTTTCGTGTGGTTCGTGTTTTTCGTGGTGGAAATTCTTCCAATGTTTGGAAACCGGTGCGGAGCGCGGCGGCCTCGGCGAGGCCCGCCCTACCTGACTTTTCCAAGGTCTGGAACGTTTTCCTCTCCCAATCGTTCTGCCTATAAATGATTCTGCCTATCTCCTTCTCCCAGCCCGGTGCGGTTCACCGTGAGTGGTTCACCATGAACGGATCAGATTTTGGCAGAATCATGAACGAATCACTCAGCGGTTTTAAGGCGTCGCAGCCGGCTGTAAATTTGCAGGAAGTCCCGGTGGGCGGGCGAAACCTCTTCCCAGCTGGCGGCGACGTGCAGGCCGTGGAAGCTGAGATTTCCCGCGGCGATTTCGGCGGCATCGTGCCGGTCGGCAGCGTCGAAGAAGAGGGGG
>JACNKZ010000045.1 GCA_014381785.1 Kiritimatiellota bacterium
GCTGGCGCGTAGCGACGGCCCCCGCAGGGGTGAAACAATCCTGTCGGGTGTACCATTTTTTTTTAATGGTGCACGCGCACGGATGAGAACCTTAGGTTTGACTCGAACGAAGTGAGAGAGGCTTGCACGGAGTGCAAGAGCGCGAAGCGCGTACACACGAGCGAAGCGAAGTGAGGCTGGCGCGTAGCGACGGCCCCCGCAGGGGTGAAACAATCCTGTCGGGTGTACCACCTAACTCCCTCATAGCCAACCGGTTGTGATGGTTTTTGGTTTAACCCCCTAAATCGCCGTTGGTTGCATATAAGCGAGAAATGACGTTAAAACAGGGCTTAGCGTTGCATTTCCGGTTGCATCGATTTTTGATCCCACCTTCTTCTCTGCTGAGGACGTGTTACTGCGCATTCAATGAGGAAAACTGGGGTTATCGGTTCCATTGACACCGGCGAGCAGGCTCTTTACTCTCCGCTAAAGTCTCATGAAAGGGAATGGTTTTGTTCGGTATTGGTGAGAAAGACAGCGACGGCCGGCAGAAGCGGATTGAGCACCGTGGACGTCACTTGCGGGTCAGCCGCACCGGCGGGGTCGCCGTCCGAGAGCAGATCAAGGTCGCCGGGCTCAATCTGACCGCCAATTCCAAACACGGAGTCCGGGCAACCACCCGCATCGCCAAAGGAACCAATGCCGGATTCCAGAACGGAAATTTCCGGCTGCGGGGCCGCTACGGCAAAGGACCGACCAAACTCAACCTCTCCAAAAGCGGAATCAGTGCGTCCACCAAAACCGCAATCGGCACCTTCAACTGGATGAAGCCCAACCGATCATCGGTCAAACTCGGGGGCGTACAGATACGCGGCAAGAACGCCGCCGCGATCCAGATGGTCTATGCCGTCTTTGCCCTGGCAGCCTTTGCGGTGCAGGCCGCCGTGGTCATCATCGTCTTTCTGGCTCAAATGCTTTGGATTGCGCTTCAACTGACTACGCTCTTTCTCTGCTGGCTGCTGCCGATCCTCTGGGATGGATGCGTACGCATCGGTGAGGGAAGCGTTGCCGCTGTGCATGGCCACAAACGATCTAAACTCATGCCCGCCGCCAAATCGCTGGCCAGTGACCCGAAAATCAGCGGCATGACGCTGTACGCGCTGGAACTGGCGCTGGAAAACATCGTTGTAAACGGAGGACGATTACAATCACTCGGTCCGCCGGTCGTTTACATGATGGATACCATCGACGCAGAAACCGTAACCGATCGGTTGCGGATTATGCAGCTGGCTCTCGCAACAACTTATCGGCAAAAAGTCGAAGAGTCGGCCTTGGTGCCACTTTATCTCCGCATCGACGACCAATGCGTTCAAAATGGTGGACGCACCCGCCTTCAGGAACTGCTGCTCGAAGACTACGCCGCTCTCAACCGGCTGAAATTGAAATCTGAGTAAAATGCGGTACTTTTTCAGATTGTTTCGCCGAAGGCTTCCAACATTTGGAAACTTCAGGTAAAAAGACCTTACATTTTGGAGGGGTTTGAATGGACAACGAGCGTGATGAAATGATGCAAGCAGACAGCGAAGAAAACTTGCCGCTTATTTTGCGACTCGAAATTCCAGAAGAACACCGCTTGGCATTGCACGAAACGAAAATTGTGCTTGATGCAAGAATCAGGCTGCAAATTAAATCCCATCAGCTTGGCGCCATGCGCGTTTTGGTCTCGTTTAATTCGCTAGATTTAGATCCTGTATCCTGGGAAATATCTTCGAGTCAGCTTGACCCTGATTCTGAGCTGACTTTGGATATTCCACCCCTTGAACGTTCGAGCGGAGAAGCTTTTTGTTTTTCAAAGATTCATCCACTCGAGATAAAGGTCTGCGTTGAGATAGCTGGGGAGCAGATAGCTGCGGATAGTCAGATTGTAAACTTTTTGCCGCCAGCTCAACTATCTGTCGATATCTCTTCAGCATATTCCATCGTTTCTCATCAGAATCAATTTCCCCTTATATCACGCCTCGATTTAATGAATAGCTCGTTGACTTCGTTTGGGCTGACCAAGGTCGTCGCAGAGTTTGACCCGCCTGATTTTCAGGAGACAGTATGGCATGTTGATACGCTCGCGCCCGGCCAATCGATTTCGCTAAAGGAGCGTGATTTAAAACTTTCAGCAAGCACTTTGGATAAACTGTCCGAAGAGCGGCACATACAGCTGAGGTTGTCAGTTTATACAGATGACTTGCTACTGACAGAGGTCTCTAAAGATATTCGCTTACTACCTAAAACCCATTGGGGCGGTGAGTTGCATATGTCGGAATTACTTGCGGCATTCATTACGCCCAACACCCCTTATTGCGATAGAGTACTTAAGAAGGCATCCAACCTTTTGGCCCGAGATGGGTTGGATTCGCGGCTCGATGGTTATCAATCTAATAAGCGTGAGCGACCATACATGGTTGCTGCTGCAATTTGGTCTGTAATTTGTAACGAAGGGATTAGCTATTGTGAGCCACCCGCGAGCTTCGCAAAAAGTGGGCAGAAAGTTCGGTTAAGCTCCGAAATATCAAAATCTCTTTTAGCCACCTGTCTGGACACAGCCTTGCTTTTTGCGAGTTGTCTTGAGCAAGCCGGGCTCAATAGCGTGATTGCATTAACTAAGAAACACGCGACGGTCGGCGTGTGGCTGTTGAATGAGAGCTTTCCGTTGTTGACTAATGATGATCCCGTAGATCTTAGGAACAGGATTGCTCTTCAGGATTTAATTCTTTTTGAGACAACGTTTGTCACTGCAAATCAGCCGATCCAGTTTGCTCAGGCTATTCGCAACGCCGATAAAAAAATTGCGGAGGATTCAGAGGATGATTTCATCCTCTTGCTGGATGTAAAACAGGCTCGCTCACGGCAAATTAAACCAATTGATTTCGGGGAAGAAGGGGCAGTGTTGCAGGCAGAGGGTCTGGAGAAAAAAGAGGTTGGATTGCCTCCGCCTCCGGTTTTGCCGCCGATAGTTGAGCCGGCCATATCGGACGAAGAGTTGACACCTGCCGGGCGGGTTGAGCAATGGCGCCGCAAGCTGCTGGATCTGTCCAAGAGAAACAAGCTTCTTAACATCAGCCAACGGAGCCTGGGCTTTAAGATTATCTGCCGGGAGCTTGATTTACTTGAAGATGAGTTGGCCTCGGGAAAAAAATACAACATTGTTTCGCTTGAGAAACTAAAAACCTCCGGGCGGAGCAATGAGCAATATGCGTTGCGGACGGGTGATGATCTGGAAGATGACACTGTTCGGGATCAATTGCAGCGCGGTTCATTGGTTGCAGACATTTCGGAACGAGATTTAGAAAAAAATCTAATCAATCTGTTCCGGCGTGCAAAGTCTGATTTGGAAGAAGGCGGGTCTAATACTCTTTTCCTAACAATTGGAACATTGCGCTGGAAAGACGACCCTGGCAGTGAAAAATCGTATAAAGCTCCGCTTATTCTTCTGCCAGTAAAACTTGAGCGCTCCAGTGCTCGTGCAAAACCTAAAATTAAGCAGCTTCCAGATGAAGATCCCATTTTCAACTTAACCTTAATCGAATTGTTGTCGCAGGATTTTGAAATAGATCTTTCCTGCTTCCAAAACGAACTCCCAAAAGATGAAAGCGGAATTGATGTTAAACGTATCTGGAATATTGTGCGCCAGAAAATTAAGGACACACCCGGCTTTGAGGTTATAGAAGAGTTGTTTCTCAGCAATTTTTCGTTTGCAAAGTATTTGATGTGGAAAGATCTGAGCGACCGACTTGATGACCTCAAAAAATCTCCTCTTGTAAACCATCTCGTGGAAAAGCCAGGGTCACTTTACCCGCATAGGGCAGAGTTTATAGCCCAAGAAGATGTTGACGAAAAAATTAAACCAGAAGAGTTTTTTGCGCCGCTTAATGCAGATAGCTCTCAGATGGTTGCTGTTGACGCATCTACAAAAGGGAAGGATTTTGTTCTTGAAGGTCCGCCAGGAACTGGAAAATCAGAAACGATTGCCAATATTATTGCGCACAATATTGCACTTGGGAAAAAAGTTCTTTTTGTTTCGGAGAAGATGGCGGCGTTGGACGTTGTTTATTCACGCCTCAAACAGGTGAGCCTCGGGCACCTGTGTCTTGAACTCCATTCAAACAAGGCGACAAAAAAAGGCATTGTCGATCAGCTCGGTGATGCCTGGCAAAATCGAACCTCTTTCTCCCAAAAAGGCTGGCTTGCTAAAGCGAGTGATTTAGGGGCGTTGCGGAAGGCACTCAACGCGTATGTTGAGGAGTTGCATCGCAAAGGAGCTTTAGGCTATTCACCATGGGATGCCATCAAATGTTCAACTCGGGATGTTCAGACCTTAAGAATCGATCTGGGATGGCCCAGAGACCTTGCGGCTGGTCCACTCGCGAATCAAAACGATGTGATAAACGCTAAATCCGTTACACATGATCTGGCGTTGGCATTTAAGGAGGTCGCAGAAGCCCCATTCCTAGTATTCAAGACGATTGATGTGCCGGACTGGAGCCCGGTTTGGCAGGCCAACCTGATTGATTCTGCGGGTAGGTTGAGTAATGCGATTTCTTCCTTTGATCCGCAGTTCGATGCGTTTGTTGATGCACTGGGAGTCCCTCGGCCAAAGTGTCTTTCTGTTCGATCTTTAGGTGCGTGGTCAGATGTTGCAGCGGTGTGTATCGCCTCCGCAAGCGATTCGCATCAGTTTGCTTTGAGTGAAGACGCAAAAATGTTGCTCGAGCAGTTAGATGAAGTGGCCCGACTAAAAGGCGAATATGACGATTTGCTATCCTCGTCTGGCGTAACGCTTGCTCCTGAGGAGATTCAGGCATTGCCGATAGCCGAATGGAAGGAACAGACGGCGAAAAAAGCCTCAAACGAAGAGCAATATATTGCCGACAAAGCCGTTCTCGAAAAGCTTAAGTCCATAGGCATTGCCGCTCAACAAGTTTCCGATGAAAGGTCATCAGACATTCTTCACCTGACGAACATATGTGGTTGTTCTTTGGAGCATGATGAACTCATAAAATTGCCTTTGGCCACCTGGATGGGTTTCAGAGATGAGGTCAAAGACAAAAACACCATTCTGCGGAAACTTTCTAAATACAAAATAAACAAGCAACTGCGCAGTCACGGACTGAGCCGAGTGAAGGATCTGGAAGAGCTCGATAATTATGCTCAATTGACAGAGGCTGTGGTCCAGCAGCAGCACGAATCTTTAGTTGATGGTTTAAAGCAGGCGGAAGCGTTTTCGGAACTGGCGCAAAAGCTAGCAAAATTGTTTTCTCAGTATCGAAACGACCGGGTCTTAGGCAGGTGGTCGTCAACGCCGGAGCAAATCCTTCGCAGAAAAGAATACGGGCTTGAGGTCCGGAGAAAACTTATGTCGGCTGCGAGTCAGCTAGATGATCCTGCCGAATTTATGCAAGCAGTCCGGAAAAAGTTGATCAATGAACAGGAGTTCTTAGAGGAGTCGCCTCTTGTGCAGCACTCAAAGAAGATTCTAGAGGGACGGGTAGAATTGGACTCTAAGCTATCGGACTTTGGAGCCTTGGCTCAAAATTCCGACCTTGCCGAAATGGATTTCCCTTCACTCCAAAATCTTCTGGGGGATATCAAGTCTTCCGCCCATTACCTGAGTGCTTGGTGCCACTGGGTTGCGGCGAAAAAGAAGGCCGAGGCATTGAACCTGCATGCGCTTGTTGAAGGGTTGGAAAATAAGCTGATAGGTTGGGATGAAGCGGAGTCAGAATTTGAGTCGGCTCTTTGCAACTGGCTTGCCCCATTGCTGATCTCTGCGTCAGAGGTGTTGTGCCGCTTTGGTGTCGCCAAACATGAAGATTTGATCCAGCAGTTCCGTCAACTGGACGAAGAGGTTGCGAAGACGACCGGCAAATTTATTGCTGCGAAACTGGCTTCTGAAATGCCGGACACTTCGGGACCCGATGCTCCTCGCGAATATGGGTTGCTTGCTAAGGAGATACAAAGACAGAGGAGGCACAAGCCAGTACGTCAGTTGATCCAAGAGCTTGGAGCCTGTCTGCTGGATCTCACCCCGTGCTTTATGATGAGCCCACTATCCGTTGCCCAATATCTTCCTGCGGATTATAAAGGGTTTGATTTGGTTGTTTTCGACGAAGCGTCCCAGATAACGGTTTGGGATGCTGTTGGCGCGATTGCTCGTGGTAAGAATGTCATCATTGTTGGAGACCCAAAGCAGATGCCGCCGACCAACTTTTTTAATCGCGCCATGGATGATGACGGTAGCGACGAAGCAGATTTAGAGAGTATTCTAGATCAAGGGTTGGCGACAAAGGTCGCCTGCCACCGCTTAACTGGACACTATCGTAGCCGCCATGAGAGCCTCATAGCGTTCTCAAACCATCGTTATTACAACAACGGCTTGACGACCTATCCATGCGCTGAAACCAGAGAAAGTGCCTTAATCTGGCATCGGGTTGCTGGCTTGTATTCAAGAGGAAAAGGGAAAGATGGTCGAACGAATCCCATAGAAGCGCAAGCCTTAGTAAATGAGGTGATTCGCAGGCTTAAAGACCCAGAACTCCAGAAGTTAAGCATTGGCATCGTTGCGCTTAATACAGAACAACAGCAGTTGATTGAAAATCTGCTGGATGATGCGCGAAGAAACGATCCTTCGTTGGAACGCTTTTTCAGGGATGATCGTGCTGAGCCGGTTTTTGTAAAAAACCTAGAAACGGTTCAGGGTGATCAGCGAGATGTTATTTGTTTAAGCGTCGGTTATGGCCCTACAGAACCGGAGGCTCAGACAATGTCCATGAACTTTGGTCCGCTTAATCGTAAAGGCGGTGAGAGACGGCTTAATGTTGCGATAACTCGAGCCTCGACAGAAATGTTACTGTTTACCAGCTTTGACGCTTCAATGATTGATTTGAGCAGAACTTCTTCTGAGGCAGTTAAGGATTTGAAAGCCTACATTGATTATGCCGCCAGAGGTCCAGTTGCTTTGGCTCAACGGACGGAGTTTTCAAATGAAGCCGATCAGTTTGATAGCGACTTCGAACAAGCGATTGCATCCAAATTACGCAAAAAGGGTTGGCAGGTCAGAACACAAATAGGGGTTTCAAAGTTTAGGATAGACCTTGGTGTTTTAGATCCTGATGTCAGCGGATCTTTTTTGGCTGGAGTTGAATGTGATGGTGCAACTTATCATTCCTCACCGTCCGCACGTGATCGCGATCGTGTTCGGCACATCATTCTGGAAAATCTTGGATGGACACTGGTTAGGATCTGGTCCACTGACTATTTCATCAATCCAGATGGTGTCATAGACCGAGTCCATAAGCGATTGGAAGAGATTCTTCAAATCAAGCGCGAGGAGCGCGAACGGTTACGAAAAGAACAAGAGCGGCTACATAAAGAACAGGCGCGAATTGAAGCCGAAGCCCAGAAAAATAATGATGAGGATAACTTTGCTGAAGACGAAGAAGACCCTGAGCACGAGGTTCTGCAAAATCAAAAAACCGAAACAGAAGCGGAAGATAATGTTTGGAATGACATCGAGAGTGACGAAGAGACTCAGCAATCAGAGCTCTTAATAGAGATAAATCCCTTGGCACATAATATTGAACAATATGAAATGTTTGATGGCGAACCATTCCCCGATCCCAGAAATACAAACCACAGGTTTGTTTCAAAAGGCCTACTTGAAATAATTAAGGTTGAAGGGCCTGTTGTTGCTAAACGGGCATATGATATTTATCTCCGGCTCTCTGGAATAAAACGGATGGGCAAGGATCTGAAACGTTTAATGAACCGAGCTCTACAGCATGCCATTGATAATTTGGGTGTTATTAAAGATGACGAGTTGGGCTCAGGCGGGCTGTTGTATTCAATAGTGCGTTTACCGGAGAACTCGACTCCACGACTCAGGACGCTGGGCGACAGAACCATCGATGAAATTCCGCTTGTTGAACTCAAGGCTGCGTCAAATTTGATTCTCACAGAGGAAAAGCTTGTTGTTGGGAGTGAAGAGCATTGTCGAGCCATTTTAAATCTCTACGGCCTTAAACGTCTAACGGATCATACCCGAGAGACTATTTTAAGCGCTATAAACAAAAAGTATGAATAATTTTATCCAGAGCTCATGAGTAAAAATATCAAATTGATTATACCGCAGACATCCTCTAGCTATCTTCCAAAGGCCTTGGCCATGGCTCGAAAATTCAGCGCGTTTGAAGAACCATTATCAAAGGAGGACTCATATGTTTTATCGGTAGAGCCTGAAGAGTTGCTTCTAAAGCATCGCCAACTGGAAGAGCTATATGCATTTTCTAAGGGCTGGAAAGGAACTCAGCTATACATCGGCGATAAACTTGCAGACGCAGGCTCTTTACAATCGGCTCTAATGGTTTTTTCTTGCGCAGACCAGAAGGAAGCCTCCATTTTTCCGGAAGATTTTTGCCAACCCGCCGGTGACCCAGGGTGGGGTTGTATTCGTTTGGGAAAAAAAATCGACCCAAGGTTACCGCATAGTGCATATCAGCTAAACGACAACTATGCATACTATTGGTTCAGGGTCGGAAGGTTCAGTGAAAACCAATCAGAATGGTTAATAGACAAAAATAGAATAAAAACCATATTGGAGAAAGAAGCCTCTGATAGGTATATAGACCAATGCCCTTATTTTGACCCAGTTGCTGTTCAGAAAGGAGTAGATCGCCTTCCGGACTCCATCCCTTTAGAAAATAGCTCCTCTTGGATTGTTGAATACGAAGAAACATATGAAGGCAGCACCATTCAAAAAAGACCAGTATCGATTAGGCCAAAACTAAATACTGGACTCTCGTGTGGCGATTCTGACCTGGATGATGCAGCTAGTTCATCAAGCTCAAAAGAACGTTGCATCCCCAACATCTCTTTCGATGACATCGGGGGGGTTGAGGATATAGTTGATAAAATTAGAGAAGTCATAGAATTGCCCCTGCGTCATCCCAAAGTCTTCGAGCACTTGGCTATTGCACCACATAAAGGCGTTCTTCTTTATGGCCCGCCGGGGTGTGGAAAGACCATGATTGCAAAAGCAATTGCCAATGATATCAATGCCCACTTTATCTCTATACGTGGTCCGGAATTGTTTAGCAAGTGGCTTGGTGAATCAGAAGAAAACCTCAGGGCGATATTTGATACGGCAAGAGAGAAAGCCCCCTCGGTAATTTTCTTTGACGAGATAGATGCAATTGCTCAGACGCGCTCCAGTAGCGAATCTAATCGACATGGCGCGATGTTCGTTAACCAGTTACTCACACTTATGGACGGCATGGAGACATATGAGAATGTTTGTGTAATCGCCTCTACTAACCGACCAGAGCTTTTGGATGAAGCCATAATGCGTCCAGGCCGCTTTGACTACACCCTGGAGGTTCGGCACCCGACGCCTGCTGGATGCAGAAAGATTTTTGAAATCAAAACACGATCCATGCCTCTAAGTAGCTCGATTGACAAAAACCAAATGGCGGCTCAGCTTGACGGATTTTCCGGTGCAGACATCGCATTCACTGTGCGAGAGGCCGCTTACAATTGCCTCCGAAGACTAGCGAATGTTAATGACCTAATCGAACAAGATGTGTCTGATGATGCTTTAAAAGAGTTGGTTGTTGAAGAATGCGATTTTATTAAGGCAATTCAAACGATCCATTCTCATCGATAAAATAGAGACAGGGGTCAGGATGATAATCGAAAGTCGAAAGGGTTCAGGCCGCCTAATTCGTCATTCCTGAGCCCGATGCCGACATGTATTGGGTCAAATTCGACGACGACACCCAGCCCCTCCGGCAGGTCAAAGGCTCCTGGCTTATCAAAGCATCTTGACCAAAACTTTTTCAGGTTAAAAACGCTAATAATAAGGCGTTTTTGCTTAATTTGGTTTTGAAATCTCTTGCTGATGGTATGGTAAACTTGTGTCGTTTGGTCTTTATCTGATTACCTGCTTATCCCACTCCTATCTCTCGCCCCATCTCGTCCTGATATTTTAACCTC
>JACNKZ010000050.1 GCA_014381785.1 Kiritimatiellota bacterium
TAAAGTGTTACCTATGTACCCGGTGTATCTGTTACCTATGTGCCCGGTTCAGACCTTTTTCTCTTTCTCTTTCTCTTTCATAACAAATAAACTCAACAAACCCTGATGATATAAAGAAAAGCATAGAAAGCAACAAATTCGTAACCGCAAAAGTAAAACTTAACGTGATAAAATGAAAAACAGAAACCAACAGGAGAAATCCTCCGAAACCGCGATTAAACCCCATCCTGCCTTCGTTTTGTCTCACCCACCCTTGAGCAAATTTTCCTAAAAAACTTAATTCTTTCATGTTCAACTCCTCATACTGTATTATTAAAAATTTTCTAAAATTGCGGAATGGATAGGGAGAAGGGTCAGCCCGTGATTTGTAGCATTTTTTGCTTCAAGGCACATTGTTCAAAATCTGCTGTTCGATCAAATCGCGATATGGCCCGGGACGCACCGGTTCGATGTCCCATGTTAAGGCGGGAAGCCACCCAAACCACTTCAACGGTGGTATTCTTTTTGATCAGCCATGCCACCGCTTCCTTTACTGGATGAGTTTTTTTGAATCCCAGCAACTCATCTTCCCCTATACTCAAAAGCTGCAAGGCTTCCTTCAGCAACCGTTCCGCCTCTGCTTCATCATGTGCTCTTCGCTGTTCTCCCCGCAAGTTATCCGACGACCCCGGCAGTTGCTCGGCCAACCACCTCCGAAAGGTTTCACCACCGATAAACCAACCCCGTTTCAACTGCTCTTCAACCAGCTCATCGACCGCATCGCCGCCTGTTTCGCCCCTCATTCGACGATTCAACAATGCGCGATACGCTGTCCGGCTTTTCGGAAGTTCAGGATCCAGCCCGCAGGAACTCAATAACCGGTCGTGCTCCAGCCAGGCCGGAAAGGTACGACACCGCCCGGCATACGCCGGATAACTGCTCCACCGATACGCCTCCAAAGAAGTCTCAAAACCGATTCCGGCAATTCCGGCCCGAAATGGGTTGAGATGGATATAGTTGCCGACAGCACAAAAATACGACGCATCGCCTTCGATCGGCAGGGCTTTATAACGCCCCTGAAACAGGTGCCCCCGACACTTGAACATAGCATTGAAGCGTTGAGTGTATGTCCCCTGAAACCACTTCATCCCCGCCACCAGATTTGCCTCCGGGGTCTCAAGCAGCAAATGATAGTGATTGCTCATCAGCACATAGGCATGAATCCGCCAGCCGGTCTGCTGACAACCCTCTTCCAGTGTGGAAAGAAACAACCGCTGACCTTTCCCCTCGGAAGGCTCGATTTTCGCAGTGCAATCAAAAAGCCGAGCGGGTTCAAAAATCGACTGCCCGTTATTCCCGCGGCACATCACATGATAGACCGCGCCCGCATATTCATGTCGTATCGCTCTGGGCATACGAAAAACATAGTCGCAGGCACATCGGCAGACAACCAAAAAATGCTACAAATCACGGGCTGACCCCTCTTTCCCTCTTTCCTCACTCGCACGAATCCACTTCCGGGACAACGGCGAGATTGAACCGGTCAAACTGACCGTCGAAGGTATCTGGGGTTAAAAAGTTCCTGGTTCATAGTTCGCAGTTATCAGTTCAGAGTTCGCAGTTCCCAGTTCCTAACTCCCAGTTCCTAGCTCCCAGTTCCCAGCGCCCCGGAACCCCCGCTTGCTCTAAACGCGTGGCTCTGCTACAAGTGCCTGCATGAGTTCACTGGTTCTAAAGGAATTGAAACACCACGGGCCCTTCACGCTGCTCGGCGCACTCGGCAGCGTGGCGCTGATTATGCTCCTGCGGCGCTTTGCGCCGGACTTCCTCACCACCGATCGCGCGGCCGACTGGTTTGAATTCACCCACCCGATGCATGTGGTGCTCAGCGCCATGGTAACCGCGACCATCTTCCGCAACTACAAAGCCAAATCAAAACACTCTCAGGTGAGATGGGTGGCCGTAATTGCGGTCGGCTACGTCGGCTCCATCGGCATCGCCACGCTGAGCGACTGCCTGATTCCCTACTGGGGCGAAATCCTGCTCGGCATGGATCACGCTCACGCTCACATCGGCATCATTGAAATGCCGTATATTATTAATTTCGCCGCGCTGTTCGGCATCGGCTTCGCCTACTGGCAGCCGAAAACCTACTTCCCGCACGCCGGACACGTCCTGCTGAGCATGGCCGCATCGCTGTTCCACATTCTGCGCGCGCAGGCCGGAAGCTTCAGTCTGTTCGAAGGCATCAGCATTACACTCTTCCTGTTTGTCGCCGTCTGGATTCCCTGCTGCCTGAGCGATATCGTCTTCCCGCTACTCTTCATCAAAAAAGAAGACCTGCCCGACGACCTCCACATCCACTGATTCCTGTTTTTTATTCAGACCGGATAACAGGATGCTCCGGATAAGAATCCAGTAAATCAAAACGAATCATCACTGGGTTGTACAAGGGTTGGATCAACGGGATTAATACTATCCAGCTCATCCTGTTATCCGGTCAAAAAATAATTCAGCCAACAGTCTCAGACAAACCCGAAAAACCTGCGGCTCTAATTTGAATTCGCCCAAAGCCCGGAACATTTTTTAAACCGCGCGCGATTATAGCGCTGGGCGATGATGCAGGGGAAATTGACGGCCGTTGCGTAAATCACCATCACCCATCCGGCCCAAAGCGGATTCCACAGAAAAAAGATCCAGCCGCACAGCCAGACCCACCAGTGGCAGATTTCGGAGCGGCAGGTTTCCAGATAGAACTCTCGCAGATAATCGGGATCACGGCTCTCCAGTCGTCCCTTTCTAAACCCCGCTCCCAGAATGTCCGCCCCTTCGGGAAGCAACCCCTTCCAGCGGCGCACAGCGAACAGCGTTTCATAAATCCGCCCTTTTTTTTCGAAGTGCCGCTCGCGGCAGATCCATCCGTCCGGCGGAAAACGCCGCAGCGGAAGCGCGGTGGCCAGTGCCGCCAAACCAATATGAAACAACGCCCATGCAAAAATATTAATGAAAATCAGAGCCACGGTTGAAAATTCAATCAACATAGGTTCTTCCTTTCCAACTCTGCTTTTTCTGAGACGCCGACTGCGCGAAGAGCGCGAAAAAGAAAACCAGCGCCACCGGATAGAGCAGCGCGGTCCATAAACGAAACTGTCCGAGCCGCCGCAGCTGCACGAAGAGCAAGCCGGCGAACGCGGCATAGAGTGACCCCCACAGCGTTAAAGAGGCGCCGGTGACTGTCGAAGCCGGAAGCATGACCGCCGCTCCGGCGGCGGTGCTGAGCCAGAAAATGATACCGGCCATGCGCAGCGGCGGGGTCTGCCCCGCGCCGGTGGCGAAGGCTTTTTTCCAACCATTGGAAAGTTCGCGCAGCCCGCCGGGATACATGCGGATGGCAAGCGTCCCCTCTCCGCTCAACGAGCGCACAGAAATCCCCGCGTTACGGAACGCAGCCGCCAGATGAACATTTTCCAGCACCTTATTTTTCACCGCGGCATGCCCGCCGGCTTTTTCATAATCCATTTTCGATACCATCAGGAACGGGCCGAACAGTTCGCTCGCCGCGGTCATCACCCAGACAAAAAAGGCGGAAAGCTGTTCGGCCGGTTTTTCCAATGTTTGGAAAGCGGCCAGCGAAAGCGCGCCGGGCTGATTGGCAAAGTCGCTGCAGACCGCCTGCAGACCGTCGGGTTCGAAGCGGGTGTCGGCATCCATGAAAATCAGCGTGTCATGGACGGCGGCGTCCGCCCCCTGTTGACAGGCCCAGGCCTTGCCGCGCCATCCGTCGGGCAGCGGGGCGGAGGCGATCACCCGCGCGCCGGCGGCGCGGGCGATTTCGGCGGTGCGGTCGGTCGAGCCGTCGTCGACCACAATGATTTCTTCGGGAGAAGGTGTCTGTCGCGTAAGCGATTCGAGCAGAGTCGGCAGATTCCGCTCCTCGTCGCGCGCGGGAATAATGATAGAGACCGGGGTCCGCCGGCTGTCCGCCGCGCAGCGCGGCAGAGCCCGCAACAGGTACCCTCCGGCCAGCAGGCCGAAAAGATGCACAATCCAGATGATCAGCTCCGGTCCCATTCGACAACCTTTTTGGCAACATTCTGTCCGCACAGCACCACCATCGGCATGCCGCCGCCGGGATTCACCGAGCCGCCAGTGAAGAAGAGATTTTCGTAGAGCGGACTCTGCTTGGGCCCTTTGAAGGCGAGGTTTTTCCAACGATTGGAAACCACGCCGTAGATGGAGCCGCCGTTCGAGTAATAATTTTTTTGAATGTCGAACGGTGTCCAGACGTGCTCAAAAACAATGTGCTTGCGCAGATCGGTCAGTCCCATGCGTTCGAGCTTGTCCAGGAGGCGCTCCTTGAGCGCGAGGTAATCTTCACGCGTACAGGGGTTCTTTTCGTTGATGTATGGGATGTGCGGCAGAATCTTCAGGCAGTCGCACCCGTCCGGCGCGACGGTCGGATCGGTGCGCGAAGCGGCGACCAGATAGATGGTGGGGTCGTGCGGGATTTCCTTTTTGCGGAAGACACTTTTGAAATGTTCTTTCTGATTGCCGGAGAAGAAAAAGTTGTGGTGGGCGAGCTGCTCATATTTGCAGTCGAGACCCAGATCGAGCACCAGACCGGAACAGGCCGGTTCCAACCGTTTTTCCAAGGCTCGGAAATACCGCCCCGTCTCGCCGAGCAGGTTGCGATAAGCCGGGATGACTTCCATGTTCGACACCACGATGTCCGCGCGGATTTTTGTTCTATCTGCAAGCTCCAGCCCGCTAACGCGCCCGAGCGATTTTTCAATCCGTATGACTTCACTGTTGAGGTGCACGCGGATGCCGAGCTCGTCCATCAGTTTCCCGAGTCCGCGCGCGATGCCGTACATGCCGCCGTCGACATACCACAGGTCGTGCCGGAACTGAATGGTCGGCATACAGTTCATAAAACCGGGCGCGTCGTAGGCGGATGAGCCGACGTATTTGATAAAGAAGTCGAAGACATTGCATAGGCGCGGATCGCTGATGCGTTTGGCAACACCGCCATGCATGGAGTGGACCATGTCAAACTGCATAAACTGCCACAGTCCGTAAAAGCGCTGAAAGTCACGGACGGTATCGAGCCCGGCTTCAAAATAGCCGGCGTCGACCAGATCATACTGCTGCGCCGCATAGACCAGAAAATCCTCCACCTCTTTCGCGGACCCCGGCGCGACCCGCTCGGCCTCTTCCGCCATTTTCTCCGGCTCGGGGAACAGATTAATCACGGTGCCGTCCTCAAAGAAGTTGCGCCAGTGCGGCCGGACGGTGCGGATCGGGATGTAGTCGGCCATGCTTTTTCCGGAGCGCTCAAAGAGCCGCGCGAAGAGGTGCGGCAGGGTCAGAATGGACGGGCCCATGTCAAAGGTGTAGCCCTGCGCCTCCAGCAGATTGAGCTTGCCGCCGATCCGGCTGTTCTTTTCATAGAGGTCGACCTCGTAGCCCTCCTGCCGCAATGAAATCGCGGCAGAAATTCCCCCCAGCCCGGAACCGACAATAGCCACTCTTTTTTCAGGATTCATTGTGTCTCCAATCTGCGCTGCGCCGGCGCGAAGTCGGGTTGCAGTTCCAACGCGCGCAGGTAATACTGTTTTGCCGCTTCGCTGTCATTTTGTTCCGCCATCAGGTCGCCCAGCTTCAAACATGTTTTTGCGCCGCCGATCCGGTCGCCCGCTGCAGCAAACAGCTCGTCGGCCCGCAAGAGGATCTGTTTCTCTTCCTCTAGATCACGAAATCTCAATGGGGCATTCATGAATCCCGTCCCGGCCAGATAATGGATGCGGGCGCTGTCGGGATTTTTACGCATCGCGGAGCGGTAGAGCTTGTCAATTTTCGGCCCAAGCCAGACGGCCTTCCATGAATGCCGGGTTAACTCAAAGCCGTAAACCGTTGCCAGCATCGCCTCGCACTCGGCAGGCGATGCGTCAGCCCGCAGCGCGGCCTTCACATCTTTTTCCGCCGCATCAATCAACTCGCCCGTTGCGTTATCCATCCCTGCATGGATCATTTGATTAAAGGAGCGTTCTGCCTGCTGAAACAGCTGCTCCTCTGCGCCCGCTGGCACCGCCAGTACCCAAAGCACGAAAAAAAATGGTAAAGCCTTTTGCATAGTCGCTTGACGGAAGTTTAGACATGCCCGAGCATGACGCCAAGCCTGATGAACGAGCAATTCCAGATGGATCGCATGCGAAGCTTTTTCGAGAGCGGTACCACGCGGAGCCTTTCTTTTCGGCAAGAGCAGCTTCGCAAACTGTTCCGCGCGCTCGAACAGCACGAAACCGATCTGCACGACGCGCTCTATGCCGATCTGCACAAATCACCCCTCGATGCCTACACCTCCGAAACCGGCTATGCGCAGAGCGAAATCCGCCACGCGCTCAAAAACCTGCGCCGCTGGAGCCGCGCGAAACGCGCGCCCGCCCCGGCGGGTGTCCGGCCCGGACGCGCGCGGGTTACGCCCGAGCCCAAAGGCGTCGTGCTAATCATCGGACCGTGGAACTATCCCGCGCAGCTCGTGCTCTCCCCGCTGGTCGCCGCGCTCGCCGCCGGCAATTGCGCCGTCCTCAAACCCTCAGAGCTGACGCCACACACCTCGGCGGTGCTCAAAAAAATGATTGAAGGGACCTTCGACTCGACCGTTGTTCAGTTACTGGAGGGCGGGCGCGAAACCGCCGAACTGCTTTTAGAGAAACCGTTCGACCATATCTTTTTTACCGGTGGAACCGAGATCGGCCGCAAGGTCGCCGCCGCCGCCGCGAAAAAACTGATCCCCACCACGCTGGAGCTCGGTGGAAAAAACCCGGCCATCGTCTGCGAGGATGCCGACATGGCCGTCGCCGCGCGGCGCATTGTGCGCGGACGCTTTATGAACACCGGTCAATTGTGCGTCGCCCCCGACCACGTATGGGTGCCGCGCAACCGGTTTGACGAATTTTTCCGAACCTTGGAAAAAACCATCGCGACGTTTTACGGCGATGACCCGCAGCAGAGCCCGGACTTCGGACGCATCGTCAACCGGCACCACTTCGACCGGCTCGTTGCCCTGGCCCCGGACTGCGTCCGCGATGCCGACGATCTCTATATCGCCCCAACGCTCATCCTCGACCCGCCGCGCGACAGCGCGATCATGCAGGAGGAAATTTTCGGCCCGCTGCTGCCCGTACTTCCGTACGACAGCGAACAGGACGTCATCGCCTTCTGCCGCCCCCGCTCCGCGCCGCTCGCGCTCTACCTGTTTACCAACGATAAAACCCGACAGCAGAAACTGATCGACGCAATTCCGTCCGGCGGAGTTTGTATCAACGACACCGTCAGCCAGCTGATCCCGAAAGAACTGCCGTTCGGCGGGCGGGGCGCCAGCGGCTGGGGCGCCGCGCACGGCAAAGCCGGGTTTGACGAATTCAGCCACCATCGAAGCGTGTTAACCCGCTCCACCCGATTTGATTTCAAAGCGTCCTACCCGCCCATGAACATCTCGCTGGATGCAATGAAGCGCATCTACCGCTTCTTTGCCGGCGATTAGTCCTTAAGCATGGAGCGGACGGCTTCGCGGACGAGATCGGGGTTGATCTGCGTGTTGCGGCAGGGACCATTGGTCTGAATGTTCAGCACACCGAGAACCGGCATTGGAAAAACGGCCAGAATGCCCTGCGCGAGTTCTTTTTCGCAGGCGACGGCGACCACCGCTTTAATCTTGGGGTCGCGCACGAACGCCAGCGCCTCGCGTCCGCCGGCGGCCATAGAACAGTGGATCCCGAATTCGTCGCGGATGGCCAGCAGATCGGTAACACCGCATTGTCCACAGGCGTTGCAGTCGTCGATGATCTCGCCCAGCGTCTGCGCACAGCCGGTTCTCTGCAGACAGCGCGGGACAAGCAATAGAAGGTTTTCCGGCGACACCTTGATCCGGCGCAGGCGGGTGAGCAGGTTGTTTAGACTGACAAATAAGCGGCTGAACATGCCCGCACCCTACCCGACATGGGCTTAAAAAGAGACTTCTTTTTTGTCTAAATAAGCCGTAGGGTCGCTTCCCTAAGCGGGAGTTTATTTATGAGCGGCAAACATATCGCAATTATCGGCGCCGGGCCGGGAGGCCTGACCGCAGCCATGATTCTGGCGAAACGGGGATTCCGGGTTTCGGTTTTCGAGGCACAGGACCGGGTCGGCGGACGCAACGGCGCTTTTCAGCTTGGTCCCTACACGTTTGATATCGGCCCGACCTTTCTGATGCTCAAACCCATCCTCGACGAGGTGTTTGAAGAAGCCGGTGCCGACTGTGATGAAGTCATGGACATGCGCGAGTTGAAACCGATGTACCGCCTTCAGTTTGAGGAGGACTACATCGAACCAACCCACGATATAGAAAAAATGAAGGACGAGATCGCCCGCGTCTTCCCCGGTCATGAGGAGGCATACGCCACCTTTTTCGAGCGCGAGAAAAAACGCTTCGATGCGCTCTATCCCTGTCTCCAAAAGTCGTACCACACCTGGCGATCCTTTCTCTCCCCGCACCTGATCAAGGCGGTGCCACATCTGGCTATCGGCAAAAGTCTCTATGACATCATGGTGAAAACCTTCGGCGAAGAGAAGCTGGCGCTCTCCTTCACCTTCCAGGCGAAATATCTGGGCATGTCCCCGTGGGAGTGCCCCGGCCTGTTCGCCATCATCCCCTACATCGAACACGCCTTCGGAATCTATCACCCGATCGGCGGGCTTAGCCGCATTTCAGACACGATGGCCGATACCGCCCGCGCCAACGGCGCGGAGATCCACCTCAGCTCGCCGGTCAAACAAATCCTCGTGCGCGACGGCGCGGCCTGCGGTGTGGAGCTCGAAAACGGCGAACAGATTGAAAGCGACGAAGTCATCATCAATGCCGACTTCGCCTACGCGGCCTCCACCCTGTTCGCGCCGGGCGTGCTGAAAAAATACAGCCCCGCCAACCTGGAGAAGAAAAAATTCTCCTGCTCAACGTTCATGCTCTATATGGGACTCGACAAACAATACGACCTGCCCCACCACACCGTCTTTTTCGCCAAAGACTACCGCAAGAATGTGGACGACATTTTCCATCTGCGCGAACCGGACAGCGATCTGTCGGTCTATGTGCGCAACGCGTCGATCACCGATCCCACCCTCGCGCCGGAGGGTCACTCCGCCGTCTACGTTCTGGTGCCCATGCCCAACCTGCGCGCCGGCATCGACTGGAAGGAAAAGAAGACCGCCTTCCGCGAAACCGTGCTCGACATCATGGAAGCGCGCGGCGGCATGGAAAATCTGCGCGAGCACATCGTGGAGGAAAAAGTGATGACCCCCGCCGACTGGCGCGACGAGCTGAATGTCTACGCCGGCGCCACCTTCAATCTCGCCCATAGCTGGGATCAGATGATTCACCTGCGTCCACGCAATAAATTTGAAGAGGTGGATAACTGCTATCTCACGGGCGGCGGCACCCACCCGGGAAGCGGTCTACCCACCATCTACGAGTCCGGCCGCATCGCCGCCAACCTCATCTCGCGCAAATACGGCGTGGAATTCACCTCCACCAACCGCCTGGCCTGATTTTTCCGGCTCTTCTCGGAAGTGTGTCGCAAAGGCCTCTTCATTGCGAATGAGCATGAGAGGGAAGGCTTTTTACAAAATCATGGACAGCCCCGAGCGATAGCGACGGATAATTTTCGGAGAAAATAACGTAGTGGTTCAAATCATTTTTAAATCAATGGGGTTGGGAAGGTTGTAGCCGAGACCCTCGGTCTCGGAGCAGGAATCATCTGCCCACAGTGCTGCAGCGTTACAGGCGGGCGGATCCCGACTCAAAAAAAAGACACCCAATTATACGCACCCAACAGCTAAGACCCTCTTCCTA
>JACNKZ010000034.1 GCA_014381785.1 Kiritimatiellota bacterium
CATCTGCAACCTCGAAGACGACGGCCTCGCCGTCGCCATCGTCCGCAAATCCGACGGCGGCTTCAACTACACCACCACCGATGTCGCCACCGTCATTTCGCGCACCGAAGAGTTCGCCCCGGCTGAAATCATCTATGTCACCGACGACCGCCAGCAGCTGCATTTCAAACAGTTCTTCCACATCTGCAAAAAGCTCGGCATCGAAACCCAGCTCACCCACATCTACTTCGGCCTCATGCGCCTGCCCGAAGCCACCTTCTCCACCCGCGAAGGCAACGTCATCAAACTCGAAGCGCTGCTCGACGAAGCCGAAGCCCGCGCTCTGGAAGTGGTTAAAACCTCCAGCCCCGACATGGACGAAGCGCAGCAGCGCGAAGTCGCCCGCGCCGTCGGTATCGGCGCCATTAAATACACCGACCTCAGCCAAAACCCGCAAAGCCTCGTCACCTTCACTTGGGAAAAAGCATTAGCCATGGACGGCAACTCTGCGCCCTACCTTCAATACGCTTACGCGCGCATCGCCTCCGTGCGCGACAAATACGCCGCCAAGTTCCCCGACATTAACCCCGACGAATTCCCAATCAAATTGACCGAAGAACAGGAACGCCGTCTGGCCTTGAAAATCACCCGCTACGCCGCCGCCGTCGAAATGGCCGCCAAACTGCATCGTCCGAGCGTCATGGCCGACTACCTCTACGACCTGAGCCAGGCCTACAGCTCCTTCTACCAGAACGTCCCGTTCCTGAAGGCCGACGAAGGCCCGCGCGAAAGCCGCATCCGTCTCTGCGAATTGACTGCGTCGGTTCTGAAGAATGGTCTTTCTTTATTAGGAATTGAGACTCCTTCCAGAATCTAGGAGAAGATTCCACGCAGAGGCGCAAAGACCGCAGAGTTTTTCCAATGCTTGGAATATTTATCCGCAGATCACGCAGAATCATCACGCCACAGGCGTGATGGGCGCAGATTTTCCAATGGTTGGAAGATCAAGGATTACTAGATTACGGGAGCGACCCTGTGATCCCGGAACCATCAACGATTGCCTTGTTCGGGGTCGCCAGCTTTGTCATCGGTGGCGTTCGCCGCTTTATCAACAATCGCTTCCTTGGATAAAGTTCGACTATAGAAAACGAAAAAGGGTTTAAGGTGGAAAAGGGGCCGGGAAAGAGGTCAGCCAATTATTTTGGAACCCCCGCGCCCTGCCCTTAGAGTGTTCCGTCTTCGCTCTTCGCAATGCCCGCCCCAAACCGGGCGCCGAAAAGCCGGGAAACCCGGCAAAACATCTGCTGAAAAATTGTTTCTTCCCGCCAAAAATGGTATAAGAAAAGTGAAGAGTGGGGAGGTGAGAAGGATGAAATTACACCTGTCAGACAGGCCGGGGACGGGTGATATGCATATGTTGCATGTGCATAAGGCTCCTGTGTATCCCGCTCACTGGCTTCAGCAGCATTCGGCGTTAGTGTCTCTACTTGTGGCCATTGTGATTGCTCTATTATTCATATGGATGGCTTTCATGATATCCGCAAACAGCGTGCCGCCACAACTCAAACGAATCAACAACGGTGCTTGGTATCTTTTTAGTTACTAAGAGGTTAACCGAAGGTCGCGGGGTAGCGAAGTGGAGGTTTTCCGAGAAGTGGAGGGGCTGTGTCTCACGCCTGCGTGTCTTTGCGCCGTTCTCTCGCCTCAGCGCCTGAATCCGGTGAGTTGATGGTTCTGTTCGTCCCAGATGTGCAAGCGGATGGCGGCGAGGCTTTGGCGGATGGTGAGGGGCGGTTTATCCCGCAGAGCGGGGATGGCGTCGCAGCACGGCTTGAGCCGATAGTTGGGGATGCGGGGGCCCAGATGATGGACGTGGTGATAGCCGATGTTGCCGGAGAGCCAGCGCAGTACGGGTGGCAGGTTGTAAAATGAGCTGCCGGCCATGGCGGCCTTCGTAGCGTCCCACTCCTCGCGGCGCGCCCAGTAGACCCCTTTGAACTGATGTTGCACGTAGAAGAGGAAAATGCCGGCGGCTCCGGCCATCCAAACGAGCGGTAGCTGAATGAGCACATAGGTACGCCAACCGAGGGTCTGACAGGCAAGGATAATGATAAGCGCTAGGGCCAGGTTCGTGAAGATGACGCTCGCCCATTCTTTGCGGCTCACTTTTTTGGATGGCAGACGATAGCGAAAAATGAAGGCGATCAGCGCACCCAGCCCGAACAGCACGACGGGGTGACGGTAAATCCGGTAGGCGCGCCGCATGCCTTTTGATGATTGATCATACTCGGTTTGAGTGAGCGTCCAGATGTCGCCGAATCCGCGGGTGTCGAGGTTGGCATAGCTGGCGTGATGCCGGAGATGGCTGAGCCGCCAATCTTCAAACGGAGTAAATACCAGCAATCCGAGCACCGTGCCGACAACGGTGTTCGCCCTCTTCTGCGGAAAAAGCGAGCCGTGGACACAATCGTGAAACAGAATAAACAGCCGGACGAGAAAGGCGGAAGCAAGCACCGCCAACATCAGGGTGAGCCCATACGGATTGTCGCGCCGAATGGACAGGAACATCAGGTACCAGAGTGCAAAATACGGCAGTGCGGTATTGATCAGCTGCCAGCTACCTTTCCATGTGCTGGCCTGTTTGTACTCTGCGAGAGTCGCATGCCAAGCCGGCCACTCATGAGGGTGCGCCGGGCGGGAAGACGCGGTTTCCGTCGGTGCCATAATCAGACCTCCGTTTCTCCAGAAGCTGGCTGGATTATATGCCCTGCCCAACATCCTGTCAAAATTCGCGTTTATTCGCGTTCATCTTGACGCGCCGAAGCTTGTGAGCGAAGGCGGTTAGCGGTTAAAATTATCCTATGACCACAGCGCAAAAGATCGAGAGCCGGCTTAAGAAACTGGGCGATGAGGCGACGGCGGCGCAGTCAATGCGATTTTTCAAGACGGGGCCGGGCCAGTACGGCGAAGGCGATCTGCTTATCGGCATCCGGGCTCCGGTTCTGCGCAGTCTCTCAAAAGAGCTGATCGATACACCGCTCGAGGACGCCGTCGAACTGCTGCAGTCGCCAATCCATGAAGTGCGGATGCTCGCGCTGTTCATTCTGGTGCTTCAGGCCAAGCGCGGCCATGCCCGCAGTGCTACAGCGTTGCAGGCGGGCGACGCCTCCCTCCCCCTCTACCGCGCCTATCTCGCCAACACCGCCAGAATCAACAACTGGGATCTGGTCGACGTGAGCGCCGCGCAGATTGTCGGTGCACATCTGTTCAAAAAAGACCGCAAGCCGCTAACCCGGCTGGCGAAATCCAACAGCCTGTGGGAGCGGCGCATCGCCATCATTTCGACCTTCCACTTCATCCGGCAGAACGAGTTTGACGACACGCTCGCGATCGCTGACCTGCTGCTGAATGATCCGGAAGATCTGATGCACAAGGCGGTCGGCTGGATGTTGCGCGAAGTCGGCAAGCGCGACCTCGCCGCTGAAGAAAACTTTCTAATTCCGCGCTACAAGCGAATGCCGCGCACCATGCTCCGCTACGCCATCGAACGCTTCCCTGAGCCGCTCCGCCGCGCCTATTTGAACGGAAAAAAGTAGATGAAAAATCGTTTTTTTTCGGAAAAAATGGTAAATAGAGAGTGAAGCGAGAGGAGGTGAAAGAGGATGAACTGGCATCCGTCAGAAATGCATTGGATACAGCGCATGAGCCTTACACGCGTGCGTTCAATTCGTCTGCATCCGATTCATTGGTTCGCGGAGCATCCGCTGGTGCTGGCGTTGCTGATTGCCATTCTGATCACCGCGGCTATCGTTGCGTTGGCGAACAGAGCTGACACCGGGATCCGCATAGACACACTGCGTCCGTTAGACTATCCGGCGATGATGCACCTTTACGGCTGCGGCGCATTCTAAGCGCGTCGGCAGTGGGATCGTTTTCTCATAGGGGGAGTCTCTGTGTCCAGACGCCTTAAACAACCTCAGCCAGAGCGGCGAGAACCTTCGCGTTCTGCTCCGGCGTGCCGATGGTGATGCGGATCCAGTCGGGCAGTCCGTAGCCAGTCATGGGGCGGACAATTACTTTGCGTTTCTGCAGCTCAGCAAAAACGTCCATGCCGTTGCCGGTCTTCACGAGAATGAAGTTGGCGCACGACGGCACAAACTCCAGTCCGTTTCCAATGTTTGGAAGTTTTTCATTAAAAAGTTCCAACCCTTGGAAAACCGTTTCGCGCGTTTTGGCGATATGCTCGTCGTCATCGAGCGCGGCGAGCGCCGCGGCCTGCGCCATGGCGTTAACATTGAACGGCTGACGCACGTGGTTGAGCGCGGCGATCACCTCTGCGTGCGCCATGCCGTAACCGAGGCGCAGCCCGGCCAGTCCGTAGGCTTTGGAGAAAGTGCGCAGCACAATCACGTTTTTACGGCCCGCGCGGATGTGCTTGAGCAGGTCCGGCTTCAATTCATCCGGCATCAGCTCGAAGTAGGCTTCGTCAAAAACAGCCAGCACGTGGTCTGGAAGCTTTTCGATGAAGGCATCAATCGCTTCCGGTGTGTTGATGGTGCCGGTCGGGTTGTTGGGGCTGCAAACGGCGACTAGACGCGTCTCCGGCGTGATGGCCGCGAGCATGGCGTCGAGGTCGTGCGTGAAGTCCTTCATTGGCACGGCAATCACTGCGGCGTTAAACAGCGCGGAGACGAGGCGGTAGACCACGAACGCGCATTCGCTCATCACGAGAGTCGCGCCGGGGGCGAGATAGGTATGACCCAGAAATTCAATCAGCTCGTTGCTGCCGTTGCCGAGCATCAGGTTTTCCGGTTTTACCCCGAGTTTCTCGGAGAGCTTCTGTTTGAGGTAGAACCCTCCCCCGTCGGGGTAGCGGTGCATTTCACCCGCCTCAGCGGTCATCGCCGCAATTGCTTTGGGTGACGGGCCGAGTTCGTTTTCGTTCGACGCCACTTTGATGATTTCGTCAATGTCATCAAAACCGAGTTCGCGGGCGACTTCGGTGATCGGCTTGCCCGGCTGATAGACCGGCACGTTCGGAATCCATGCGTTTGGTTTCATAGTGAATGTTTTTCAGACAGGATGAGCAGTTACGAATCGTATTTTTACAGAAGGTAACAAAGGAAAACGAAGGTTGTTGATTAACTTTTCTCAAATACAACTTCCCTGCCCATCCTGCTTTGTTTTCCTTCGTTTCCTTCTGTTAAAATCAAAAAATCTCTTTGTTTTGGGCGTCTTTCCAATCGCTGGGAAATTAAACCCCGCTGGCTTTCGGATAGGAACCGAGCACGTTGAGGATGGCACAGTGTTCTTCCATTTCCTCAAGAGCTTTTTTCACGTTAGGACTGTCGGCATGACCTTCGAAGTCGACGAAGAAAACATATTCCCACACCTTGTCGCCACTGGGGCGCGACTCGATCTTGGTCATGTTGATGCCGTTATTCTTGAGCGTATCAAGCGTGTCGTGTAGCGCACCCACTTTGTCTTTGATGCCAAAGTAGATAGAGGTTTTATCCTCGCCGGTCGGTTCGGAGCAGGTGCGGCCAATCACGAGGAAGCGGGTGGTGTTGCCGCGAACGTCCTGAATGTTCTCGGCGAGAATATCGAGGTTGTAGAGCTCGGCGGCGAATTTGCTGGCCACGGCGGCGCAATCGCTCGTCGATGCCATTTCGGCGGCGAGTGTGGTGCTGTTGACCGCCTCAAACTCGATGCCGGACATGTTGGCGTTCAGCCAGCGGCGGCACTGCCCGAGCGCCTCCTGCTTACTGCAGATGCGGGACACTTTCTCGCGCGGCACGGAGGCCATCAGACAGAGCGAGATCGGCAGGTAGATTTCGGCACAGATTTTGAGCGTGGTGCCGGTGAACTGGTCAAAGGTGTGCGTCACCGCGCCTTCGGTCGAGTTTTCGATCGGCACCACGCCGTAGTCGGCGTTGCCGTTTTCGACGGCGGCGAACACATCGGCGATCGAGCCGGCGGGATGATATTCCACGCTGGCGCCGAACTTGGAGCGGGCGGCCTGATGCGTGAAGGTGGCGGGCGGGCCGAGATAAGCGATTTTCAGATTGCTCTCGAGCGCCAGCGCGGCGGACATAATCTCGCGATAAATGGCGCGGGCCGACTTATCGGGGAGCGGTCCACCTTCATTCAGCTGACTGATCCGCTCAAAGACCGCTTTTTCGCGGGAGGGAACATAGATTTCTCCCCCCTGCTCTTTTTTGGTCTTCCCGATTTCGAGTGCGACACTGACCCGCTCATTGAGCAGTTCGATCAGTTTCGCATCGAGCTTATCAATCTGTTTTCTCAGTTTATCCAGGCTCATCGTGTGCCTCCTTCGTCGGAAATGACTAACCCAGAAGTACCCAAAAACGAACAAACACCGAAGTTAAAAATTCGAAGGGCAACTGCTGAATTATGATTCATCATCGGGGTCTTCTTCTGTATTGGGTGTTTCGTCGTTCGAGCTTTCGTTCAACTCTTTTTCCATTTCAGGGAAAGATTCTGTTTGATCCGCTTTTACTTTTTCATCGTCCTGACGCTTCAGCTCATCCATGCCGGGCATATCTTCGAGACACATCAGCCCGAAGTGCTCCAGGAAGCGCTGGGTGGTTCCGAACATCCAGGGGCGGCCGGGCAGCTCGCTGCGTCCGACCACTTTGACCAGCTGAAGCTCCACCAGATTGCGAAGAATGTGGTCAACCGATACGCCGCGAACCGATTCGATTTCTGAACGGAGAACCGGTTGGCGGTAGGCAATAATCGCCAACGTTTCGAGCGCGGGCTTGGAGAGCTTGGTGGTGCGGTCTTTGTCGAGCAGCGTGCGCACCCACGGTCCGCAAGACATGTTGTTCTGTAAACGGAAACCGTGTGCCACTTCGGCCACATGCAGGCCGGTCGCGCTTTTAGCCAGCGACTCGCGCAGCTCATCAACCGCCTCAAGAATATCTTTCTCCTTCACCGCGGTAAACTGCTCATAGGGGCCGCCGTAGCTTTCGGCCGCACCCAACAGCGCTTTGCGGATTTCTTTGGCGGTCACCGGCTTTTTGGCCGCGAACAGCAACGAGCCGATGATCTCTTTCAGTTCAGGAAGTCTTTCGATGTCACTCATAACAATTCACCATCCTCTTCAAAAACAACCTCCGGAGCGTCTTCGCTCTCTTCGACCTGTTCGATGACAATTTCCTCAAAATGGCTGTCCTGACGGGCGGTCAAACGATTGAGCTTAATCAACTCCAGCACGGCCAGAAAGACACAAACAATTTCCTGCCGCGAACGCATGTCGACAAACAACCGGCTGAGCGAAATCGTTTTGCCGTTGCGGGTGCGCTCAAGCAGATCATCCACCTTTTCGCCCACGGTGAACTGCTCGGCAAAGATTTCCTGCAACTCTTCATCCGGCACACGGTCGAGCGCTTCGTTGAGCGCGGTGATTAAGTCGAAAATTCCAACGTCCTGCATACCGATATCCGGGCGGGCGCCGAGCTCAACGTGCTCGCCCTCGCGGCTGAAGACATTTTCCTGTTCCTCTTCGAGGTATTCCAGAAACCCGGCGGCATCTTTAAATTTTTTGTATTCCACAAGCTGGCGAACCAGATCCCAGCGCGGATCGTCCTCGTCCTCGTCTTCCACCGGGCCGCGCTGTTCGTCGGGCAGCAACATGCGGCTCTTAATGAGCATCAGCGTGGAAGCCATGACGATAAAATCGCCAGCGATCTCGAGGTTGAGGATTTTCATCAGCTCGAGATATTCCATGTACTGAGTGGTTATCCGCCCGATGGGAATGTCACAAATTTCCAACTCGTCCTTTTTGATGAGATAAAGCAGCAGGTCGAGCGGACCTTCGAACACTTCGAGGTTCACTTTGTATTCTTCGTTAGGGAGCAGATCAGCCATGTAAGTTCTTTTCTTCATGTTTTTGAAAGCCCGTCGGCTTCCAGATTATTCCGGAACAATCAACTGCAATCCGGGAATGTTTAAAAAATGTTTGTCTCGACTAATCAACGGGATCTTCTCGGAACAGGCGACTGCCGCAATCCACACATCGTTGGTCGGCAGCGGCGTTCCATTTCTGCGTAGCGATGTCATCAGCAGGGCATAGTATTCTGCCGTCGGCCTCGATACATTAAAAAGATTCACAAAATCCCGGCTCAGAAATCGCTCCAACTGCATGCGATTCTCGGCTTCTCTTGATCCATATGTGAATCCGTAAAGCAGTTCTCCGAGAACCGTTACAGGAAGAAGGATACGCTCGAATTCTTCCAGCACGGTCTCTACGGACTGATATCCAATCATCAAATCCGTATAAATGTTGGTGTCAATAACGGCCTGCTTCACTCCCACATCTCCGGATCAATGGTTCGCAAACTTTTTACGGCCTCCGTGACCTTGCGATACTCTTCATCATCCCAGGTTCCGAAGAATTCAGAAAAATCTATTTTCTTTTTTTTCTCTGTTTCATGCTGGATCGCATAGTGTTCATCAACCGGCTCGTTGACTGTGCCGGCATCCTGTTCGACAGAGGTCAATCGGGCGATCTTTTTTCCAGCACGCTCAATAATCACATCCTCATGCTTAATCGAAACAATATTGAGCAATTCGCCCAAATTCTGACGCGCTTTGACTGCGGATACGGTAATACTCATGATCTCTCGCCTCCAACAGCACTAATCATATCAATCATACTGATCATGTCAATCACTCAAGCCCGACGGCCTTGCGGGCGGCCTGCAGGGTGCGGCGGGTTTCGGCGCGCGCTTTTTCAGCACCTTTAGCAAGAACCTCTTTAACAAAATCCATATTGTTTTCCAGCTCAGCGCGTTTGGCGCGCATCGGCTCAAAGTGTTCGTTGATTTTGGCGAGCAGCTCTTTTTTGGCGGTGCCGTAGCCGAAATTGCCCGCGCGGTAACGCGCGGCCAGATCGGCCTGCTCCTCTTCGGTGGCGAACAGTTTATAGAGTGCGAATACATTACAGGTTTCAGGATCTTTCGGATCCTCCATCTCTTTAGAATCGGTCACGATTTTCATCACCCGTTTTTTGAGCGGGCCGGTCGCACCGAAGATTTCAAGTGTATTATCGTAGGACTTCGACATCTTCTGCCCGTCAACCCCCGGCACCACGGCAACGGAGTCGCGAATGGACGGTTCGGGAATGGTGAACACCTCGCCATACATATTGTTGAACTTGGTGGCGATATCGCGGGTCACTTCCACGTGCTGCTTCTGGTCACGACCGACCGGAACCACGGTCGACTGCACCGAAAGAATATCGGCGGCCATCAGTACCGGATAAGCGAACAGCCCGTGCGTGGCGGGCATGCCCTTGGCGGTCTTGTCTTTGTAGGAGTGACAGCGCTCAAGCAGACCCATCGGTGTCACCACCGACAGCAACCATGCGAGCTCCTGCACCTCCGGCACATCGCTCTGGCGGTAAAAGGCGGTCTTATTGGGATCGAGCCCGGCGGCTAGGAAATCGAGCGCCACATCCATGGTCATCTCGCGCAGCGCGGCGGCATCACGGACGCTGGTCAGCGCGTGATAATCGGCAATAAACAGAAACGCCTCGCCCTGCTCCTGCAGTTCGAGCGCGGGCTTCATCATTCCAAAGTAATTTCCGATGTGCAGCTTACCGGAGGGTTGTATGCCTGAAAGTATTCTCATTTCAAAATCCTCTCCAAAATCAAAAGATAGACTTTAGCCACGAAAAACCACAAAAACACACAAAAAATGCGTCAGGAGACCTTTTTAAACACGGACAGACACAAATTCACGCAAATCCGGCTCTGGAGGTTCATCAAATGCTTAGAAACCATTCACACAGAGTTACAGCACGGAGCGAAAACATTATTCTGTAACGT
>JACNKZ010000027.1 GCA_014381785.1 Kiritimatiellota bacterium
GGATCAGGAGGAATAGTCATGGCTAAAGATAAATTCGAACGGACAAAACCGCACGTTAACGTCGGAACCATCGGTCACGTTGACCATGGTAAAACTACGCTGACCGCAGCGATCACCTGCGTACAGGGTACTAAGGGCCTCTCTAAGTACATCGCATATGACGATGTAGCTAAAGCTTCTGAGTCCCAGGGACGCCGTGATGCATCCAAAATTATGACCATCGCGACCTCGCACGTTGAGTACGAAACAGTGAACCGTCATTATGCTCACGTTGACTGCCCCGGCCATGCCGACTACGTCAAAAACATGATCACCGGTGCTGCTCAGATGGACGGCGCGATTCTGTGCGTGTCCGCTTCTGATGGACCGATGCCCCAGACCCGTGAGCACATCCTGCTCGCTCGTCAGGTTGGTGTGCCGTGTGTTGTTGTTTTCATGAACAAGTGTGACCTCGTGGACGACGAAGAACTTCTCGACCTCGTGGAACTCGAAGTTCGCGAACTGCTTTCCAAATACGAATTCCCGGGTGATGACATTCCGGTGATTCGCGGTGCGGCTCTGCCGGCCATCGAAAACCCGACCGGTCCGGAAGCCAACTGCATCCAGGAACTGATGGACGCTCTTGATAGCTATGTTCCGGAACCGGAACGTATTACCGACCAGGCCTTCCTGCTCCCGATTGAGGACGTGTTCTCCATCGAGGGTCGCGGTACTGTGGTAACCGGCCGTATCGAACGCGGTATGGTTCACACCGGCGACGAAGTCGCTATCGTGGGTCTGAAAGACACGGTTAAAACCACCTGCACGGGTGTTGAAATGTTCCGCAAGATCCTCGATGAGGGTCAGGCTGGTGACAACGTCGGCTGCCTGCTCCGTGGTACCAAGAAAGAAGAAGTTGAGCGTGGTCAGGTGCTGGCGAAGCCCGGTTCCATCAACCCGCACACGTCTTTCATTGGTGAGGTTTACATCCTGAACAAAGAAGAAGGTGGACGTCATACCCCGTTCTTTAAAGGATATCGCCCGCAGTTCTACTTCCGTACAACGGACGTGACCGGTGACATTACCCTTCCCGAAGGTGTGGAAATGGTGATGCCGGGTGACAACGTTACAATGAATGTTGAGCTGATCGTTCCGATCGCGATGGAGCAGCACATGCGCTTCGCCATCCGCGAAGGTGGACGCACCGTAGGTGCTGGTCGCGTGACCGAAGTGATCAAGTAATTTGCTAAAAGCGAAATGTTTGGGGTGGTGCATCTGCCATGCAGGTGCACCACGCTCAAAGCGAAGGCGACTTTAAGAGGGTGAGATCATGGCGAGAGATATTATTACATTGGCCTGCACAGAGTGTAAGCGTCGTAACTATACTACGACGAAGAACAAGAAATTGGCGAAGGGCCGGCTTGAAGTAAAAAAGTTTTGCCCTCACGACCGCAGTCACACGCTACATAGAGAAACCAAATAATTTAAAGAGTGTAGGCCAGTAGCTCAATTGGCAGAGCACCGGTCTCCAAAACCGGGGGTTAGGGGTTCGACTCCCTTCTGGCCTGCCAGTTTCTTCGAGGGTATTGAAAATGAAAAAGATTGTTGAACTGATCGGTGCACTGAAGACGTTTCTGGGCGAGGTAAAAGCCGAGCTGAAGAAGTGTACCTGGCCGACTCGTCGAGAGCTGCTCGGTTCAACGATGGTGGTTGTGGTTTCAGTGGTAATCCTTGGTGTGTTCGTCGGCTTAAGCGACACCACGCTGATGGGAATTTTGAGAGCGGTTCTGCGTTAACGCAGAGAGAGAACCAAATATGAAAAAACAATGGTTTGTTTTACATACGCTCTCCGGGCACGAACAGAAAGTGCAGAGCAATATTTCCAGTCGGGTGCAGCAGGAGGAGATGGAGGAGCTCATCGGGGAGATCCTGATTCCGACCGAGAATGTCTCGGAAGTGAAGCAGGGTAAGAAAACCACGGTGAAGCGCAAATTCTTCCCCGGCTACGTGCTGGCGAATGTCGCGCTGTATGATGATGAGAAAAATTTAATAGCGGAAACCTGGTCGTTTATTCAGGAAACCCCGAGCGTGATTGGTTTTATCGGTGGCGTAGCCCCCGTGCCGTTGCGCGATGACGAGGTGGACAACATTCTGAACCAGGTGGAAGAGAAGAAAGAAAAGGTTACGCCGAAGATTCAATTCGAGCCGGGTGAAACCGTCCGGATTACCGACGGGCCTTTCCTTAATTTTAATGGAGTGATCGAAGAAGTGGATCCGGCCCGCGGGAAACTGAAAGTTTCCGTGTCGATTTTCGGACGGACGGCTCCGGTGGAACTTGAATATTGGCAGGCGGATAAAGCGTCCTAAAGCGGAGTTTTCTTATGGCGAAGAAAGAAACAGGTTATATCAAATTGCAGATTCCGGCCGGCAAGGCCAATCCGGCACCGCCGGTGGGTCCTGCGTTGGGTCAGCACGGTGTAAACATCATGGAATTCTGCAAAGCGTTTAACGCCGCTACGCAGCAGGACGCGGGAATGATCATCCCCGTCGTGATTACGGTTTATCAGGATCGTTCGTTCAGTTATGTGACCAAGAGTCCGCCGGCTTCCGCGCTGCTTAAAAAAGCCGCAGCGATCGCCAAAGGATCGGGCGTTCCGAACCGCGATAAAGTGGGTAAAGTGACCCGTGCTCAGTTAGAGGAAATCGCAAAAATGAAAGAGGCGGATTTGAACGCCAGTGACATGGATGCGGCCTGCCGGATTATTGCCGGAACAGCCCGCAGCATGGGAATTGAGGTTGAATAGTCATGGCTGGAAAAAAATATAAAGCAGTTAAGGAAAAGGTTTCCGCAGAGAACGTGTACTCGGTCGAAGAGGCCATTCAGTTCTTGAAGGACAACCCGACCGCGAATTTTGATGAAACGTTTGAGATGGCTTTCCGTCTGGGTCTCGACCCGACGAAATCCGACCAGGCGATCCGTTCCACCGTGGCTCTGCCGCACGGAACCGGTAAAGACGTCCGTGTAATTGTGTTTGCCACCGGCGATGCGGCTGAAGCCGCCCGGGGCGCAGGGGCAATGGAAGTCGGCTTCGAAGACCTGTTGGCGAAAGTGCAGGGCGGCTGGATGGATTTTGATGTGGTCGTTGCCACGCCGGATGCGATGAAAGAAGTTCGCAAGGTGGCCCGTGTTCTCGGACCGCGCGGTCTGATGCCGAACCCGAAAACCGGAACCGTTACCGATGATACGGCCACGGCGGTGACTCAGGTGAAAGCCGGTCGTGTGGAATTCCGCATGGATCGTAACGCCAATATTATTCTGCCGTTCGGACGTCGTTCGTTTACTGTCGAGGCGCTGGCGGAAAACTTCCGCACCGCGTACGACGCGATTGTGGCGGCGAAGCCGGACTCGGCTAAAGGGATCTTCATCAAACGCGTGACCATCGCGACCACGATGGGACCGGGGCTGCACGTGAACGTCAGTAAAGAAACTGTAGAAGCTTAACCCAGCAAGGACACATTGCTCATGAGCACAGAAGATAAAAATTTGAGACCTGAAAAGCAGGCGATGTTCAATGAAGTGCAGGAGAACGTTTCCGGCGCACTCTATATGATCCTGGCCGATTACACGGGCATGAGCATGCCTGAAACCACTGAATTCAAAAAGCAGCTTCGTGACGCGGATGCTCAGGTTAAAGTGGTTAAAAACCGCATGCTGAACCGCATCTATGAGGACCTGGGTCCGATGACCGGTCCGACCGCAATGGTCTACGGTGAAGGCGATGTGGTTGAAGTGGCAAAAATTTTGAAGAAGTTTTCTGCTGAAAAGAACAAACCGGTACTCAAGGGCGGACTGCTCGAGGGAGCGGTTCTTTCAGCTGAAGATGTTGTTGCTCTGGCAAAACTGCCGGGCAAAAAGGAACTTCAGGCGATACTGGTTGGCACCTTGGCCGCACCGATGACTCAGTTGGTCGGCGTCATGAACCAGAAAGTTTGCAGTTTGTTGTATGTGCTCAACGCCGTACGCGAGAAGAAGGAACAGGCGGCGTAAAGACGCTTTATTTTTAATTGTTGAATACTATTCATCGTAGGAGGAAGAAAAATGGCTGAAGAAGTAAAAGAAGAAGTGCAGCTCGAAGGCAAAATGGCTGAATTCGTTGATTGGATCGAAACTATTTCGGTTCTGGAACTTTCCAAACTGGTTGAAGCGCTCGAAACCCGTCTCGGTGTTTCCGCTGCTGCTCCGGTTGCTGTGGCTGCCGCTGGCGCCGCTGCAGGTGGCGAAGAAGCCGCTGAGGAACAGACTGAGTTCACCGTCACATTGACCGTTCCGGGTTCGCAGAAAATCCAGGTCATTAAAGGGCTCCGTGAAATCACAAGCCTCGGCCTGAAAGAAGCCAAAGAACTCGTTGATAACGCACCGAGCGCTGTCAAAGAGGGCGTCTCCAAAGAAGAAGCCGAACAGATCAAAGAAAAGCTCGAAGGCGTGGGCGCTACCGTCGAAATTAAGTAACGACGAAAAATCGCGAACGGTTCCGGCGGGGCAAATGCTCCGTCGGTACTGTTGCGTTTGACGTATTCGTGTGCCTGGAGTCTTTTCTTTTAAAGAGTTTAAGGTCGACGTGTCCCAGTATTAGCCTGAGGGAGATTTGAATGGCAGATAGAAAAAACTTTGGAAAACTGACTGATGTAATCGAAGCTCCGGACCTGATCGAGCTTCAAACCAACTCCTACCTGGACTTTCTCCAGCAGGGGGTCGCACCGTCGCGCCGTAAAAAGGTCGGCTTGCAGGCGGTTCTTAGCGAGGCATTCCCCGTTGAGAGTTACGATGGTCAGATCGCGCTTGATTTTGTGAGTTACGAAATCAAGGAGCCCAGTTTGTCGTATGTAGAGTGTGTCCGTGAGGGGGAAACCTTCTCCGCACCGCTGTACGTCACCTTCCGACTGCGCGAAAACGAGGACATCCGCGAAGATACCCTCTTTATGGGCGAAATTCCGCTGATGACCGAGCGCGGAAGCTTCGTGATCAATGGCGCTGAACGCGTGATTGTCTCCCAGCTGCATCGTTCCCCGGGCATCTGCTTCGAACGCAGCACCCATGCGAACGGATCGCTCCTGTACTCGTTCCGTATTATCCCGGATCACGGATCCTGGGTGGAAACACAGTTCGACACATCCGAACTTCTTTATGTCTATCTCGACCGGAAACGCCGCCGCAGAAAATTCCTTGCGTCGACCTTCCTGCGTGCATTGGGATATGGCACTGACGAGGAAATCCTCGACCTCTACTATAACATAGAAAAATTCTCGCTGAGCAAACGCATCAGTGATGAATCCGAATTGACGGATCTCGTGCTCAAAGACGACGCCGTGGACAGCGATTCGCAGTCTGTCATCGGCCGCCGTTACGACGCGCTGACGCTCGACATGATTGAGCGCATGAAACTCGCCGGCTACAAATCCGTCGAAGTCGTTAACGTCTCCTGGGACGAAGGTCTCTTCCTGAAAACCATTCAGAAAGACACCACGCGCACCATTGACGAAGCGCTGAAAGATCTCTACCAGAAGCTGCGTCCCGGTGACCCGCCGACCACCGCGTCGGCCCGCCAGATGCTCAAGCGTCTTTTCTTTGACGAAACCCGCTTTAGCCTCAGCCGTGTTGGCCGCTATAAAGTGCAGCAGAAGCTCGGTACCAAGTCCAATGCGCTGACGCTCGACAAAGAAGATGTTGTGGAAGCCATCCGTCACCTGATCGATATTCGTCAGGGTAACGGTATGCTCGACGATATTGACCATCTCGGAAGCCGTCGTATCCGCACCGTGGGTGAACTGCTCGAAGGGCAGTGCCGCGTCGGTTTGGCCCGCATCCAGCGCCTTGTAAAAGAGCGCATGACCATTTTCGACACAACCGTCGACCGTCTGACCTCGCAGAAGCTGATCAATCCCAAAGCACTGTCCGCAGTGATCAAGGACTTCTTCGGCCGTTCGCAGCTCAGCCAGTTCATGGACCAAACCAACCCGCTGTCAGAATTGACACACAAACGCCGTTTGTCGGCGCTTGGACCGGGCGGACTGAACCGTGACCGTGCCGGTTTCGAAGTTCGCGACGTACACAGCTCGCACTACGGACGAATCTGCCCGATTGAAACCCCTGAGGGTCCGAATATCGGTCTGATCTCCTCGCTCAGTACATTTGCACGCATCAACGAATACGGATTTATCGTCACGCCCTACCGCAAGGTGGTAAAAGGCAAAGTCAGCAACAAAGTGGAATGGTTCACCGCTGATCAAGAAGAAAAATTCGTGATTGCGCAGGCCAATGCGCCATTGAACGACGATGGTTCTTTCCAGAACGACCGAGTGATGGTCCGTGCCCGTGGCGACTTTATCGAAGTCGAGCCCCCGGAAGTGGAGCTGATGGACGTGTCGCCGAAACAGGTGGTGAGTATCGCCGCCGGGCTCATCCCGTTCCTCGAGCACGATGATGCCAACCGCGCACTCATGGGATCGAACATGCAGCGACAGGCTGTTCCGCTGATGGTTTCTGAACGTCCGTATGTGGGAACAGGAATTGAAGAACGCCTTGCCCGCGACTCCCGCGTGCTGGTGATCTCCGATATTGCCGGTAAAATTGCTTACGTTTCCGCCGAGAAAATCGTGGTTTCCAAGGACGGCGCAATGCCGACCAAGAAAACGGCGAAAGAGGACTATGTTGAATATTCTCTGCGCAAGTTCATGCGCTCCAATGCCGGAACCTGCCTGAACCAGAAGCCGATTGTTGAAAAAGGCCAGAAGATTACTGCCGGCCAGGTTTTGGCTGACGGTCCGGCAACGGATCAAGGCGAGCTTGCTCTCGGCCGTAACGTCACGGTGGCCTTTATGCCGTGGTGCGGTTACAACTTCGAGGATGCCATCCTGATCAGCGAAAAGCTGGTGAAAGAGGACATCTACACCTCCATTCACGTGGAAGTGTTCGAATGCGGCGCCCGCGACACCAAACTCGGTCCGGAAGAAATCACCCGCGATATTCCCAACGTCGGGGAAGAGGCTCTGAAGAACCTCAACCACGAAGGAATCATCGAAATCGGTGCGGAAATTAAACCGGGCGATATTCTGGTTGGTAAGATCACACCGAAAGTCGAAACCGAACTGGCGCCGGAAGAACGTCTGCTCCGTGCGATTTTCGGTGAAAAAGCGGCGGACGTGCGCGATACATCGCTGCGCGCCACCAGTGGATCTCATGGTATTGTGATGGACGTCAAAGTGTCGTCCAAAAACAAACACACCAAAGAAACAGCGGCTCCCAAGAAAAAAGCCGACGCCGATGTGAAGAAGCGCCAGAAAGACATCGAAGATCGTTACAAAGGCTCCATTCATGAGCTGACGGAAGATCTGACCGAAGCGCTTTCCAATATTCTGCTCGGGGAAAAAATCCCGCTGGATGTGATGAACGCGGAAACCGGCGATGTGATCATCCCGGCCAACCGCAAAATCACCAAAACGCTTCTGCGCAAGCTGGCGGCCAACTATGAGCACATTGAAATTGACCCGAGCCCGATTCGGATCAAAATCATGAGCATCATCGACAACTTCCGTAACAAGTTTTCTGAAGCCAAAGCGGATAAAGAACGGTCGATGGATCGCGCCGGAAGCGGCGAAGAACTCGACGAGGGCATCATCAAGCAGGTGAAGGTTTATATCGCCTGTAAGAAGAAACTCTCTGTGGGTGACAAGATGGCCGGACGCCATGGTAACAAAGGGGTGATCTCCCGCATTCTTCCAGAAGAAGATATGCCGTTCCTCCCCGATGGAACTCCGGTGGAAATCGTGCTGAACCCGCTTGGGGTGCCTTCCCGAATGAACGTGGGTCAGGTTCTCGAGACACATCTCGGTTGGGCCTGTAAGCACCTCGGCATTCATGCTGCGACACCTATCTTTGACGGAATTTCAGAAGCCGAAATCCGTGAGATGATGGAAGACGCCGGCATTTCCAAAGACGGAAAGACGGAGCTTTATGACGGACGCACCGGCGAAGCCTTCGAACAGCGCGTGGTGGTTGGAACCATCTACATGCTCAAGCTTCATCATTTGGTGACCGAAAAAATCCATGCTCGTGCCGTGGGTCCATACTCGCTGGTTACTCAGCAGCCGCTGGGTGGTAAAGCCCAGTACGGTGGACAGCGCTTCGGGGAAATGGAAGTCTGGGCGCTTGAGGCGTACGGGGCTGCATATGCTCTGCAGGAAGTGCTGACCGTTAAGAGTGACGACCTCGCAGGCCGGACGCGGATCTATGAGTCCATCGTGAAAGGGGAGAACGTGCTAGATGCCGGCCGTCCTGAATCCTTTAACGTGCTCATCAAAGAGTTGCAGGGCCTCGGCCTGAACTTTGAAGTGAAGTCGCCGGACGAAGAAGACGCCGTCTTCCCGGGACATCTTTAATTTTTTACAGGAGAAATACCGTGGATACACGCAACGCAGCAGACCTACTCGGCGGCGGAGAAGAAACCGTTAAAGATGTGGCAAGCATCAAGCTCGCCTCGCCGGAAGACATTCGTTCCTGGAGCTTCGGGGAGGTTAAAAACCCCGAAACCATCAACTACAGAACCTTCAAGCCTGAAAAGGGCGGACTGTTCTGTGAGCGCATCTTTGGCCCGTCCAAAGACTGGGAATGCTCATGTGGAAAATACAAACGGATCAAACACAAAGGGGTCATCTGTGACCGCTGTGGAGTGGAAGTAACCCTTTCACGCGTCCGTCGCGAACGCATGGCTCACATTGAGCTGGCGGTTCCGGTTTCTCACATCTGGTTCTTTAAAGCCACACCCAGCCGCATGAGTCTCCTTTTGGACATGACCATGCGCAACCTCGAACACGTCATCTACTACGATGACTACGTTGTGATTGATCCCGGCGAGACCCCGCTCAAAGAGAAACAGCTTCTCTCCGAGCTCGAATACCGCGAAGCCCTCGATAACTACGGTGTAGACAGCTTCGACGCCCGCATCGGTGCGGAAGGGGTTCGTGAACTGCTCAAGAAAATCGACCTGCCCGTCAAGCTCGTTGAGCTCGAAGACGCGCTGGCGGCCACCCGCAGCAAAATGACCCGTAAAAAGCTGGTTCAGCAGATGAAAGTCATCGAAGGGCTCATCAAAAGCCATTCGCGTCCCGAGTGGATGACCTTTGAAGTGCTGCCGGTGATTCCGCCGGATCTGCGCCCGCTCGTTCCGCTTGAAGGTGGACGTTTCGCCACCTCCGACTTGAACGACCTCTACCGTCGCGTCATTAACCGCAACAACCGTCTGAAAACGCTACTGGCGCTCAAAACGCCGGAAGTCATCATCCGCAACGAGAAGCGGATGCTGCAGCAGTCGGTCGACGCCCTGTTCGACAACGGCCGTCACGGCCGCGCTGTCAGCGGACCCGGTAACCGCCCGCTCAAATCCCTCAGCGACATGCTGAAAGGAAAGCAGGGTCGTTTCCGTCAGAACCTTCTCGGTAAACGTGTGGACTACTCCGGTCGTTCCGTGATTGTCGTCGGCCCGAATCTTAAACTCAACCAGTGCGGTCTGCCGAAGAAAATGGCGCTCGTACTGTTTGAACCGTTCATCATCCGCAAGCTCAAAGAGCGCGGCATTGTACACACCGTGCGCAGCGCCAAAAAGATGATCGAACGTGAAGAAGAAGTTGTGTGGGACATCCTCGACGAAGTGACCCAGGGTCACACCGTCATGCTCAACCGTGCGCCGACCCTTCACCGCCTTTCCATTCAGTCGTTCGAACCCGTGCTGATCGAAGGAAACGCCATTCAGGTGCATCCGCTCGTTTGTACGGCCTACAACGCCGACTTCGACGGTGACCAGATGGCTGTTCACGTGCCGCTCTCCGTGGAGGCTCAGATCGAGTCCAAAGCGCTGATGCTGGCTCCGAACAACGTCTTCTCGCCCTCTAGTGGAAAGCCGATCACCACGCCGACGCAGGATATCGCGCTGGGAATCTACTTCATGACCTCCCATTCGCAGGGGTATCTACTGGCCACGCGCAAAGCAGGGGGCGAACCCAAGCAGGAACGTCTGCCGCTTCTCGCCGACATCAACGAAGTGCACACCGCATTCGACGAAGGGGCGCTGCGCACGCACGACCGTATCCGCTATCGCAACCCCGACCATCAGGTGGAGACCAAATTCGGCGATCAGGATCATTCCGCCATCGTCACCACTGTCGGCCGCGTCTTCTTCAACGAAGTCTGGCCGCAAGGTCTCGGGTTCTACAACGACCGTGTAACCAAAAAGGTTCTCGGCGGTCTGATTGAGCACTGCTATGAAAAAGCCGGCCATGATGAAACCGTTCTCGTTCTAGACCGTCTCAAAGAGCTTGGGTTTGCCAATGCGACCGCCGCCGGGATCTCGATCGGTCTGTCCGACATGATCATCCCGCCGGAGAAAAAGGAACTCGTCGCCGCGGCCCGCAAAGCAATCCGCGACGTTGAAGAAAAATATAAAAAAGGTCTGATCACCGATGGTGAGCGCTACAACATGGTCATTGACCAGTGGACCGACGCCAACGACAAGTTGACCAACAAGCTCTTCAGCTCGCTGGAACGCAACGACGACGAAGTAAACGCCCAGTCCAAAGGCGACCTCAACCCCGTGTTCATCATGGTGGACTCCGGTGCCCGTGGATCGCGTCAGCAGATTCGTCAGCTGGCCGGTATGCGTGGTCTGATGGCCAAGCCGTCCGGTGAGATTATTGAACGCCCGATTATCGCGAACTTCCGCGAAGGTCTCTCCGTTCTCGAATACTTCATCTCGACGCATGGTGCCCGTAAAGGTCTGGCCGATACCGCGCTCAAAACCGCGGACTCCGGTTACCTCACCCGTAAGCTGGTCGATGTCGCCCACGACATCATCATTATGGAAGAGGACTGCCATACCCTCAACGGCATTGAAGTCAGCGCCATCACCGACGGGGACGACGAACTCGTCTCCCTCGCTGCGCGTATCATCGGCCGTACCGCCTGTGACGACATCTGCGATCCGTACAACGCGAACGAAGTGATTGTTGCCGCCAACGAAATCATCGACGAATACGCCGCCAAGAAAATTGAGCTTGTCAGCATCGAAACCATCCGCATCCGCAGTGTACTCACTTGTGAGTCGCGCCGCGGTGTCTGCGCCAAGTGTTACGGCCGCAACCTCGCCTCCGGCGTGGAAGCCCGTCTGGGTGAACCGGTTGGTATCATCGCCGCGCAGTCGATTGGTGAGCCGGGAACACAGCTGACCATGCGTACCTTCCATATCGGGGGTACAGCCAGCTCGGTCTTTAAACAGCCGAAAATCAGCGCCAAGGAAAGCTGCATTATCCGCTACGAAAACCTTCGCACGGTGAAAACCGAAGAGGGAAAGAACGTCATCCTCAACAAAAACGGACATGTGGTCACCTACGACAAAGAAGGCCGCGAACTCGAACGCTACTCCACCGTGATCGGTGCCGAGATCAGCGTCGACGACGGCGCCAGTGTGAAAGCCGGCCAGACCTTCGTCACGTGGGATCCCTACAGTGTTCCGATTCTGTCCGAACAGGTGGGTGTCATCGACTTCCACGACTTCATCGAAGGCGTTACCGTTCAGAAAGGTGAAGACGAAACCACCGGTGTTGAAGGTCTGATTGTGCTTGAGCACAAAGAAGACCTCCACCCGCAGATCGTCGTCACCGACAAAGCGGGCAAAGCTATCGCCTACTACTCCATCCCGGCCGGCGCGCATGTGATGGTGCTGAAGGGCGATACAATCGCCGCAGGTGCAACGTTGGCCAAAACGCCGCGTAAACAGTCTCGTACGAAAGACATTACCGGGGGTCTGCCGCGTGTGGCCGAGCTGGTTGAAGCCCGCCGCCCGAAAGAAGCCGCCGAAATTGCTAAAATTGACGGTATCGTTGAACTCGGCGGAATCGCTAAAGGAAAACGTCAGTTGATTATCCGCGACCTTGCAACCGGAACGGAAGAGGAACACCTCATCCCGATGGGTAAACACGTCATCGTCTATGGCGGCGACATGGTGCACAAAGGCCAGCAGCTCACAGAAGGTCCCGTGGTTCCGCAGGAACTGCTGGAAGTCTGTGGCCCGCAGGAACTTCAGGAATATCTCGTCAACGAGGTGCAGGCCGTTTACCGCCTTCAGGGTGTGGAAATCAACGACAAGCACATCGAAGTCATCGTCCGCCAGATGCTCCGCAAGGTGAAAATCACCGAGCCGGGCGACACTGAATTCCTCTGGGGCGAACAGGTTGAGAAACAGAAGTTCCAGGAAGTCAACTCGGCCGCCATGATGGAAGGCCGTCGTCCTGCTGAGGCGTCTCCGGTGCTGCTGGGGATCACCAAAGCCGCACTGGCCACCGAGAGCTTTATTTCCGCCGCCTCCTTCCAGGACACCACTCGTGTCCTTACGCAGGCAGCCACGCTGGGTCGAATTGACCAGCTGCGCGGATTCAAAGAAAACGTCATTATGGGGCATCTCATTCCGGCGGGTTCTGGATTCCCGCTCTACAAGAACATTCGCCCGGTCAAGCTCGGCGAAGAGATCAGCGTGGAAGACACCTTGGGTGGCGACCCGTTGGCGGCGAAGGAAGAGGCTCCGGCCCGTCCAGAGATCATCCTCTAACGCACCGCCTCGCGGTTGCAAAAGAGCGTCCTGCTTGCAGGGCGCTCTTTTTTTGCATCCTTCCGTCTCTGCAAAGTGCCCCGAGCCCCAAGAACCGTAATCTAGAATTTGATCCCGACAAAAATCTATTTGGTGGTCGCGATCGCTTTGCGCCCTGATTTTTCTGTGCTGCGGCATGGAGCCCCGAAATCGGGGTGAGGTGCCACGCCGCTGTCCAATGGTTGGAAAGAGTAAGACTGATGGCGAATAATGTTCCCAATAGTTGGGAAAGCTGTATGGTCCACTGCTTCCGGGGTTCCAAGCCTTGGAATTTTGTCTCCGGATTTTTCCGGGCATTGGAAAAAAGAGGGCTTGTAGAATTCTATTTTTTCCGGAGTTCGGGAAAGTTGATCGGCTTCGGCGCTGTAATTTTTTCAATACAGGCTTGGTTGAAATGCATTCTTCGGCGGCGTCAGAAAAAAGTGAGAAAAAAACGAATGAAATGCTTGCGGGAACAGCGGGGTAAACATACTATCTGCCGCTCGTTTTTGAGTGGAAGGAATATTTTATGCCTACAGTAAATCAGCTGGTTAGAAAACCGCGTGTACCGATTAAGAAGAAGAAGAAATGTCCCGCGTTGACGGCTTGTCCGCAGCGTCGTGGTGTTTGTCTTTTGGTGAAAACCCAGACCCCGAAGAAACCGAACTCGGCTCTTCGTAAAATCGCACGTGTTCGTTTAACGAATGGTCGCGAGATCAATGCCTACATCCCGGGTGAGGGACACAATTTGCAGGAACACAGCATGGTGCTGGTTCGTGGTGGACGTGTAAAGGACTTGCCGGGTGTTCGCTACCACATTATCCGTGGTGCGCTGGACTGTCTCGGTGTGGACGGACGTAAACAGGGGCGCTCTAAATACGGCGCTAAGAAACCGAAGGCTTAAGGAAAGTTTTTGAATCATGGCTAGAAGACGCGCAGCAGTAAAACGTACGGTAATCCCCGATCCCCGCTTTAACAGCGAGTTGGTGGCTTACATGATTAACTCCATTATGGGTCGCGGCAAAAAAGCAACTGCCGCCTCCATCGTGTACGGTGCCCTTGAGGATGTTCAGACCAAGCTGAAGGATGAAGATCCGTTGGTGGTCTTTAACCGGGCGATTGAAAACATCAAGCCGAAGCTGGAAGTGAAATCCAAGCGTGTTGGTGGTGCGACCTATCAGGTTCCGATTGAAGTGAGCCCGAAGCGTCAAGTCGCACTGGCCTGCCGCTGGTTGATTCAGTATTCCAAGACCCGGCGCGGAGTGCCGATGCGCCGCGCGCTGGCAATTGAGCTGCTCGATGCGTATTCCAATCAGGGCTCCGCGATCAAAAAACGTGACGATACGCATAAAATGGCTCAGGCAAACAAAGCGTTTGCCCATTACCGCTGGTAATTCGGGACCGCTGGTCCCACCCCTTGTTCTTTGAGATTTGAAATGACGACTATTGTGAAAAAAGACGGAAAAAATACGAATGGCGCTACGCCTTCCCCTCGGGAAGATGTTGCGCGCGGCCGTAGTCTGTCTACGATTCGCAACATCGGCATTATCGCTCATATCGACGCGGGGAAGACCACGACGACCGAGCGCATTCTCTATTATACAGGGCGCGTCTACAAAATCGGCGAGGTGCATGAAGGCACCGCGGTGATGGACTGGATGGAACAGGAGCAGGAGCGCGGGATTACAATCACCAGCGCAGCCACCACTTGTTTCTGGCGCGAACAGCAAATCAACATCATTGACACTCCCGGCCACGTGGACTTTACCGTGGAAGTTGAACGATCCCTCCGCGTGCTTGACGGCGCCGTAGGGATTTTCTGTGGAGTAGGGGGAGTTCAACCCCAGTCTGAGACCGTTTGGCGTCAGGCGAAGAAGTACAATGTCCCTTGCCTCGCATTCGTCAACAAGATGGACCGCATGGGCGCGAATTTTAAATCGGTGGTCGAACAGCTCCGCGAAAAGCTGGCTGCGCCCGCCGTTCCCGTTCAGCTGCCGATCGGCGCTGCCGAAACCTTTGAAGGTGTGATTGACCTCATCCTGATGAAGGCGTTCCGCTTCAGCGAGGAAACCCTCGGAAGCGACATTGAAGAAATTTCTATTCCCGAAGAACTGGCCGCGGACGCTGAAAAACAGCGCGCCGCACTGGTTGAAAAAGCCGCCGAGGCGGATGAAGCGCTTCTCGAAGCCTACATGGAAAGCTCGGATGTTCCCGCGGAGCTGCTGGTCGCCGCGATTCGCCGCGCCACAATCGCCGGGGCAATGGTTCCGGTTCTCTGCGGTTCCTCGCTGAAGAACAAAGGGGTTCAGCCGCTGCTCGACGCCGTAGTCGATTACCTGCCGTCTCCGGTCGATGTGCCGGCGGTCAAAGGGATCCATCCGAAAACCGAGGCGACGGAAACCCGCGAAGCCGGTGATTTTGAACCGCTGAGCGCGCTGGCCTTCAAAATGGCTACCGATTCGTTTGTCGGCAAGCTGGTGTTTGTCCGCATTTACTCCGGCAAACTAGAAAAACGCCAGAATGTCTTTAACCCGCGCACGAACAAACGCGAAAAAATCAATCGCCTGCTCCGGTTGCACGCCAACAGCCGCGAGGATGTTGATACGCTTTTCGCCGGCGAGATCGGTGCGGTTTCAGGGCTGAGGCACTTTACAACCGGCGACACCCTGTGTTGCGAAAACTCTCCCATTGTGCTGGAGAGAATCGAATTTCCCGAACCGGTCATCGCTATGGCGATTGAACCGAAGACCCAGGCCGACCGTGATTCGCTGACCGCCGCTCTCCAGTCCATGATGGATGAAGATCCTACTTTTCGTGTGACAACCAATGAGGACACCGGGCAGACGATCGTTAACGGTATGGGTGAGCTCCATCTTGAAATCATTAAGGATCGTATCCTGCGTGAGTTCAAGGTGCGGGCGAATGCCGGTAAGCCCGTCGTGGCCTACCGCGAAAGCGCGCAGAAGCCCGGAACCGGTACGTTCACCTTCGAACGTGAAATCGGCGGCCGCGGTCATTTTGCCAAGCTGGTGGTTGAAGTCTCCCCGCGTCCGCGCGGCGAGGGCAACCAGATTAATTTGAACGTTTCCAAAGAAGTAATCCCGGCAGTGTTTCATCTGCCGATCGAGCAGGGGCTTTCCGACGCGCTGATGACCGGCGTGCTGGGTAACTACCCGCTGGTGGATGTTGATGTGAATGTAACCGGCGGGGAAGCCCATCCGGTGGATTCATCCGAAATGGCGTTCCGCACGGCCGCTGTGATGGCCTTGCGCGACGCGGTCGGCCAGTCAAATCCAACACTGCTCGAACCGATCATGAAACTGGAAATCATCGCTCCAGAGGAACACCTGGGCGATGTGATGAACGATTTGAACGGTCGGCGCGGACGGATCCGTGAGATCGAGGCCCGCGATGCGGTGCAGATAGTGCATGTGGATGTACCCTTGGCTGAAATGTTCGGCTATGCTACAACCTTGCGCTCCCTCACCAAAGGACGGGCCAGTTACACGATGGAGCCGCAGAGTTTTGAGGCGGTCCCTGATTCAATGCAGGAGACTATTTTAAACCGCTACTAGAGAACAGTTATGAATAATCAACGCATACGTATACGTCTTAAATCTTTTGACCACCGCGTCCTCGACGCTTCGTCAAAAGACATTGTCGAAACCGCAAAACGCACGGGCGCCCGTGTTGCCGGACCCATTCCGATGCCGACCCGCATCGAACGGTTCACCGTCAACCGTTCTCCGTTCGTGAATAAGAAATCGATGGAACAGTTTGAAATCCGCACGCATAAGCGCTTGCTGGATATTATTGACCCGACCATTAAAACCGTGGATGAGCTCAAAAAGCTGAATCTGCCGGCGGGCGTGGACATCACCATTAAAATCTGAGTGGAATCATGAAAAGTTTGATTGGAAAAAAATTAGGAATGACCCAGATCTTTGATGATGAGGGTCGTCGAGTACCGGTGACGGTCATTGAAGCCGGACCCTGCAGTGTGGTTCAGCGCAAAACCGTTGCGACGGATGGTTACGAAGCGATCCAGCTCGGTTTTGAAGAGCAGAAAGAACAGCGGATGTCGAAGCCGTTGCTCGGACACTTCAAAAAAGCCGGTGTGGCTCCGGCCCGCTCGCTGTGCGAAGTGGTTGTGACCGCTGAAGACGAAACCAAAGCAGGTGACATGCTCACCGCTTCTGTTTTCGAAGACATTAATTTTGTAGACGTGGTGGGCGTCACCAAAGGTAAAGGATTCCAAGGGGTTGTGAAACGCCACGGATTCTCCGGTGGACGTGCCTCCCATGGTTCGCACATGCATCGCCGTCCCGGTTCGATCGGAATGTGTGAAACCCCGGCCCGCGTTTTCAAAGGTAAGAAAATGGCAGGTCAAATGGGCAATGTGGGCATCACGGTTCAGAATTTGAAAGTGGTGCAGGTTCGCGCTGAAGAAAACCTGATTTTGCTTAAAGGGGCCGTGCCTGGCGCCAACGGCAGCACGGTGGTTTTGCGTGAAGCGCTCAAAAAGAAATAATTTGAGAGGACGATAATGAGTACATTGGCACTTAAAGATTGTAAGGGAAAGACACTGGGCGAGGTCGCGTTAAGCGATACGTTCGCGGTGAGCGATAAAGGCTCACAGGCTGTCTTTCAGTCGGTTATCAACTACCAAGCCCATCAGCATCAGGGTTCTGCGAACACGCAGGGCAAAGGTGCTGTGCGAGGAACGGGCGCAAAACCCTGGAAGCAGAAAGGCCTGGGCCGCGCCCGCGCCGGTTATCGTCAGTCGCCCGTATGGCGCGGCGGTGCTGTTGCCTGGGGTCCGCACCCGCACAAGGTTCGCAAGAAGCTTCCCCGCAAGGTGGCTCGTCTGGCTTTTGCCCGTGCGTTCGGCGAACGTGCTGCCGAAGGTGGCGTGACGGTTCTTGATGATCTGAAGTTCGAGACGCAGAAAACCAAAGAGATGCAGGCGCTGCTCAAAACCCTCGAGGTGCAAAGCAAAGTTCTGGTGGTGATCAGTGAACTCGATGCAAACATTTGTTTGGCTGCTCGCAATATGCAGGATGTGGAAGTGGTTTGCGCAGATAATATGAACACCTATCAGGTGGTCCGCTATCCGCAGATCCTTATCACCAAAGCGGCAATGGAAAAACTCGAACAGCGCCTGGCCTAAAGGGGAATTTCAATGAAAGACATATACGAAGTAATAGACAGGGCTATGCTGACAGAGAAGAGCACCCGCCTGACCGAGGAAGAGAACAAGTACATCTTCCGCGTGAATCCGGCTGCCAACAAAGTCGAAATCAAGCAGGCCGTTGAAGAGCTCTTCAAGGTGAAAGTGGTCGCTGTGAACACGATGAACCGTCAGGGCAAAAAGAAACGCGAACGCACCGCCAGTTCTGGCCGCACCGCCGCATGGAAACGCGCAGTGGTTACGCTCGCCGAAGGTAGCAAGATCGATTTTGTGTAAGGAGTTTGAATCATGGGACTGAAAAAATATAAACCGACAACGCCCAGTCGCCGCCATATGGTGACGTCCGCGTTCGACGAGATTACTAAAAGCACGCCGGAGCGCTCACTGCTTCGCCCGAAGAAAAGCACGGGTGGACGCAACAGCTCAGGTCGTTTGACCACCCGTCACAAAGGGGGAGGCCACAAACGCCGCTACCGCGTGATCGACTTCAAACGCAACAAGTTCGGCGTTCCTGCCAAAGTGGCTGCGATCGAGTACGATCCCAACCGCTCGGCGCGTATTGCCCTGCTGCACTATGTGGATGGAGCGAAAAGCTACATCGTCGCACCGGTGGGTCTGCAAGTCGGCGCAATGATCGTTTCCGGCCCCGGCGCTGAGCCGTCGATTGGTAACGCGCTTCCGCTGGCTGAGATTCCGCTGGGAACCGCCATTCACAACATCGAATTGGAAGCCGGTTGCGGCGCCCAGATCGCTCGTTCTGCCGGAACCAGCGCTCAGTTGATGTCCCGTGAAGGAGATTTTGCGAACATCAAGATGCCGTCCGGTGAAATTCGTCGCATTCGCACGAAGTGCTGCGCAACGATTGGCCGGGTCGGCAATGTGGATCATGAAAATATCGTCAGTGGTAAAGCTGGACGGAAACGCTGGCTGGGAATTCGCCCGACCGTTCGCGGTGTGGCAATGAACCCGGTTGACCATCCGATGGGTGGTGGGGAAGGCCGCACCTCCGGGGGTGGACATCCGACCTCACCGTGGGGAACGCTTGCGAAGGGCAAGCGCACCCGCTCTAAGAAAAAAGCATCCAGTCAGTACATCGTCGAGCGGAGAAAGAAGTAAGTTATGGCACGTTCACTTAAAAAAGGTCCTTTCATGGACGCGAAGCTTCTCAAAAAAGTTGAGAAGATGGATGCATCCGGCAGAAAACAACCGATTAAGACCTGGGCGCGTGCGTCCATGATCGCTCCGGAGTTTGTCGGACACACCTTTATGGTGCACAACGGCAAGGTGTTTGTTTCGGTCTTTGTGACGGAAAACATGGTGGGACATCGCCTGGGCGAGTTTTCACCGACCCGCGCCTTCCGGACGCATGGTATTGCGACCGACAAGACGCTTAAATAAACATTTTTTGCAGAAGTACTGGATTTGAAAAAAGAATGACGTATAGTGACCGCCTTTGCGTAAAAAAGATGGGTCTCTAAAACGGATAGAGAGTAGAAAAAATGGAAGTTTCAGCTACAACAAAATATGTGCGGATGTCTGCACTGAAAGCCCGCGGGGTCGCTAACGCAATTCGGGGTCTGTCAGTGGCCGATGCCCTTCGTATCACAGAGTTTAACGCGAAAAAATCTGCCGCTCAGATCGGTAAAACGCTCAAGTCCGCCGCGGCCAACGCCGAAGCGAACGAGGGTGTATCGATCGACCAGCTTTTCGTTAAAGATGCCTACGTCGACGGCGGACCGACCTTGAAGCGGTTCCGTCCCCGCGCCCGTGGATCGGCTAGTCCCATCCGCAAGCGCACGTCTCACGTCACCGTGGTTGTCGCCGACCGTAAATAATCAGGAAAGGGAATCGTTTTGGGCCAAAAAGTAAATCCTATCGGGCTTCGCATTGCGGTAAATAAAAACTGGCGTTCACGCTGGTTTGCCGGAAAGAAGGAGTTTGCAGATCTGCTTCAAGAGGATATTCGTATCCGTGAAGCCGTTCAAACGCGTCTAAAAGACGCAGGGCTTTCCAACGTTTTCATTGAGCGGTACGCCAACCGTGTTCGGGTTACGATCCGCACGGCACGTCCCGGTCTGGTGATCGGTCGGAAAGGCGAGGACATCGAGCGTCTGCGCGAGCAGCTCGGCGTAATGACCAAAAAAGAAGTTTATATTGAAATTGATGAGGTAAAGAACCCCGACCTCGATGCCAAGCTGGTGGCCGAGAATATCGCCCTGCAGCTGGAGCGTCGTGTTTCGTTCCGCCGCGCCATGAAGCGCGCCATTCAGATGGCGATGGATACCGGTGCGGAAGGAATTAAAGTGCAGGCTGGGGGGCGTCTGGGCGGTGCCGAGCTTTCCCGTACGGAAAGCTACAAAGAAGGCAAGATCCCGCTGCATACGCTACGTGCCGACATCGATTACGGTGTGGCCACGGCCCGCACGGTGGCAGGCGCCATCGGCATCAAGGTCTGGATTTGTAAGAAGGACGAAAAGGCGGAAGCTTAAGAGGAGTATTTGAATCATGCCTTTAATGCCCAAACGAGTTAAATATCGGAAAGTCCAGAAGGGCTCCCGTCGCGGAATGGCCAAAGCCGGAACAACAATTGCGTTCGGTGAATTTGGTCTGCAAGCCATGGAGCGCGCCTGGATCACAAACATTCAGATTGAGGCCTGCCGCGTGGCAATCAACCGCAACCTGAAACGCAAAGGAAAACTCTGGATTCGGATTTTCCCCGACAAACCTTACACCAAGAAACCGCTTGAGGTTCGCATGGGTAAAGGAAAAGGCGGAGTCGAAGGCTGGGTCTCCGTGGTTCGCCCGGGCCGGATCCTGTTCGAGCTCGACGGCGTGACCGAATCGCAGGCGCGTGTCGCCATGCGTCTGGCCGCAATGAAGTTGCCGATCCGCGTCCGCTTTGTGACCCGCCACGGTTAATGATTTGAGAATGAGAGCATTCAAATGAAGAAAACAAAACAACTTACAGACATGACAACCGCCGAGCTGCAGGAGCAGCTCGATGATGCGAAGAAAGAGATGTTTACTCTCCGCCTTCAGCAGGTTTCGGGACAGCTGGAAAATCCGCTGCAAATCCGTAGCGTGCGGCGTTCAATCGCCCGCATCAAAACGATCATGAATCAGGCGGCAACCGCCGAGGGGTAAAAGATGGATTCTAGAGGACATCGTAAAGTGCGTGAGGGCCGTGTATGCGGCGCAGCAAACAACAAGACCATTGCGGTGCTCATTGAGCGCCGGGTCCGGCATCCGTTGCTGGGCAAGGAAATTAAGGTGCAGAAAAAAGTGCACGCTCATGATGAAAACAATGAGGCGCAGGTGGGCAATGTGGTTCGCATTGTGGAAACCCGTCCGCTCAGCCGTTTGAAACGCTGGCGGCTTGTCGAAATTCTTTCGAAATAAGGCAGGATAACAATGATTCAAGTTCAGACCAGATTGAAAGTGGCGGATAACACAGGCGCACGTAGCGTGATGTGCATCCGGGTACTCAAGACCAAGCGCAGTTATGCCAAGGTCGGCGAGGTGATTAAAGTAGCGGTGAAAGAGGCCCAGCCGAACGGCATGGTCAAAGCCGGGGATGTGCTTGAAGCCGTCGTCGTGCGGACCAAGGCTCCGATTCGCCGCAAGGACGGTTCGGTGCTGCGTTTCGACAGCAATGCCGCAGTCATCCTTGACGCCAACCTGAACCCGCGCGGAACCCGTATTTTCGGCCCAGTGGCCCGTGAGTTGCGTGATGGCAATTTCATGAAGGTCGTTTCGCTTGCGCCCGAAGTGCTTTAAGAGAGGAAATAGATTTTATGGCATCGAAAATAAAAAAAGCTGACACCGTTTTGGTCATTGCCGGCGACGACAAAGGCAAATCGGGAAAAGTCCTGCAGGTGCTTCCGGAAACCGGTTGCGCACTGGTAGAAGGATTGAATTTCGTTAAGAAACATGTTCGCAAGACCCAGGATAACCCGCAGGGGGGCGTTTTTGAAAAAGAAGCTCCGATCCATCTTTCGAACCTGAAGAAGACAGACAAGTAAACCAAGCAACCAAACCATTTACGAGGAGTGGGCGTTACTATGACCCCGACAATGAAAACCAAGTATCGTGAAAAGGTGGTTCCGGAACTTCAGAAGAAGTTCAACTACGCGAACCGCATGCAGATTCCGGCGATCTCTAAGATTGCCATTAACGTATCCGTAGGGATGCAGTACGACCGCGATGCACTGACCTCAGTGCTCGAGGACCTGACTAAAATCACCGGACAGCGTCCGATGATGATTAAGGCGCAGCGGAGCGTTTCAAACTTCAAACTGCGCGAAGGCGTAGCGCTGTCCGGCAAGGTCACCTTGCGCGGAGCTCGCATGTACGAGTTTCTCGACCGCCTGATTAACGTCGCGTTTCCGCGAATTCGCGACTTCCGCGGAATTCCCTCTTCGTCGTTTGACGGCCGTGGCAACTATTCAGTCGGTCTGAAAGAGCAGACCATCTTTCCGGAAATTGATCCGGACAAGGTGAAAAAAATCCACGGAATGGATGTGACGTTTGTCACAACTGCTAAATCCAATAAAGAGGCTTTCGAACTGCTCAGCCTCATGGGTATGCCCTTCGAACAGAAAACAAAAGGTGACCGGTAATGATTTTGAGCGACCCCATTTCTGATATGCTGACCCGTATCCGCAACGCCAACATGGCTGAGCACGATAAAGTTCAGATCCCGCACTCCAAGATGAAGAGTGAAATCGCCCGCATCCTCAAAGATGAGGGCTACATCAAGGACTACACCACCGAGAATATCGATGGCAAAGCCACCCTGGTTCTGTTCCTGAAATATATGGCAGACCAGAAGCCGGTCATTCAGGGCCTGCGCCGCGTCAGCAAGCCGAGCCGCCGTCACTATGTCGGCGCCGACGATGTGCCGCGTGTGCTGGGTGGAATCGGAACCGCTATCCTGAGCACCTCGACGGGAATCCTCACGGATTCGGACGCCCGCAAAAGCCACATCGGTGGCGAAGTGCTTTGCTACATTTGGTAATTTTCAAACGAGGAACGAACGATGTCTAGAGTAGGAAAAACACCCATAGCGATTCCCTCCGGAGTAGAGGTGAAGGTTGCCGGGTCGACCGTGACGGTTAAGGGACCGAAAGGCGAAAACGCCTGGAAAATCCCTTCCCTGATTACGGTGGCCGTGGAAGACAATCAAGTGCTCGTCGGACGCACCGACGAAACCAAACGGGCCCGCGCTTTGCACGGAACCATCCGCAGCGTCATCAACAACATGGTGATCGGCGTGAACGAGGGCTATGTTAAAGAACTCGAAATCAGCGGAGTGGGTTACAAGGCCGCCATGCAGGGAACCACCTGTGTGCTCTCTCTTGGTTTCTCGCACGAGATTAAATATGAAATCCCCGCAGGGATCACCGTGGAGCTCAATAAAACGGGCGTTGAAGTGAAAGTCTCAGGGCACGATAAAGCCCTCGTCGGACAGGTTGCCGCGCGCATCCGCCTGTTCTCGCCCGCCGAGCCCTACAAGGGCAAAGGTGTTAAGTACAAAGGCGAACAGATCCGCCGCAAAGAAGGTAAGGCAGTGGCTTAATCATGAAGGTCAAAAACAAAACAGATTATCGGAAGCGCAGACATCTTCGTTTGCGGAACAAAGTACACGGAACCGCCGAACGTCCCCGTATGGCGGCCTATATCTCCAACCGTTACATCTACGTCCAGATTATCGACGACAACGCGCAGAAAACACTCTGTTCGGTCTCTTCGATGGGCGAAAAATGTACCGTCGAGACGGCCAAAGCCCTGGGTGCAAAAGCCGCCGAAGCAGCCAAAGCGAAAGACGTCACCCAGGTGGTCTTCGATCGCGGCGGATTCACCTTCGGTTCGCGCCTGCGTGCGCTGACCGACAGTGCCCGCGAAGCCGGCCTTAAACTTTAAAATCAGGAGTTGCCCGACGTGAGAGAAAAATTCAATAAGAAGAAAAAAGAAGAAAAGAAATCCGAGTTCGAAGAACGCGTGGTTCACATTAACCGCAACTCAAAAGTGGTTAAAGGTGGACGCCGTTTCAGCTTCGGTGCTCTGGTTGTGGTCGGCGATGGTAAAGGCCGCGTCGGTTGCGGTCTTGGAAAAGCCAATGAGGTTGCCGATGCAATCCGCAAAGGGGGCGAAACCGCCAAACGCGCGATGAAACCGGTCACCATGAAGGGCACCACCATTCCTCATGAAGTCATCGGCGAATTCGGCGGCGCACAGGTTCTGTTGCGTCCGGCCTCCGAAGGTACCGGTGTGATTGCCGGCGGCTCCTGCCGTGCGGTGCTTGAGCTGGCCGGCGTGCGCGACGTGCTCGCCAAATCGCTCGGCAGCAACAACAAATTGAACGTAACCAAAGCGACAATGGTCGCTCTCGATTCCCTGCGTACACGGGAAGAGGCGCTGGCTGCGCGTGGAAAATAATTAAGAGGTTATAAAAATGGATTTGCATACACTCAAACCGGCAGAAGGTTCCACTCATCGGAAAATGCGCGTAGGCCGTGGCCGCGCCTCCGGTAAAGGAAAGACCAGCGGCCGCGGACATAAGGGACAGTTCTCCCGTTCAGGTTCCACTCACAAGCCGCTCTTCGAGGGGGGACAGATGCCGATGTCCCGTCGTATTCCGAAACGTGGTTTTAAGAACTTTACCCGTAAGATATTCGCGCCGGTCAACCTGACTGCGCTGGATGCCTTCGCTGACGGTAGCGAAGTCACCGTGGACGTACTTCGTGAAGCTGGACTGATTAAAGGTCGCTTCAATGGAGTTAAAATCCTCGGGAACGGTGAGATCACGAAGAAGCTGACAGTTAAAGTCGATGCGTTCAGCGCAACGGCTAAAGAAAAAATTGAAGCAGCCGGCGGCTCTTGCGAGACCGTTTAACTATTAAATTTAAGCGGGGTTAAGCGATGTTTTCCGCCTTTGTAAACAGTTTTAAAATCAAGGAATTGCGCGAGCGCATTCTGTTCACCTTTGGGATTATCTTTCTTTGCCGTCTGCTGGCGAACATTCCGATTGCCGGGGTCGACTTCGGAATGATCTCGCGGACCATCGAAGAGGCCGCGGCGAACAGCAAAGGCGTCGGATTCCTCGACATGTTCAACCTGTTTAGCGGCGGGGCGGTTAAAAACTGTGCGGTCGGTGCGCTCGGCATTATGCCTTATATCAGCGCATCGATTATCATCCAGCTGATGGGCGCGGTCGTTCCGTTTTTGGAAAAACTGAAGCGCGAGGGTGAGGCGGGCCAGGCGAAAATCACGCAGTATACCCGCTACCTCACCGTGGTCCTTTGCGCCTTCCAGGCCTTTATTCTGGCCAAAGCGCTCATGGCCAACGGGCTTGGATTTTTCGATCCGGCCATTGTCCGGATTCCCGGCCTCGGCTTCCTGCTGTTGACCACCATGACCATGGTCACCGGCACGCTCATGATGATGTGGCTCGGTGAGCAGATGACCGAACGCGGAATCGGCAACGGAATTTCCATGATTATCACCGTCAATATTGTCAGCCGCCTTCCGGCTGCGGTCGGCGCCATGATCAACATGTTCAAGCCGATTGACGGCGTTATGCGCAACTCACCCTTTATGGCCGTCACTATGGGCATCATGATTCTGGCGGTCATCGCCGGGGTAATTGCGGTGACACAGGCCCAGCAGAAAATTCCCGTGCAGTATGCTAAACGGGTCGTTGGACGCAAAGTGTATGGTGGGCAGCACACCTTCATGCCGCTGCGCGTGAACTACGCCGGTGTGATGCCGATCATTTTCGCGCAGGCCATTCTCATGTTTCCCTCCAAAATTTTCAACATGATGCCCTGGGACACGGCCAAACAGATCGGCGCGGCGCTCAACTACGGCACCCCGCTCTACATGACCGTTTTCGGCCTGATGATCCTGTTCTTCTCCTACTTCTGGGTTGCCACACAATTTAATCCCATTCAGATCGCCGATGACCTGAAAAAGGGTGGTGGATATATCCCCGGCATTCGCCCCGGCAAACCCACTGCAGAATTTCTGGACCGCACCATGACCCGCATCACGCTGGCCGGGGCGCTCTTCCTGACCATCATCGCGGTCCTGCCGAGTATTGTGTCTAAACAGTTCGGAATCCCCGGAATGGTTGCCCAGTTCTTTGGAGGAACCAGTCTGCTCATTATGGTCGGGGTGATGCTCGACACCATGCGCCAGATTGAATCCCATCTGCTGATGCGTCATTACGACGGCTTCCTGAAAAAAGGAAAACTCAAGTCCGGAAGAAGGTAGGCCATGGAAGCAATCATCCTGCTTGGTGGCCCCGGCGCCGGAAAAGGCACGCTGGCGGACGCTCTGAAAAAAGACTCCTCTTTCATTCATATCTCCACCGGAGACATGCTTCGCGCTGCGGTCAAAGAAGGTACCGATGTGGGTCTCGCAGCCAAAGACTGCATGGATGCCGGCAAACTGGTTTCCGACGACCTGATCCTCCAGATCATCAGAACGCGGATCGGTAAGAAAGCTGCAGATGCCAAATTAATGTTCGACGGATTTCCCCGTACCATTGAGCAGGCCGAAGGTCTTCAAACCTTCTTTGCTGAAATCGGCGGAACCATTACCCACGTTCTGAATCTGGTGGCCGACCCCGAAGCACTCATCCCGCGCCTGTGCGGTCGACGCACCTGCAAAACCTGCGGCGCCATCTTTCATGTGGTCAACATGCCCCCCAAAGAAGAGGGCGTTTGCGACCTGGACGGTGGAGAGCTTTTTCAGCGTGATGACGACAACGAAGAAACCGTCATGAATCGCCTCGAAGTCTACAAAACGCAGACCGCTCCGCTGATCGACTTCTATAAGAATCTCGGCATCCTTCACGATATCGATGCTGGCAGCACCGCGAAAAACTCCGAACTCCTTGCGCTCGCCGCGCTGAACGCATAAGGGATTCGCGATGATCATCATCAAATCCGCCTCAGAAATTGAATCCATGCGGCGGGTGAATCAAATGACCGCCCGCCTGCGCACCGCACTCGCCGAAATGGTCCGACCGGGCCTGGCCACCCTTGAGCTCGGGAATTTTGCGAAGAACATGATCCGCGAAATGGGCGGGGTCAGCGCTTTTTATGGCTACCACGGTTATCCCGGACAGATCTGTGTTTCCATTAATGATGAAGTGGTGCACGGCATTCCCGGCGGCCGCATCATTCATGAAGGCGATATCGTCAGCATCGACACCGGCATCACCTTCGAAGGATTCATCGGCGACACCGCCGTCACGGTGGGTGCCGGCGAAATCAGCGCGGAAGACCAGCACCTGCTGGATATCACCAAAGCCTCGCTCGACGCCGGAATCGCTATGGCGGTTGAAGGCAACCGCCTCGGCGACATCTCCCATGCCATTCAAACCGTTGTTGAAGACGCCGGACTCACCGTTGTGCGCGAATTTGTCGGCCACGGCATTGGCCGCTCCATGCACGAAGACCCGCAGATTCCAAACTTTGGAAAACCCGGCCGCGGCCCTGTGCTCAAAGCCGGCATGACCCTCGCTATCGAACCGATGGTCAACATCGGCGTCGCCAAAGTCAACGTGCTCGACGACAACTGGACCGCCGTCACTGCCGACGGCAGCAACTCCGCTCACTTCGAACACACCGTCGCTGTTGGCAAAACCGCCCCTGACATTCTCACGCTCGTTTAAGCTCTGAAAGTGGGACAGGCTTCCCCTGGCCGCCGAAGCCTTGGCGAAGGAGGCAGCCTGTCTGCGGTAGCTCGGTTTTTTTTGTGCCTTTTTGTGTTTTTTGTGGCTAAGCCAGATCCTGCCTAGTGCGGTTCAACTGCAATCAAAGAATTTCGACAAAATCATGGATAACCCCGAGCGATACCGGTACGATGCACTCAATCGCGTTTCGTCCGAAACCTCAGTAGGGGTCACGCATCAGTACAAATACGACCTCAACGGGAACCGCACCAACGCCATCTACGGCATCACCGGTCGCTCCGTTGATTGGACATACGACGCCCTAAACCGCATCGCCACGATTTCAACGGATTTAACGAATTCAACGGCTTTAACGACGTATGCCTACGACCTCAACAGTCACCCCGTCTACCGCCAGTATCCGACCGGCGTAGAGGAACTCCGCACCTTCGACGCCATGGGTCGTCTGCTCACCATGACCACCACCAATATGACCAGCAACGGCAGCTTCTCCATGACCTATCAGTACGACGCCGTCGGCTCCGCCCGTGAAATGGTGCAGCAGTCGTGGGCCCTCAACGATAAAGCGCAGGACGCCGTCACTACATGGGAATACGACGACCGCTATCGCCTCACCAATGAAACGGTTTGTATCGCAGGCGTCTCGCCTGCCACTAACTCCACCGCCTACATCTGGGACGACGCCGACAACCGCCTCTCCAAAACGGTTAGTACCGCAGGCGTCTCGCCTGCCACGGTTTCAACGGTGTATTCCAACAACGCCCTCAACCAGATGCTCGGCTACATCGAATGTACCGCAGGCGTCTCGCCTGCTACGAATGTGGTTGAGTTTGCCTACGACGCCAACGGCGCCCGCACCAACAAAACCGTAAGTACCGCAGGCGTCTCGCCTGCCACGACGATCTACACCTACGACGAAGACAACCGCCTCACAATCGTATTCAATGGAGTCAACATTACTCCGACTTACGTTTTCGCCTACGATTACCGCTCTCGTCGCTATCTCCGTGCATTGCCAATGGTCTCAACCACCCTCCACGTTTTTGACGGAGGTCTGAGTGTCCAGGAATATAACAGCTCTCCGCAGCTGTCTAGCCTCACCACCGAATTCATCCGCGGCGAAGGCATGGGCGGCGGAGTCGGCGGCATGGTCTACTCCCTCAAGCACCCAGACCCCAGTGCCCCGAACCAAGAACCCAGTATTATCTGCTCGCACGCCAATCATCGCGGTGATGTAATCGCCCGCAGTGATATGAACGGAGCACTTACATCATTCGCACTGTACGAGGCGTACGGCACACGACCCTACGAATGGCCGGAAGATGGCAGTGGCGACCCCGACCGCCAAAAGGCCAACACCAAAGAAGAAGAGACCGATCTAGGCCTCCTTAACGAAGGCATGCGCTACCGCGACCTCGACACCGGAACCTTCATGACTCGTGATCCTATTGGGTACAAAGATGGCCCGAACATCTACTGCTATGTCCACTGTAATCCAATCACTAAGTTTGATGCGCTTGGATTGTGGTCATCGGAGCGTTCTCGTGATGCAGCGGGTAATCTGAACATTAAATTCATTGTGACTATAAATATAATTGATTGTCGAAGTAATCCAAATGCCCGATTACCTGATCAATTTAAATCTGGTATTTCGGACCAGGTTAAATCAGTGGTTGAAAGTACATATTCTGGAAGTGGAAAAGATCCAACGACGGGAGGAAACGTTACATGGTCTATAGCAGCAACTGTCAGCTTCAAGGATTCTGTCGATGATGTTAAAGCGGGAGACATTAGATCTAGTCTTGTAGATAACATCCCATCTCCTGTCGAAGGCTATTCAGCTAAAGGGCACGCCGACCCCGGCAAAGACGGAAAAGTGACCGGGGGATATGGGCACAGAGTTAATATGAGTCGAGTTGCAGAAGCAGCTCCAGGTGGATTAACGGCTTCAGCAGCAGCTCAACTAGATGCTATAGCGGGAGTTATTACTCATGAACTTGGACATAATTTGGGACTTCGTCATCCTGGGGAAAATGACCCCAATAATACCATGCCAAGTAAATCTAATGAGCATGACCCCCAAAATAATGGTTCTTCGTTGGGAACGGATAATGTAATGAGAACTGGGAAGGAAGCAAGTGGGCTTAAAACTGACACTGAGCAGGCCATTGCTATTGATAAACTTGCACAAGAAAGAGCGGATGAAGATAAGAAAGAAGACAAAAAATGAAGACAATTAGTTGCAATAAGGCCAAGCATACTCAATATATTCCATTCACATTTTTTGCTCATCGCGTTTTTTTGTTACTTCTCATGTCCGTGTTCATTATGGGGTGTTCATCTGTTTTGGCGAATGGTGATTCATTCGGAAACAAGAAAATTGATAAGCAGCTTGGAGCATGGATATGTGACAATGACAAATTTATGATTGTATTCTTTGATGATAATTCATTTTTAGATATGAATTCGCATGAGAGTGTTTGCGGGAAATGGGAGCGGTATAAAAAAGACGAAAGCATTGTGTTTCTTTATTATCCTGGAGTTGACCTTGACAGTCCACGTTACGTTACTGTAACGGACAACAAGTTTATATGGCATCATGATGATGGTAGTGATTCAAATTTTTGCAGAGTACTTCAGGGGGGGAGAGGAACAAATCTCAAAATTACAGTCGTCGATTTGGACAAGAAAACCGAAGAAGGTCTGAACCGGGCACATAGGTAACAGATACACCGGGTACATAGGTAACACTTTATAATAGGAAAGAGGAAAGGGGTCAGTCCTCGCATTTAAGCATTGACATGGGTGGTGTGGCGAATTAGGTTCCTTTGCGATGCCTAGAAAACCACGAATTGAATATGCCGGTGCGGTTTACCATGTGATGAGCCGGGGGAACCATCAGGATGCGATCTATCGGGACAATAAAGATCGCGAGACCTTTTTAGATACACTGGGAGAAGCGTGTGCCAAGACAGGCTGGTTGGTGCACGCTTTCGTTTTAATGGGCAACCATTACCACCTTTTGCTTGAAACGCCTCATGCTAATTTGGTTGTCGGTATGAAATGGTTACAGGGGACGTACACGCAACGGTTCAATGCACGACACAAACTCTGGGGGCATCTTTTTCAGGGGCGCTATAAAGCGCTTCCGGTAGAGGCCGACAGCGGCGACTATTTTTCTATTCTCAGTAGCTACATTCACCTGAACCCGGCTCGAGCCAGATTGTTTGATCTGGAGAGTGGAAAACTATCTAATTTCCCATGGAGCAGCTATCCCTTGTATTTGAAACCCGCGAAGCGTCCCGGCTGGTTGCGGGTGGATCGCGGGCTGGGGGCCTCCGGACAGGAGGATACTGCGGCTGGACGCAGTGCTTATCAGCGGATTATGCAGAAGCGGGTGTTGGAAATTGCATGTAGTTCGAACCCGCAGGAAGTGGATGCGCGTTGGGCGGAACTTCGACGAGGATGGTGTTTCGGGAGCGAATTGTTTCAGGAAACTATGCTGGAGAAACTTGACGAGGTGATTGGTGTCAGAGGACGGCGCGATTCATTTGCAGGAAAGGAAGTTGTCCTCCACGACGAAACGGAAGCGGAAAAGCTACTCGCGAACGGCCTTAAAACCATGGGTATACATGAAGAGATGCTGGCGGAAATGCCGAAAGGATCAGATGAAAAGGTGGCTTTGATCTGGATGCTTAAAAAGCGAACCCATGTGAGTAATAAATGGATTGCAGAGCGACTTAAATCGGGTCATCCGGCTAATGTTCCCCGATATATCGCCAAGATGCGCGCGACTTCATCAGGTAGCTCTTTGCGAAAATGGACAGAAATGCTTAAATGCGAGGACTGACCCCAATGGTTATGAGAAAACTGATTTTAATTCTGTTTACGCTGTCCGCCGTTTGGTGGAGCTCAGTGTTTGCAGCGCAGATGGAGTTTTTCTTTGAGCCTGGCTGTGAGGCGTGTGAGCAGATCGAAGCCAAAATTCTTCCGCAGCTGGAGCAGCGGGTTCCGGTAGTCCATCGCGACATCGGGGTTGAGAGCAATCTGGTTCATCTTTTGCAGATGGAGCATCAATCCGGTCATCCCGGCCCGGAGCGTGCCTATCTGGTTTTGAACGGGCTGCACGCTTTTGGTAATCCGCTGGGAAATCCAGAAGCCTTTTTTGTGGAAGTGGATCAGCTGCTTTCAGGCGGTGCGGAGCCGTCATCTATTTCTGAACCGGATGAAGATGTGATTCGCAGCCGGTTCAATGGGTTTACACTGTCGGCTGTTCTCATTGCCGGGCTGCTGGACGGAATCAATCCCTGCGCCATTTCCACACTGGTCTTTTTTATGAGTCTACTGGCCGTTTCGAAGGTTCGGAGCCGGCAGTTGATTTTGCTGGGCGTTTCGTTCTGCCTGGCCTCGTTTTTGACCTATCTGGCGATAGGCTTCGGCTTGTTGCGTTTTTTGCATCTTTTTTCCGGCTTCACCGCGCTGCGCAGTGCGGTGGAGTGGGGGATGACCGCGCTGCTACTGGCGGCGGCTGTTTTTTCGTTCCGCGATGCGGTCCGTTTCCGCAAAAGCCATGACGGGCATGATGTGACGCTTCAGCTTTCGACTGGCATGAAGAAGCGGATCCATTCTGTCATGCGTCGCGGCTTGAAGACAGGACATCTGATTTGGGGCGGGCTGATGATCGGCATAGCGGTTACGGCGCTTGAGAGCGTCTGTACCGGTCAGGTCTATGTTCCGACGCTGGTGCTGATTCTAAAGGACAGCGCGTTCGGCGAGTCCCGGGCGTGGTTCTATCTGCTTGCCTACAATGTTCTCTTTATTCTGCCGCTGGTGGTGGTGTTCGTGGCCGTCTATTTCGGCCTGAAAACCGAAACCCTGCTGGCGTGGAGCCGTAAGAATGTGGTGGTTTCCAAGATCCTGCTCGGTTTGTTCTTTATTTTGATGGCCGCGCTGTTCCGCCTGCTCTGAGGCGCTTCGAATATTTTTATGGTGGCTCTGCGACTGCTTTTTTCTGACGGGATTAACAAGATCTACAGGATGCTGTTAAATAAACCTGTTCGATCACAGCCACTGCTGTTTTCTTTTGAATTGACTGGCCTGAAAAACGGTTGTTATCAATCTCTCGCTCGATAATAAAAACACATAAAAAAAATTTGCCGCGAAAGCTTGCCACGCCAACGGCGTGGAACGCAGAAAACGCAAAGATTTCCGATCAATCCTGCGTGCCAAGCCATAGCTTACGGCGACGGCTGGTCTAAAAACTCTCCTGCTCAAACCTTCCCATTACCAAAAGCCTACAAAGAGCCTATTTTGATGGGATTTTTCCATGCGTTGATAGGGTTTTGTTGGATGGGGTTAAATCAGCATAAAGGAAAAGACTGATTCAGGTCATGTTTTGACGGGATTAACAAGATGGACAGGATAGGGGATCTTGTTAATCAGGCGGGGCGGATTTCTCGGTCCTCAGTGGGTTTTTATGAAATGTCCTTTATATATCGCCTTTCATGAAGTTCTAAATGCTGATCAACCGGATGCAGATGTTTTTTTATAAAGATCCTGCTCATCCGGTTAATCTTGTCAAAAAACAGCCATAGCTCGGACCAGCTAGAATGCAAAAGGCAGTTTAAAGTCAGGATTTTTCCACGCGTTGGAGAATCGGCTTTTGTCGGGCGCATTTAGTATCTATATTGGGTGAATGAAAAATTTTGTCCTCGATACCAATGTTCTGATTCACGATCCCACATCCATTTATCAGTTTGATGAACATGCGGTGATCATTCCCCTGAAAGTTCTCGAAGAGATTGACCGGTTTAAAAGGGAGCTGAGTGAGCGCGGGCGCAATGCGCGCACCGTTTCGCGCATGCTCGACGAGCTGCGCAAGAAAGGCCGTCTGTCCGACGGCGTAAAGCTCGATAAGGGCGGTTCGATCCAAGTGATTTTTGCCGACAAAGACAATCCGTTCGGAGCGAATCTGTCCGCCGACGATTTGATTTTGAAGATGGCGATGGATTTGCAGAAGAGTCAGCCGGATGTGAAGTGCACGGTGGTCAGTAAGGACATCAATTTGCGCTTAAAGGCGGATGCGCTGGGACTTGAGGCCGAGGATTATGAAAACGGTAAGCACCACGAGCCGGACGGAATGTATTCCGGGCAGGCGGTGCTGGATGCGGACTCCGAAGCGATTGGCTTTTTTGCCAAGGAGGGTCACGCGGTGATTCCCGGTATGGACGAGTTATATCCCAACCAGTATGTGACGTTGCAGAACCCGACCGATCCCAAGCAGACGATGCTGGGCCGTTATGATGCTGAGACACACCGCGTGGTGAAACTGCTGACGATCGATAACAATGCGCCGATTACGCCGCGCAACCGCGAACAGCGTTTTGCGATGGATGCGCTGCTCAACGATAAAATCAAGTTGATCACTCTGTGCGGCAAGGCCGGAACCGGCAAGACGCTGCTGGCGATTGCCGCCGGCCATCATCAGGTGATGGATACCAAGCAGTATAAGCGCCTGCTGGTTTCGCGCCCGATTTTCCCGATGGGTAAAGATCTGGGGTATCTGCCCGGCTCCGTGGAGGAGAAACTCGATCCGTGGATGCAGCCGATTCACGATGCGCTTGCGCTGATTGTTCACAGCCGCACCGGCAACACCAATGCGCAGAATAAGAAGGGCGGGGATGTGATTGCATCGAATCCGCTGATTGATGTGGAGCCGCTCACCTATATTCGCGGTCGCAGTATCCCGAATCAGTTTATGGTTGTGGACGAATCGCAGAATCTGACGCCGCTGGAAGTGAAAACGGTGATTACCCGCGTCGGGCACGACACCAAGATTATCCTGACCGGGGACCTTTATCAGATTGATAACCCCTATGTGGACAGTCTTTCCAACGGCCTGAGCGCGGTGGTTGAAAAATTCCGCGGTGAGGAGCTGGCGGCTCATATGCTGTTTACCGAAGGCGTCCGGTCGGATCTGGCCGAAAAGGCGGCCAACCTTCTGTAGTTCCGAGATGCAGGATTTGAGATACGCGATACAGGATGCTCATATCCCGCATCTCACATCTCACATCTCGTATCCCGTATCCCGTATCTCGTATCCCGAATAATTCCTCGTTTGCTAAACCGTTGAGTTTTTAATACCGTCCTTATCCTTTGAAGGACTGAGAGGAACAAAACGTATGTTTTTTCAACAGAGCATGAAAAAAATTCTCGCGGAGCGGGGCTATAGACACTCCGCAAACGACGAGGAGGTCACGCAGCATGGGGATTATGCGCGTAACATACAGTACGCTTTTTCCAAAGAGTTTACCGGTCATGGCGAAAAGGTGGTCGATATTGTTTTTCTCAGTGCGGATATGAATGCAGAGAAAATTGTAATCGGGTTTTTTAGAGAGAATGTTTCCATTGAAAACGGAGTTCTTGTAAACACGGACGCGAGCATCCCCCTGGCGAAGTTTTCTCTGGAGGAATTTGAAAAGCAGTTGGATCGCCTGATTCCGAAAGGGTCGCCTATTCAGGGGCATCGGGATGACAGTGATATTTTTTAAACAGAGATTGGAGCGAGAATGAACGTAGAAAAACTTTTTGCGAACCGCATTGGCGGCGAGCAGTTCGGCAAATCAACCGAAATTTATAAATTCGAAAAAATCAAACGCGCCAAAGCCAAAGCGCGCGCGCAGAATCCCGATTTGGAGATTCTCGACTTCGGGGTGGGGGAGCCGGATCAAATGGCGCCAGCCCCGATCCGCGAGGCGCTGAAGGTGGAAGTGGATAAGCCGGAAAACCGCGGCTATGCCGATAACGGCATTCCGGAGTTCAAACAGGCTGCCGCCACCTATATGAAGGAGTTCTTTGGCGTCGAGCTCGATGTCGCCACCGAAATCAACCACAGCATCGGCACCAAACCGGCACTGGCGATGCTTCCGCTTGCGTTTGTGAATCCCGGTGATGTGATTTTCCAGACCGTTCCCGGTTATCCCGTGATGGCCACGCACACTAAATACCTCGGCGGCGAAGTGGTCGACATTCCGCTGCTCGAAGAAAACGCGTTTCTTCCGGATCTTGGAAAAATTGATCCGGCGCTAGCGGATCGCTGCAAGCTGTTTTACATCAACTATCCCAACAACCCGACCGGCGCGGTGGCTACGGATGAGTTTTATGACGAGCTGATCGCCTTTGCGCAGAAGCACAACATCCTCATCGTGCAGGATGCCCCGTACGCCACGCTCGTTTATGACGGCGAGCGCAAATCGATTCTGCAGCGTCCCGGCGCGAAGGAATGCTGCCTCGAGCTGCATTCGATGTCCAAAGCCTACAACATGACCGGCTGGCGTCTGGCCTTCTTCTGTGGTGCTGAGCGGGCGGTTAATGCACTGGCCACCATTAAGGACAACTGCGACAGCGGACAGTTTAAAGCCATTCAGCACGCCGCCTGCGCCGGTATCGACGACGAAAGCCTCGCGGAAGGCGTGCGCGCGCACTACGAAGTTCGTTTGCGCAAAATGGTCGATGTCCTTAAGCGCGTCGGCTTTAACGCCTCCATGCCCGGCGGAACCTTCTACCTCTACGTCAAAGCGCCCAAAGGCGCGGGCGATGTTGAGTTTGCCAATGCGGAAGAGGCGTCGCTCTATCTGATTGAAAACTTCGGCATTTCCACGGTGCCGTGGGACAATACCGGCCCGTTCGTGCGCTTCGGTGCTGTGTTTGAATCAGCGGGTGATGCCGACGACGAGCGCGTGCTTAACGAACTAGCCGCCCGTCTCGCTAAAGCAGACCTGAAGTTTTAGCTGCGATTTGGAGTCACGCATAAACTCACGATCGTGAGTTTATGTGTGACATTAAATATCTTCTTCGCTGAAAGTGATTCGATCGAGAACCCTGTCGGCATTATCCGACAGGGTTTCTTCGTCATAGAAGGTCTTAATGATTTCCAATGCCTGGAAACATTCATCGAGATTTTTTTCCAAGGTTTGGAAATCCACTTGCTCGAGCTTTTCTTCCTGAAGAATTTCGGATAGCGGGGCATCACCGAGCGCATTGTGGGTGGCATGGGCGGGCAGGGCACCCAGAACCTTCATCACCTTTTCATGGGTCTCATCGAGTTGATGATAGAGGTGGTCGTAGCAGAAATATTCGTAGCAGACCGTCGGGCGGCCGATGTCGATTCCGCATCCGGTCGGCGTTAAAAATCCGTACGCATCGCTGTCGAGATCTGTCCGTTTGTTAATCAGACGCAGAAAGGGGCTTTGGATTGCTTCTTCACAGATGTCGGCCCGGCAGCAGATCTGGGTGCACTGGGAGCAGAGAGAGTTACACAGCCCGGTGACGAGTTGCTGCACCTCGCGCTCCAACTCGGTATAGCGCTCAATAAATTGGTTCAGTTCCGGGTTCATTGGTAAAGTTAACCATAGAATGCACAGCGTGGCATAGTCGCAACCAATATTTTTGACCGGATAACAGGATAATCAGGATCGGAGAACAAAAGAGTCCCATCGTGTTGATCAAATTCTTTCTGTTAAAAGCCACCCTTGAACCTGTTTCGCTGTTGCGAAGGCCGCGCAAAGGATTAGCTACATGATCTACAGGATTATAAATCATCTTGTATATCCTGTTTATCCTGTCAAAAAACGCCGCGGTTCGGCTTTTGATGAGAAAAGGAAGCCCGGTAGCTGAAATCTCTTTCTTATCTTCGTTCTCTCTGTGCGAAAAACTGATCCTGCCTACTCTGTGGTGAAAAAAATTACGGTTTGGACTGTTTGACCAGCTCAAGGATTTCTTTGAGGCGGCTGGCGGCGGTGCGCGGGGCGGTAGAACAAGGTTCTACACCCCAAGCTTTTAGTCTCGGATAACGTCCTTCAACCATGATGGGCTCGCCGTTGCGTATTAACATGATTTTGCCTTCATTCACCCGGATGACCTTGATGCCGGCATGGGCCGCCGCAATGCGGATGCGGGCGATTTCGAAAAGATTCTGGACCGGGGCGGGCAGCTTGCCGAAGCGGTCGGCGAATTCTTTCTTTAATTCGCGCACTTCAATTTCAACGGCGAGAGAAGAAACGCGGCCGTAGAGCTTCACGCGCAGGTTTTCGTCGTCCACATAGTCGTAGGGAATGTAGGCGCCGTTTTTGTCATCTGTAGCAGGCGGGACGCCTGCGGTACGTATCGCAGGCGTCCCGCCTGCTTTGAAAGAAGGAGAGCGATTCAGGAAATCGAGGTCAACCGAGGCATCAATGATTGGCGGCACTTTTTTGCCTTGCAGGCGGGCGACGGATCGTTTGAGCAGCTGGCAGTAGAGATCGAAACCAATGGCGGCGATGTGTCCGCTCTGCTTGGCGCCGAGCAGGTTGCCCGCGCCGCGGATTTCGAGGTCGCGCATGGCGATGCGGAAGCCGGTGCCGTGGCCGGTGTATTTTTTCAGGGCCTCAATGCGCTGACGCGCATCGTCGGAGAGCGCCCCGTGCGGCGGAAGCAGCAGGAAGGCGTAGGCTTTGCGGCGGGCGCGGCCGACGCGTCCGCGCAGCTGATAGAGGTCGGCCAGCCCGAAGCGGTCGGCGCGGTCGACGAGAATGGTGTTGCAGTTGGGAATGTCGACGCCGTTTTCGACGATGGTGGTGCAGACGAGCACATCGAACAGCCCGCGCACAAAGCGGTGCATAATGTCGGAGAGCTGTTTTTCGCTCATTTGACCGTGGGCATACTCCACGCGCGCCTCTGGAACGAGTCCTTCAATCTTCTGTGCCACCTTGTGAATGGTTTGTACGCGGTTGTGGAGAAAGAACACCTGCCCGTCGCGGGCGATTTCATGTTCGATGGCGCCTTTAATAATGTCGTCGTGTTCTTCGAGTACGATGGTCTCCACCGGCTGACGTTCTTGGGGCGGCGTGGAGATGGTGCTCATGTCGCGCGCGCCGGTGAGTCCCATATACAGGGTGCGCGGAATGGGGGTGGCGCTCAGGGTCAGTACATCGACCTCTTTGCGCAGCTGTTTGAGGTGCTCTTTGGCGCGTACACCAAAGCGCTGCTCTTCGTCGATCACCACCAGGCCGAGATCGGCGAACTGCACATCCTTAGAGACGAGGCGGTGTGTGCCGATCACAATATTCACTTCGCCTTCGCGCAGGCGGCGGATGGTTTCGTTCTGCTCGGCTTTGGTGCGGAAGCGGCTGAGCATCTCAACGCAGACGGGAAAGGCGGCCATGCGTTCGGTGAAGGTGTCGAAGTGCTGCTGCGCCAGAATCGTGGTGGGAACCAGCACGGCAACCTGCCGGCCTTCCATCACCATTTTGAAGGCGGCGCGCATGGCGACTTCAGTTTTGCCGTAGCCGGCGTCACCGCAAATCAGGCGGTCGGAGGGCAGGGCGGATTGGAGATCGCCTTTCACGGCGGCAATGGCGGAGAGCTGATCCGCTGTTTCCATATAGGGGAAAGAGTTTTCAAACTCGCTTTGCAGGTGGGTATCTTCTCCGCAGGCGTGGCCTTTTTTCAGGGCGCGCGCGGCCTGTGTTTCGAGCAGGCGCGCGGCGAGGTCTTCGATGGCTTCTTCGGCGTTGGCGCGGTCGTTCTGCCAGCGTTTTCCTTTAAGGGTGTGCAGGGCGGGGGAGGCGTTACCCATGCCGATGTAGCGCGTTAATAAATGAGTCTGGCCGGTCGGCAGATAAATGCGTGCTCCCTCGGCGTATTCGATCAGAAGCATTTCCTGCTTCCGTCCCGCCATTTCCATTTCCATGACGCCCATGTATTTGCCGATGCCGTGGTCGGCATGGACGACCAATTCGCCGGGTTGGATGTCGCTCCATTCCGCAACGCGCGCGCCGGAGGCCTGCGGCGGCGCACCCTTTTTGCGCATGTGGGCTGTTTTGGCGGCGTAGCCGTAGATATCGGCTTCGGTTATAACGAGGTGCTTCGCCTTTTCTTGAACAAAACTTCCATGCAGAAGGCCGACGTGAAGAGAGACTTTGGACTTTAGACTTTGGGCTTTAGGGAAATAGGCTTCCTTTATGCGATCTCGCGAGCCTTCGGTTTCCATGTAGATGTCGACCGTCCAGTTATTCGAGGCCATTTTTCCCAAGGTTTGGAAAAAAAGTTTTCGCTGCTGTTCGGCGGCGGCGGGGCGGTGCAACTCGCTGACGGGCTTTAAGTTGGTTTCGTAAAAGGCGAGGTCGATGGGGGTGGTGTCGGTGGTGACGCAGCCGATCTCAATGGTGTTTGTAGGACACGCTTCCCGTATTCGGGAGCGTGTGGAGCACAGGCTCTCCGTGTTCGGAGAAGCCTGTCCTACAATTATTCTAAACGTATTTTCGGGCAGTAATTCCTCCAGCGAGATTTCACCTTTAGCATTGAGGGGCAGGATTTCGAGGGTGCTGGCTTTCTCTATAGAGCGCTGAGTGAGGATGTCGAAGGTGCGCAGGCTGTCGATTTCGTTGCCGAAAAACTCAATGCGCACGGGGTGTTCTGCGTTGGGCGGCCATATATCAACAATGCCGCCGCGGCGCGCGCCGGTGCCTTTTTCGTAGACTTCCACGTCTAAGGTATAACCCTGGGTTTCCAGTGTTTGGAAAAGTTCATCGGGGTTTACGCTGTCGCCGACCTTTAAAACCTCGGTTTTTCCGAACCTTGGAACTTTTGTTTCCAGGCATTGGAAAAGGGTGATGCATACGAAGGGTTCGGTTGGATGGCTTGCAAGGAACTGCAGTGCATTCAGGCTTTGCCCGGTGAGTTCCATGTCGCCGGTTTTCAAACCTTGGAAAACAAATACCTTATTTTGATGCTTTTGGTTCAGTGTGCGGAAGCTGTCGGCCAGTTTTTCCAGTGCTTGGAAACTGTCAACGATCCATAGCTGCGGTTTTTCTTTAAGTAAAGCAGTGCCCAAATAGGCCTGTGCAGAGGGCGGCAGGGTCCCGATCTTGCAGGATCCTGTGGCCAGAGCATTGTTTATGGCTGAATAATCGAGTTTCACGCAGGGAATGTAGCATGATGGGGATAGGGGCTGGAACAGCGAAAAACAGCGGTTTTGCGGGATTTCTTAGTTTTGAGAGGGGGTTTTTAATGGGTGAAGCCGCGCGTTAATCGTTGCAAAGCTTTGTCTGTAAAGCCTTTGCGCCTAAATCAACTGTTTGTTTTGCGCCGGTTTTATCGATTTTGAGAGAAAACCAAATATTATTTGAGGTTGTTTTGTGGCGGTTTTATTGGGTTTTTAGTGGTTTTTTGGTTTGTTGCGAAAAAAAAGGCAAAAAGGGGTTGTCCGATTTTTTTTTGTGCGTACTATCACCCGCCTTGTTCGAAACAAAACAGGCTGCAAAGCCGGTCGAAATCGGACAGGACATTGTTCTAAAAAATAATTTAAAAAACGGGTTGCCAAGCAAACTGATGTGCGTATGATGACCCGCCTTGTTCAAAACAAAACACGCTGTAAAGCGAGTGAGAATTGAACAGGAAATTGTTCTAAAAAATAAATGAAAAAAGCGGTTGACCCACCTGCGCAGTTTGCGTAGGTTACTCGCCGCTCCAACAGAGAAGCCTGTTGTATCAGGTAACCATGTTGGTGATTTTTTTTGATCTTTGAAAACTGAATGACTCACGATCGCCATTTCGATTTAGAAATGGTGCGATTTGTTTTAAGTATATGTTTCAAAATGTTTCCAAGTAAATTATTGGAGAGTTTGATCCTGGCTCAGAACGAACACTGGCGGCGTGGATTAGGCATGCAAGTCGAGCGGGATTAACTTGGTTCAATTCTTCGGAAGAGAATCTTGTTATGAGAGCGGCGAACGGGTGAGTAATATATGGGTAATTTGCCTTAGAGCTTGGGATAGCCATCCGAAAGGGTGGGTAATACCAGATGCGCTCGGGTCTCGCATGAGACCTTATGTAAAGGTGGGGATCTTCGGACCTGCCACTCTAAGATAAGCCCATATCCTATCAGCTTGTTGGTAAGGTAATGGCTTACCAAGGCTTACGGGTAGCCGACCTGAGAGGGTGACCGGCCACACTGGGACTGAGACACTGCCCAGACTCCTACGGGAGGCTGCAGTCGAGAATCATTGTCAATGTACGAAAGTATGAACATGCGACGCCGCGTGGAGGACGACTGCCTTCGGGTTGTAAACTCCTGTCCTGAGGGAGTAAGTGCAGGGGACTTAATACGTTCTCTGTTTGATAGTACCTCAGAAGAAAGTCACGGCTAACTCTGTGCCAGCAGCCGCGGTAATACAGAGGTGGCAAGTGTTGTTCGGATTTACTGGGCGTAAAGGGTCCGCAGGCGGTCCTGTGTGTCGGATGTGAAAGCTCACGGCTTAACCGTGGAATTGCATTCGAAACTACAGGACTAGAGTACAGGAGGGGAGAGGGGAATTCAGGGTGTAGCGGTGAAATGCGTAGATATCCTGAAGAACACCGGTGGCGAAGGCGCCTCTCTGGACTGATACTGACGCTCATGGACGAAAGCTAGGGGAGCGAAGAGGATTAGATACCCTCGTAGTCCTAGCCGTAAACGGTGTGCACTTGTTGTTGGAGGTTTACCCCCTTCAGTGACGGAGCTAACGCGTTAAGTGCACCGCCTGGGAAGTACGGCCGCAAGGTTAAAACTCAAAGGAATTGACGGGGGCCCGCACAAGCGGTGGAGCATGTGGTTTAATTCGATGATACGCGAGGAACCTTACCAGGACTTAAATGTACAATGACAGATTGGGAAACCAGTCCTTCTTCGGACAATGTACAAGGTGCTGCATGGTTGTCGTCAGCTCGTGCCGTGAGGTGTTGGGTTAAGTCCCGCAACGAGCGCAACCC
>JACNKZ010000078.1 GCA_014381785.1 Kiritimatiellota bacterium
CGAACTATTGATTATCAGGCGATTTCGCCTGGTAAGTTGATATTAACGGGGTTTTCGGGCAAAACCGCCCATTTCTAATATCACTGTCCAAACCCTTATTTAGTGGAAAGCAGTTTTTCCACGGCGTGGGCAATGGCGTTGCGTTCATCGCTGACAATTCCATTCACCGCCGTGACCCGCTCTTTAAGGAGCGTCCAGTCGATTCCCATCGGTGCGCCGAGGTGCGTTTTCTTCGCCAATGCTTTTGCCGGGTCGATTTTTTCGAGCTCGCTCAGATTTTCTTTTACGTAATGATAGGCATTGCGGAACGGCATTCCCTCTCCCACCAGCTCAAGAGCGCGATCGGTGGCGAACACATCGGGAGTAAAACCGTCTTTGAGCGCCTGTTTATTGACTGCGATGGCCTCAACAAACGGCGAAAGTACCCGCAGGCAGGCGCGGGTCGTGGCAATCCCTTCTATAAAGGGCTCCTTGGCATCCTGCAGATCGCGGTTGTAGCCGGTCGGCAGGCCTTTAACCAGATCGTAAACCGCCAGCTCGCAGGCTTTCACTTTCGAGGCGCGGGCGCGGACGAGTTCGATCACATCGGGATTTTTCTTCTGCGGCATGATGCTGCTGCCGGTGGTCAGTTCATCCGGAAGCGTGAAGTAGCCAAACTCCGGCATGGTGAAGAGCATCAAGTCCTGCGCTATGCGCGAGAGGGTGAGCATCACCTGGCTCATGGCGGAGAGAATGATGCTTTCGTTTTTGCCGCGGCTGTTGCTGGCGTAAAGCACATTATGAACCGGACAACTGAACCCGAGCAGATCGGAGGTGAGCTCGCGGTCGATTTCCAGCGGCACACCGTAACCGGCGGCGGAGCCGAGCGGGCACTGGTCGTTCAGCTCATAGGCGCTGACCAGCAGCACGCAGTCGTCGAGCAGACTCTCCGCGTGCGCGGAAGCCCACAGCCCCACCGATGACGGCATCCCCGGCTGCATATGGGTTCTTCCAACCATTGGAACTTTCTGATGTTTCTTGCCGAAAGCGAGCAGCGCGGCCGCCAGCGCGGCGGCCTCTTCGAGCGTGCCGAGCAGTTCTTCGCGGGCGTAAAGGCGCAGATCGACCGCCACCTGATCGTTACGGCTGCGGCAGGTGTGTATTTTTTTACCCAGATCGCCGAGCTGTTCAGTCAGTGTGCGTTCCACCGCCAGATGGACATCCTGATCGGCCAGCCGGATTTTAAATTTTCCTTCATCCGCCAGCGCGATAATTTTTTTGAGCTCGCGAATCACCTTTTTGCACTCGGCGTCGGTAAGAATCGCCGGTTTCATTTTCGAAAGCATGGTGACGTGCGCGGCGGTTCCGATGCAGTCAGCCTGAATCAGCTTCACATCCAGCTCCACATCGCGCCCGGCGGTAAAACTGAGCACCTCTTTATCCACTGCCCCAACGGTTGTTTTCTGTGTTTTCATAAATTCATTCCTCTGAGTAATTGGATGGAGCTTACCTGACAAAATCATTAACCGACAAAATCATTCCTTCACCAAACGCACCTCAGCCCCTGCATCCAAAAACAATTTTTTCGGCCATGATTTTGTCGCTTTTCCCAAACATTGGGAATTAACACTGTATTTCAGGACCTTCTTTTCTCAAACATTAAAAGCCTGCTGCCAAACAAATTATCCCAACAACAGCTAACACAACGCCCATCACTCTAATCAAACCGATCCTACTTGTAAGCTGTTTATCTCCTGCACATCTTACCACTGGATAATTGCTATAGAATTTCCGGATTTGTTCAGATACAAAACACGGTCTAAAAAATACATAGATACCTAAACAGACTATAGGGATAGCGACTAAACTCAAAAAAACATTTTCCATAATCTACCCTCAAAAACTCCATTCTTCCAAATCACCGCCCGACCTTCGTTCTGTATTTTTCGGCCCACTCGCGGATGATCATTCCGGTTTCGCCATCATTGTCTTCTTCGACCTTTTCGGCAATTTCGATTTCGATTTCTTCGACAGTCGGCAGGCTGGGCTTTAAGTTGTCCGGCAAAGCGCGGGTGAGCTGGTAGGCGGAAACGCCGACCGGTTTTTCGAGTCCGCGCAGGGCGTATTCCAAAAGCATCTTTTTTGAGCCTTCTTTCTCGCGACACAGAACCAGTCCGATGGAGGGCTGATCGTCGGGATGGCGGAACAGATCGTCCACGGCGTTGAGATAAAAATTCATCTTCCCAGCGTCTTCGGCGGCAAAGGGACGAGTTTTCAGGTCGATGACAAAATAGCACCGCAGTTTCAGGTGATAGAAGAGCAGGTCGATGTAGTAATCCTCATCGTCGATATCCAGCCGTACCTGATTGCCGACAAAAGCGAATCCACTGCCGAGTTCCAGCAGGAAGTCGCGCAGATGAGCCAGCAGAGCATTTTCGACCTCTTTTTCGCGGGCATCGTCGGCAATTCCGAGAAAATCAAAGATGTACGGATCTTTCAGAAGCTCCTGCGCCAGATCGGACAGCGGCGACGGCAGCGTCGCGCTGAAATTGGTGACAGCCAGCCCTTTGCGTTCGTAGTCCTGCTGGTCAATGTGAAGCGCCAGAACATTGCGGCTCCAGCCGTGTTCAATTGCCTGCCGCATGTACCAGAGCCGCTTTTCGGGGTCTTTTGCCTTTTCGATCAGCAACACGTTATGGGCCCAAGGAATCTGAAAAACCGGAGGTAAATCAGGTTCATTATCCAATTTGGCCACAAGCGGTGGCAAAATTCCGTTCTTATCAACACTTCCAATTTCTGCCACCGCTTGTGGCAGATTTATAAATTGCTCTCTATAAGCAAGATAGAACGATCTCATCCGCCAGATATTTCGTGCGGAAAACCCCTTTAGATTAGGAAAATCGTGACGGATATCAATTGAAAGACGATCAATTACCGATGCAGACCATCCTTCAGCGGACTGTCTTTCTGCGACCAATCTGCCGATATCCCAGTAGAGCAAAATCAGCTCGCGGTTGGCGGCCAGCCCGGCGCGAATCCGAGCCGTTTGCACCCGGTTTTTGATTCCGGCAAGCAAGTCGGCATAGGAGTTTTTTACGGCATCACTCATCCATCAATCCACTACTCCATTACTCCAATCCCCCGCCTCTGCCCGTGCTTTCCAAAATCAACGTGACCGGTCCGTCGTTCACGAGCTGAACGTCCATCTCCGCCTGAAAAATTCCGGTTTCAACGCGCGGACCGAGTTCGCATAGCTGTTTGACATATTCCGTATAGAGCATTAAGCCTTTCTCAGGTGATGCGGCTTCGATGTAGCTGGGACGGTTGCCTTTTTTGCAATTTCCGTAGAGCGTGAACTGGCTGACCGCCAGCACCGCCCCGCCGGTATCGAGAACGGAACGGTTCATCACACCGTCCGCATCATCGAACACACGCAGACTGGCGGTTTTCTTTGCGAGATGCGCCGCGTCGGCGGCCGTATCGTCGTGCGAAACACCCACGAAGACCAACAGGCCGCGGCCGATGTTGCCGACGGTTTTCCCGTCCACGGTCACCGATGCCGATTTCACTCGCTGAATCACCAGTTTCATAGAAAGGGAGTCTAAAAGTCCGCGGCCGGAAAGTCGAAGATCGAATACCAAAAGTAAAAGGCCGAAAGCCCTGAGACTTTCGACCTTCTAACGTTAGACGCCTAACGCGTTCTATTCGGTTGCGTGCGATACGCGGAAGGTCGGCAGGCGGTTGAGCGCCGCGGCCAGCTCGTAGCGGCGCGGACGAGCCAGGTCGCCGCGCAGGTCGCGGGAAACAGAGGCAAGTCCTTCACTGCTGAGGTCACGGTCGATCATGTCGAGCATTTCACGCAGCGGGTAGCCTTCCTGCATGTAGCGCAGTTTCGCATAATACAGGAGCAGTCCGATCGTCAGCGTCTGACTCTCATCAGCGATCTGCGAGACGCTGTCCATTTCAATGACCGAGCGCCCGAACTGAATCGCGTTGAGATCCAGTGCTTCAATCACCTGATCCAGACGACCGATGGAGGCATCGATACTGCTGGGCATAATCCAGCGCGAACGGGCGAGCATTGGCCCGAGGTTGACGGACGGCGCGACGGGCGGTGTGGAGATATCAAGCGCTTTGGCTTCTTCCGTGATGTCCGTAACCTGGAAGTCTTCGACTCTCAGGACGGTATCAGCAATCGGAATAAACTCCGCAACCAGGTTTTCACCGCCGACCACCAATGAGATTCCGAGCTCGTCCACCATCTGGCGGGCGCGCTGTGCAAGCGAGGTGCACGAGGTTTCGCCAAGCAATGAGGCGATGCGGGCGTCGCTGGTTAAGAAAGCGGGTGCTGAGCTGTCTTCATCAACAATCAGAACACGGGCTCCCACTTCAAGGGCTTCGATCGCGGAGGCGACCTGCGAGACACTCGCAACGGCGGAGTCGGTGCTATAGGAGGCCGGGTCGGCGCCGTCGATTTCAGAGAAGAACGGGGTGATGTTGATTTCCTGAATACTGCGACCGGGGTCGGCTTCAATCTTAACGGCATCAGAGACGCTCACCACATGCTCACGGCCATCACCGGGAATGTGATTGAACACACCGGCGGCTAGGGCATTCATGAAGCTTGCACGGCCATTGGCCAGATCACCCACAACAACCGTCAGACCGACGGGAATCCCAAGGCCTTTGAGCTGTCCGGCATTCGGAACGTCGATTTCGGTCAGCGTATCGCCATCCACTTCGAAGGGGGTGATGTTGTCGTAATCGGGGAAATCGGAATTCTGCTCGCGGGCCAGGAAAGACCCTTCGCCGACAAAGCTGACCAATCCCATGGTGGCCAGGGTCTGACGCACGCGGTCGGCATCCTCCATCGTGTTCACAAAATCTTCCGCCTCAACGACATTCAGGTTGCAGCAGAACACGCTGCCGCTGATTACTTCAGGCAGATCTTCGAAAAACAGCCGGCGGGCCATTTCGCCATCCACCAGCCGCTCGCCGGACATCATGACTTTGAAGGGAAGCGAAATGCGGATGCGAACATCCACATATTCCTTAGTGACAACCACTGAGGTGCGCGGAAGAATCTTCTGACCGGGTTCGGCCACAATGATATTGCGCCGTGCCACACCGCTTGCATCGAACTGCGCGATCTGGTCCGCAGCTTCCGACAGATTGCGGGTCAGCAGATCTTCGAGCGCCGTGCGGCGGACGGGGGAATCATAGAGGTGGCCCGGCAGTTCAGCAATGGACTGCGGAATGCGAACGTTGTACACCGGAAGCTCCGCATCAGGCTCGGTGTTGATTTTCGCGCATTTGATCACAAAGCGGGCGAAATCATAATCTCCGGCCAAAGTCTCATATTCGGAGAACGGTTTCCCGTCGATCTCTGCGAGTACATTGTAAAATTCTTTTCTATCTTTCATATCGAAACGTTCCCGTCGTTGAGTGTGTGGTTCCTTTGCTCCAAAAAGAGCGGGAATAGTAGGGTTGAGGCCGCACTCTTGTCAAAGTCATTCTCGGCGTTATCGGCTTCAACCAGACCTTTGGACTTGCGCCAAAAGAACCTCTCCCTATTATCGGCGCATGAATGATTTGAAGCAAAACCTCCTCCAAACCGCCGAAACCGTCAATCAGGCGCTTGAACGGATCCTGCCCGGCGAGACCGTCCATCCGGAGCGTCTCCATCAGGCGATGCGTTACAGTGTTTTTGCCGGCGGCAAGCGGTTGCGCCCGGCGCTGTGCATCGCCGCCTGTGAGGCGTGCGGCGGGACCGCCGCTCAGGCGATGGATGCCGCCTGCGCATTGGAACTGCTGCACACCTACACCTTAATTCATGACGATCTGCCCGCGATGGACGACGACACCCTGCGCCGCGGCCAACCCACCTGCCATATTGAATTCGATGAAGCCACCGCGATTCTGGCCGGCGACGCCCTGCTCACGCTGGCCTTCGAAGTGCTGGCCGGAGTTCCACATATCGGCTGCCAACTTGCGCTTGAACTGGCCAAAGCGTCCGGAAGCCGGGGTGTGATCGGCGGACAGGCCGAGGATCTCGCCGCAGAGGGTCAGCCGGCCGATGCCGATCTGCTCGAGTATATCCACCGCCACAAAACCGCCGCCCTGATCCGCACAGCTTGTGTAATGGGCGGCCTGTGCGCCGGGGCAAATTCTCAAATATTGGAAAGTTTGGCAGTCTACGGAGAAAACACTGGACTTGCATTTCAGTTGATTGACGATCTGCTCGACGAGAGCTCAACGGAAGCGGAGCTGGGCAAGAATATCGGCTCTGATAAGGAAAAGGATAAAATGACCTGGCCCGCCGTTCATGGAGTTGAGGCCTCACGGGAGCGGGTTCATGAATTGACCGAATCCGCCTGCGAGGCGGCGAACAACCTACCGGACGGCAAAACACTCAACGCGTTGGCGAGCTTTATGGCATCACGCCAGTTCTGACCAGCCCCGTTGGATCGGCAGACAAATCAGAAATATCGCGGGTCACCCCGGATCAGGTGGAAAATAAATCCAAGCGCTCCGAGCGACACAACGGTAAACATCGTCAAAAAACCGAACAAGACCGGCTGACTTCTGTAGTAGTCCGCCAACGGTGAATTCTCAATGTAAGCAACCTGAGCACGAACCACGGTTTCGGTCTTCTGCTGAAAATCGCCGGAAAATATCGGCTTCAAAACATGGATCCGCTTTATTTTATCAAAATTGAGAATTTTAGAGGCTTTAAGGGCCGACGAATCGGTCAAGTTGATCGTTCCAGCCTGTGCTTCACTCAATAATGAGAACAAACCGACCGTCAACAGTAAAATGTATAGCTTTTCTTTCATAACTGCACCCCATATTTACCAACTATGAGAAGCAGTTTTCATTCCAACCCAGCGTTAAGTGCAGGTACCCGGAACTCAAAAAGGATCCGGCAGAGCGGAATCGTCAGAAGAGGCAGGTTTAAAGTCGCCGCAGCTGTCGGTAGCCTGCACCTCTTTCTTGTGGTGCGAGCAGAACTGCATAAAGGGATTCACCACATATTCAGCACAATAGCGGCAAAGGCGTTGGTTCTCACCCTCTTCAAACACCTTTATCTTTGCGGAGCGATCCGCATCGGTGAACACCTGCGGTGCGGCCTCTTTTTCCTTAAAGGGAACCGACTCCTCGGAAGCAAATACAAACCCGCAGGCTGAACAGCTCAGTGTCTCCCCGACCTTGGAAAACCCCTCATAAACCGCCTCACGGGTCAAAAACGCCTCGGCCCCGCACTGACTGCAAAGTATTTCGACCGACATGAGTGTTCATCCTCTCCTGTTGCCTGAAAATCTTATTAGACAATAGAGAATTTCCCACCCCTTGGAAATACCCGAGCTGTTTTTTCCACTCGACCAGCGGGAGAGAGGCTGGCGCTACTGCGCCGGCAACGAGCGAAGCGAAGAGGCAATGCTTGAAAAAAGATTTCCAACCATTGGAAAACAGCCGTAAAGAGGCGACGTGCGGCAATGAGGCGGAATGAACTCAGTGGCGTTTTTTGGGGCCGCCCTGTCCGCGGCCGCCTTTGCGGGGCCCGTCCTGATCTCTGTCGAAGGGCCTATCGTCGCGTGACTGTTCCTGATAAGGCCGTTGCCCAGTGGATTGCGGGTTTTTGCGTTTCGGAGGACGAGCGCCGCCTTCCGGACGCGGACGGGAGTTGCCAGCCATGGCAACGCTGACCTGCCGGCCTTCACAATCGACGTGGCTCTTTGAAAAGCTGTCGATGACACTTTGTGCCTCGGGGCGGGAAACTTCGAAATAGGACTGCATTTTGACAATATTGATGCGGCCAATGTCGACACTGCTGTCGCGGTCGGCGACGTTGACCATCGCCATCAGCTTCTTCGGGGTCATGCCGTTAAGCTTGCCGACGTTCATGCAGAGTTCAACCATACCGGTCGTCATTTTGCGCGGCTCGTGGGTTTCGCGTTTCTCACGAGAAGACGGGCGCGGGCCGTCCGCATAGCGATTGGGTTCACGAGAAGCGCCCTGACGCTCCGAAGCCTGTGCATTGAGATCGGGTGCGTCGCGATAGAACAGAAGCAGACGATGCAGGTCGATGGAGGCGAAGCGCTTGATGATTTCTTCTTTCGAGACATCCGCGAGCATCGTGTTGAGCTCTTCGAGATAGTTATCGATGAGGCCGGGACCTCCATCCCAGTCGCGCACGCGCTCAGCCATCGCCATCAGGCGGATGCGGGCAATCTCTTCGCCGGTCGGCACCATGCACTGAGTAAACGTTCTGCCGAGTGCTTTCTGGATGCGATTGATTTTGTGGTGCTCACGCATGTGGATGATGGCAACCGAGATGCCCTCTTTACCGGCGCGGCCGGTGCGTCCACTGCGGTGGGTGTAGGAGGCGAGTTCGTCGGGCAGGTTGTAGTTGATAACGTGAGTCAAATCATTGACGTCGAGACCGCGGGCGGCGACATCGGTGGCAACGAGTACCTGCACGTGATGCTCACGGAATTTTTTCATGACGCTGTCGCGCTGCTGCTGAGTCAAGTCGCCATGCAGCGGCTCGGCGTTGTAGCCGTCTTTACGAAGGTTATCTGCCACCTGCTGGGTTTCGATGCGTGTGCGGCAGAAAACAATGCCGTACATGCGGGGGTAGGCATCAACGATACGGCGCAGCGCGCGGTAACGGTCTTTGGCGTGTACCACATAGTATTGATGGGTGACGTTTTCGGTGCCGACGTTGCGCGATCCACAAGTGATCTCGTGCGCATCGGTCATATAGTTTTTAGCAATCCGGGCGACTTCTTTGGGCATGGTGGCCGAAAAGAGAAGAGTCTGCGCGGAATCAGGAACGTCCGACAAAATGGCTTTGATGTCTTCTTCGAAGCCCATGTTGAGCATTTCGTCGGCTTCGTCGAGTATCACGCGATCGATGGCGGAAAAGTTGACACGCTTGCGGCGGATGATGTCGAGCATACGGCCCGGCGTGGCGACAACAATCTGTACGCCGCGGCTCAGCGCGTCGAGCTGTTGACGAATGTCGGAGCCGCCGTAAACGGCCAGCACATTCACTCCCCGCATCGCGGAGGCATAGCTTTCCAGGTCGCGGGCAATCTGCATACACAGCTCGCGGGTCGGACAGAGAATCAGCGCCTGCGGGATCCGGCTATCTGTATTCAGCTGTTCAAGGATGGGCAAACCGAACGCGGCGGTTTTGCCGGTACCGGTTTGTGCGAGTGCGACAACATCGTTGTCGTTTTCGAGGAGGAACGGAATCACTTCGGCCTGAACCGGAGTGGGTGTTTCGAAGCCGAGTTTTTCGATGCCGGCGAGAAGTTCGGGGCAAAGCCCCAAATCGGTGAATTTCATAATAATACCTTCGGAATACTGGATTTATGGATTGGTGGATTACTGGAATGATACAACCCAAACATTTCGTATCAGCGGAATATTGTTTTGCCCCAATTCATCCATCAATCCGTTCTTCCAATATTCCATTCCCTTTGAGGCGGGCGGAAGATGAGGGCAAGCCGGGAAAAGATCAAGGATAAAACTTGCCCGAAAAATTCCTTCCGATTACATTTTGCGCTTCTTTTGGGGCGGTAGCTCAATTGGTAGAGCGCCACGTTCGCAACGTGGAGGTCGGGAGTTCGATCCTCCTCCGCTCCA
>JACNKZ010000026.1:0-22357 GCA_014381785.1 Kiritimatiellota bacterium
ACAAGGATGGTTTTTTTCGTGCAAAATTACAGCGTCTCAATCTTAAAATGCTCTAGCCGCGCCACCGGCGCGGAATATTAATATTCAATTTACCATGTTCAGGTGCGGCCCCTTCGTTGCGCATCGGGCATTGATTATTGAACGTTGATCGTGAATCATGCCCGCATGATCACAGACTGGTTTGTTGGGTTAAATCCGATTATTCAAGCACTGCTGGCGACACTGTTTACCTGGGGCGTCACAGCACTCGGTGCCTCGCTGGTCTTCTTTTTCAAAACCATCAACCGCAAGGTGCTCGACGCCATGCTCGGCTTCGCCGCTGGCGTGATGATCGCGGCGAGCTTTTGGTCGCTGCTCGCGCCGGCGATTGAAATGTCGGAAAGCATGGGGCTTATCCCGTGGGTGCCCGCCGTTGTCGGCTTCCTGCTCGGCGGCGTTTTTCTGCGCGGCATCGATATGGTTCTGCCCCACCTTCATCTGGGTGAGCCGATTGAAAACGCGGAGGGCGTACACACCTCCTGGCGGCGCAGCGTGCTGCTGGTGCTGGCCATCACCCTGCACAACATTCCGGAAGGCCTCGCCGTCGGGGTCGCCTTCGGCGCGGTGGCCTACAACCTGTCTTCCGCCACGCTGGCGGGCGCGATTGCGCTGGCCATCGGCATCGGCATCCAGAATTTTCCGGAAGGCGCCGCCGTCTCAGTGCCGTTGCGCCGCGAAGGCATATCGCGCCGCAAATGTTTCTGGTATGGCCAGCTCTCCGGCGCGGTGGAGCCGATCGCCGGGGTGATCGGCGCGGCCGCCGTACTGATTATGCGCCCGCTTCTGCCCTACGCCCTTGCCTTCGCTGCCGGCGCCATGATCTTTGTGGTGATCGAAGAGCTCATTCCCGAGTCGCAGTCCGAAAAAAACACCGATATCGCCACGATGGGCGCTATGCTCGGCTTCGCGGTGATGATGACGCTCGATGTCGCGCTCGGCTAATTTCCACCCACCAGGCGACCCACCCGCTATTGATCTCAACCCCCTCATTAATCAGAACCTTTAAAGGTATAGAGTATTAAATTATATAACTATTTGATTTGGAGTTGATTGGATATTTTTAAACTTGTTATTGTTCTATACCTTTAAAGGTACTAGTCTCTACCGAGGATAAGACGATGAATAAACTACGCCCAACGCTCTGGCGAACCTGTCGGGTTCTCGCAAGCGAAACTCGCCTCCAGCTTCTATGGTCTCTTTTTGAAAACGACGGGCTCTGCGTCGCGGATCTGGCTCGCCTGACCGGAATTTCTGAACAGAACGCCAGCAATCAGCTTCGGGCTCTAAATGCTCGCGGGCTGATTACGCCCCACCGGATCGGCCTTCAGGTGTTTTATCGCCCGGAACCGAATACAGAGGTTGAACACGCCCAAACACTGCTCGACGCCCTGCGCGATTGTTGTGAAAAAAAGATGCCCTTTGCGTCAATCATCCGCCAGACAACCGCCTTTACGCATGCGCGTCGAATTCTCATCATCCAGGCATTAGCCGACGGTCCGGCCTCGTTCGGTGATCTACATGAACAAACAGGAATTCCCGCCGCCTCTTTGTCACATCATCTTAAAAAACTGGAGGCGCGTCGTTTCGTTCGGCGAGGCGGTGGAAAATATTATCAAAACACCCCCGGAAATTCGTTTGGACGTCTGCTCAGAAAAACAGCTTGCGCATGAGTGCGAAAGCGCTGCGGCGGCCGTTTTTCCAAGGGCCGGAAAAAAGAAACCGGGGCGTTCCCGGGTTTGGGAAATCGGGGTCCGCCGCAACGTGCGGCTTCCAAAGATTGCCTCTCCCGCTGGTCGTTGCCGTCCTGCCTCCGGCAGGCAGGCCTCTCTCGGCTGCGCCTCGGGTGAAAAGTTTGCGCTACCCCCGGGTTTTGCTTACACTGCGCGCAGTAAACAAAGGAGCTCCTATGAAAACTATACTTCGTTTTGCTGTTCTGATTCTTCTCGCCGCCGGGATTGCCGGGTGCGCCACCAAAGTCGATCGGGTCGCCGTCGACAAAACCATCGATTTGAGCGGCCGCTGGAACGACACCGATTCACGGCTGGTTGCCGAGTCGATGATCAGCGATGTGTTCGCGCACCCGTGGGCGGACAACTTTATCGCACAGAACGGCCAGAAGCCGGTGGTGATTGTCGGCACGATCCGCAACCTGAGTTCCGAGCATCTGGAAACCGGCGTGTTTGCCAAGGATATCGAACGCGAGCTGGTCAACAGCGGCAAAGTGAAGTTTGTGGCCAACGCCAACGAACGCACGGAAATCCGTCAGGAGCGGCTGGAGCAGCAGCAGTTTTCCACCGAGGAGACCGCCAAACGCCTCGCCGCCGAAACCGGCGCCGACTATATGCTCAAAGGAAGCATCAAAACCCAGATGGATGTTGAGGGTCGCGAGCAGGTGAAGTTTTATCAGACCGATCTGGAGCTGATTCACATTGAGAGCAACGAGAAGGTCTGGATCGGCACCAAAAAAATCAAAAAGCTGGTTAAGAAACCGCTCTTTAAAATTTAAATTCGAAATGCGAATTCCGAAGCACGAAACAACTCCTAATGTCCCAAAATCAAAAGGCTTCTGGTTCTCCCCGTTTGAATTTCGACTTTGACTGTTTGTTTCGAATGTCGAATGTCGCGATTCGTGTTTTTTTCATCCTTCATCTTTCATCGTTCATCCTTCTCTCGACCGGTTGCGGAACGCTCTGGACGGCGAAAACTCAATACACCGGCGTGGACCGAATGCTGGCCCGGGGCGATTTTGCCGCCGCAAAAAAGCAAATCGAAGGCAGCCGCTTTTTACATTATCAGAACAAAGACCGCGCGCTGTACTATCTGGATCTCGGCCTGCTTCAGCATTATCTCGGCGAATATGAAGCCAGCAACGATTCGCTTGAGCTGGCGGAGCGGGCCATGGACGCCGCGTTTGTGAAAAGCGTGTCGCGCGGCGCCACCTCGCTGCTGCTCAACGACAATGTGCTCAACTATGCCGGCGAGGAGTATGAAAACATTTACGTGAATGTTTTCAAGGCGCTCAACTTTCTCGCGCTCAATCAGTTTGACCCCGCCTTTGTGGAGATCCGACGCATCGATGAAAAGCTGAAGGTGCTCGAAAGCCGTTACTGGAAAATCGCGCAGAAGTACAACGAAGCCAGCGAAATGGACCAGACGTTCCGGGTCGGGAAAAACCGCTTTCAAAACTCCGCGCTGAGCCGCTGGCTGAGCCTGCTGATCTACCGCGCCGAGGGCCGAATGGACGAGGCCGCCATCGACCTGAAAAAGATCGATCAGGCGTGGCGGCTACAGCCGCAAATGTACGACTTTGAACCGCCGGATCTCTCGGGTGCGCTGACGCCGCCCGCCGCCGGCACCGCGCGGGTTTCGTTTCTGGGGCTGGTCGGCCAAGCCCCCGAAAAACGGGCGGATACCTTTTGGATTCATACGCAGGCCAGCCAGATTTTCATCGCCTCCTCTCAGGAGCGCCTCTATGGCGGCCAGCAATTCTCCGGAGCGAGCGCCATTTTCTGGCCAGGCATCGACCCCGGCTACACCTTTAAGTTTCAGCTGCCGCGACTCGAAAAACGCGGCACCCGGGTGGGCGCGATCGGCACAACCATCGACGGTCGGCGCGGCCCGTGGCTGGTGCAGATCGAAAGCCTAGAAAACGCTGCGGAGGCTACGTTTGAAATTCAAAAGCCGCTGACCTGGCTCAAAACCGTATCGCGCACCGTCACCAAAGGCGTCGCCGCCGCGCAGGCTCAACAGGCCGCCACCGAGAAGTGGGGCGAAACACACGGCCTGCTCGCGGGCCTGCTTGCGGGCGTGGGTGTCAGCGTAACGGAAAACGCCGACCTGCGCATTTCCCGCTTTTTTCCCGCGCGGGCCAGCATTGCGGAAATGGATCTTGCGCCGGGAGCCCACCGGATTGAGTTTGAGTATTACGGCTCCGGCGGTATTCTTTTGCACACAGACGCGACAACCATACAGGTTCGCGAGGACGGGCTGAATCTGGTCGAGTCGTTTTATCTGAACTAGGGAGATGAGGATGCGGGATACGCGATACGGGATGCGGGATACGCGATACGGGATGCGAGATGTGAGATGCGGAATACGAGATGCAGGATTCGGAATCCTTCTTCTGCTACTTACCGGATGCGCTTCTCAGTCTATTAACTCCCCCGCATGGCTACTGAGCCCACAGGAAAAATATCCGAAGGCGCAATATCTGGTGGCGGTCGGCGAAGGCGATACGCGCCGCGCCGCCGAAAACAGCGCCGCAGCCGGACTCGCCCGGATTTTTGAATCGCAGATTCAGGCGGAAGAAACGCTTTCAGAAACCACCACCGAAGCGCGCGGCGCAATCGAGAGTTTTGACCAGTTCAGCGAGCTGCGCGCCAACATCCGGATCGGATCCAGCCAGAACTTGCTCAACATCCAGTTTGGAGAAGCTTTCACAGATCGACACGGACGCGTCTATACCGCCGCCTATCTGCCGCGCGCGGAAACCGCAGAAATCTATCGCACACGAATCGGCGAAAATAACAGAGCCATCACCCATTTAACTCATCAAAGCGACGCGGCCGCCGATCCTCTCAAAAAATATGCCTTCCGCCGCGCCGCAGTACGCAAGGCGCTGAAAAACGACCTGCTACTCGCTCAGCTCGACATCATTTTTCCCGGCACGAAGGAGCGACTTTTGCTGCACTACGACCCGCAAACGCTCTATTCCGAAACAGCCGCCGCCGCGCGGGACGTCACCTTTTCGATTCACCTGTCCGGCGACGGCGGCGATGCGTTGCGCGAAGCGCTGACCGGCATGGGCTTTTCAGAAAACGAAAAAGCGACCCTGCGCTTTTCGGGAACCGTGTCCTTTGAGGAAACGGATCTGCGCCGCGGAACGCTGGTGTTTGTGCGCTACCACTACCAGCTCGAAGCCCGCACCGGAGACGGGGCGCTGGTGCTCGCTTTAAGCGGCTCGCGCCGCGAAGGTCACATTAACTTTTCACAAGCCACCCACCGCGCACGGCGCAGTCTGCTCGCGGAATTGCAGACGCAGGTTCCGCTTGAAGTCGGCAAAACCCTCGATCGCCTCGCCTCCGCTGAATAAGCAGGCGGAGCCTGCCCCCCCCCCCTCTTTTTTTCAAATGTTTGGAAAATCACCCACAGATAAACACGGATCCACACAGATGGGCTCCCCTGTTTGGAACCTTTTGTAGGACAGGCTTTGCGTAGAGAGCCTGTGTTGCAGAGAAAACTATACACACGCTCCCGAATACGGGAAGCGTGTCCTACAATCCACTACTCCATCATTCCACTCTTATTTGATCCAACCGCCACCGAGGCATTCGGTGTCGGAGTAGACAACGGCGGCCTGGCCGGGAGTGAGAGCAAACTGAGGCTGGTCGAAAATGACGCGAAATTCGGTGCCGCTCAGTTTTTCGATCATGGCAGGTGCTCCGCCGTGACCGTAGCGCGGTTGGACTGTGAAATGTCTCTCCGCCTTCGTCTTTGTAGGACACGCTTCCCGAAGGGAGCGTGTGTCTGCATCGGAACACAGGCTCTCCGGAGTGCCGGAGAAGCCTGTCCTACAATCTGGGAAGCATCCTGAAATCCAATGCGCATCCGTAACGATGCATTCGGAGGCCATCACGTTTTCGCGCGGCGAGAGGGTAATGGTGTTTTCATCGGCATTGATATCGCTCACATAAACCCGCTCGCCGGTGGCGACGCCGGTGCCGCCGCGCTGACCGACGGTGAAGCGGTGAACACCGTCGTGTTCGGCGAGCACGTTGCCGTCGTCATCAAGCACATTGCCGGGCTTTTTAACCTCCGGCGCGCGGCCTTCAACAAATTCAGCGTATTTGCCAGCTTCAACAAAGCAGAGGTCCTGGCTTTCACCGCGCGGGATGATCGGCAAGTCGTGGTCGTCGGACCATTTTTTAACTTCGGGCTTGGTCCAGCCGCCGAGCGGGAAGGCGATGCGCGCGAGCTGCTTTTGTGAAAGACGATGAAGAAAGTAGGACTGATCTTTTTTCGGGTCGACCGCGCGCAAGAGATGGAACTGTCCGTCGCGCTCTTCGATCTGCGCATAGTGGCCGGTGGCGAGGATGTCGCAGTCAAGCTGGGCGGCGCGGTCGAGCAAAAAGCCGAATTTGATGAATTGGTTGCAGGAGATGCAGGGCGACGGGGTGATGCCCGCGGCGTATCCCTCGACAAACGGCGAGACGACGTGCTTTTCGAACCGGTCCTGCGCGTTGACGACGTAATGCCGGATGCCAAGCGCGGCGCAGACTTTCTGCGCGCGGGCAACATCTTCGAGCGAGCAGCAGCGCGAGCCCTCTTTCCACATATGAGCGGTGAGGCCGATCACTTCGTAGCCCTGCTCCACAAGCAGAGCCGCGGCCACGGAGCTATCCGTACCTCCGCTCATTCCGACTGCCGCGCGTTTTTTCATGACTAAACACACGCTCCCGAATACGGGAAGCGTGTCCTACAGCTCCTGTTTATTCGGTTCGTTCGGTTCGATATGAATCGTAACGTCGGCGACGGAGGGGCCTTCTTCGAGTAATTTGTTCTGCAGGGCGTTCGCGATGTCGTGGCTTTCGCGGACGGTCATTTCGGGGTCGACTTCGGCATGCAGGTCGACAAACCAACCGGAGCCCACGCGGCGCGTGCGCAGGCGGTGGATGGAGCAGACTCCGGGAACGGACTGCGCCAGCTCGGTCATGTGTTGAAGATCTTCTTTGGTGGCTCCGTGATCCATCAGTTCGGAAAGCGCCGGCGCGGCAATATCCCACGCCACCTTAAGAATCAGAATGGAGACGATCAGCGCGCCGACAGAGTCCAGGAAGGCCCACTTCGGGTTGGCGGATGCGGCCAGCACGGCGACAAAGGCGGGAATAGAGCTGAGCGCATCGCTACGGTGATGCCAGGCATTGGCGATCAGCGCCGAGGAGTGAATCCGCTGTCCGACCACGCGCGTCCGGCGGAAGAGCAGCTCTTTGGCAAAAATGGAGAGTAGCGGGCCAAAGACGGCAATCGTAAGCGGCGGACAGGACGGCTCGCCGCCGAGGTGCTTGATTTCCCGCCAGCCCAGCCCGAAGGCCACGGCGGCCAGCGCCGCGCTGATTATCAGGGTCACGACGGTTTCAATGCGTTGATGGCCATAGGGGTGGCGTTCGTCGGCCGGGGCCGACCAGTATTTGAGCCCAATCAAAACCAGCAAGTCGGTGCCCATGTCGGAAAGGCTGTGTACGGCATCCGCGACAACCGCCTGCGAACGGCCCAGAATACCGAGAGCAAACTTTACGGCGGACAGGATCAGGTTCACCACCAGTCCGATGATGGTGATGTCGCGGGCCTGTTCAGATGACGGTTTTTGATTCACAGATCGGAAAGCCTAATTAAAAAGCTTCTGCGTTGCGAGGGCATTATCTTACCGCCCGCGCTAGTAGGCCCCCTCCGAGGCCGCGCCCTGTCCGGTGCATATGGCAGCGCTCGACGACCAATTCACGCCAAGACGATGCGCACCCATATCGATAAACATCTGTGCGCGGGCCAGATCGCGAATCCCGCCGGAAGGTTTTACTTTGATGCGGCCCGCGGCGGTTTCAAGCATCAGCTTCACATCTTCTTCCCGGGCACCCTCACCGTTGAAGCCGGTGGAGGTTTTCACAAAATCAGCGCCGGCCTCAATGCAAATTTCAACCATTTTTTTAATTTCGGTAGCATTGAGCTGTGACGTTTCAAATATCACTTTAAGCGGCGTACCGGCCGGCTTTGTAACAGCACTCACCGCGGCGATATCGGCTTTTACATCATCCCACAAGCCGGATTTCACCCAGCCGTAATTGGCGACCATGTCAATTTCATCTACGCCCATTTCGACGTAGCGTTTGGCTTCGTCGGCTTTTGATGCGGAAAGCTGCAGGCCGTGCGGAAAAGCGAGTACAACGCAGACTTTGGTTTCGGTTCCTCGGCAGAGCTCCTGCGCCAGCTCGATGTCACAGGGCCGGACGCAGGCGCTATAGGCGTTGAGTTCAACACAGGTTTGAATGGCTTTAACGGCCTCTTCCCGTGTAGTTGACGGAACCAAAATGGCGGCATCGAGGTATCGACTGATCGGCTGGTTCATAACGTTTCCTCTGATTGAAAATGGAATGTGTTCGGCTCTGTTTACCCGTTTTTCCAATCATTGGAAAGAGCAGCCCCTTCTGCCAACTCCCGTTCGCTATTGAGACAAGGCCGCCGGGACGGCGGCGATACGTACCGCAGGCGTCCCGCCTGCAAATACCGAAAGCGATCTGAATTTGGTATTACGCGGTGAAGGGAGTTTGAAAAGGATGTAGAGATATCCAGACAACGCGTCCCCAAAAAAACTGGAGCCAGTGGAGGGAGTCGAACCCCCGACCAGCTGATTACAAATCAGCTGCTCTGCCACTGAGCTACACTGGCCCATTAAAAATTTCGTGCCGGTTTTGAGATGCGTTCAAGGGTTTGCGCCCTGCTTCTTTTTCGTCCGGATAATGGGCAGGAAGATAGCAGACAGAGGGGCGATTGCAAGATGGAAGTGTCTCTTCCTAAAGCATCTCGTTTCCGGCGATCCTCTGCGGTTCGCTCACATCATAATGAGAGCAGTTCCTGCACGTCATTCCAGGAAAGAGACTGGGTGAAGTCGCCCTCTTTTTCGAGGGTGGCGTCGATGATGCTCTTTTTGCGCTGCTGCATGGCGAGCACTTTTTCTTCGACCGTGTTTTTAGTGATGAGCTTCACGCTATAAACCGTGTTTTTCTGGCCGATACGATGGGCGCGGTCGGTGGCCTGGTCTTCCACGGCGGGGTTCCACCACGGGTCATAATGAATCACCATATCGGCACCGGTCAAGTTGAGGCCGCTGCCGCCGGCTTTGAGGCTGATGAGGAAAATCGGGATGGTGCGGTCGGTGTTAAATTTTTTGACCATTTCCTGCCGGTCTTTGGTGGCGCCGTCGAGATAGCAGTATTTCATGCCGCGCGCGTCCAGCTCGCGGCGCAGGATGGCGAGCATGGAGGTGAATTGGCTGAAGACAAGAATGCGGTGGCCGCCGTCGACCGCTTCGTCGACCAGCTCGAAAAACAGCTCCATTTTGGCGGAGGGAAATTCGCTCTTCAAATCCGGCAGCTTGAGCAGTTCGAGATGGCAGCAGGTTTGACGCAGACGAAGGAGGGTTTTTAGAATCTGCATGCGCGATTTATTGAAGCCCTGCTCCTCAACCATGTCGTTAATCTTGCGCTTGGCGCTGTCGAGCAGCTGTTTATAAACCATGTACTGGTCTTTACTGAGCGAGCAATGCGCCACGCGCTGAATTTTTTCGGGCAGATCTTTGGCCACATCGCGTTTTAGGCGGCGCATCAGGAAGGGGTTGAGCTTGCGGCGCAGTTTGATTTGCGCCAGATCGGCGTCGGGGCCGCCTTTTCCGATCGGCAGCTCGTAGTGTTCGCGGAAGGCTTTGTGGTTGCTAAGATAGCCGGGCATCAGAAAGTCCATAATCGACCAGAGATCCGCCACGCCGTTTTCGATGGGCGTCCCGGTGAGCACCAGTTTATGCACGGCTTTAATTTTTTTGGCCGCTTTGGCGTTCTGAGTGGAGCGGTTTTTGATGTGCTGTGCTTCGTCGAGTACGGCGACGGCAAAGTCCTGTTCGAGATATTTTTCGAGGTCGCGGCGGAGCAGTGCATAGGAGGTGATAACCAGATCGCTATCGGCCACCTTTTCCCAGTGATCGTGCCGGTCGGCGCCATGAAGCCGCAGAACACGCAGATCCGGTGTGAATTTTTCGGCCTCTTCGCCCCAGTTATCCACCAGGCTGGTCGGACAGACGATCAGTGTCGGCTTGCCGCGCGCGGCTTCATCGTGGCGCTCCATCTGCAGCCAGGTGAGGGCCTGGAGGGTTTTTCCGAGCCCCATTTCGTCGGCGAGAATGCCGGAAAATCCACTGCGTTCGAGGAAGCGGAGCCAATAGACGCCCTCTTTTTGGTAGGAGCGAAGGGTCTTTTCCAGGTTTTCGCCCAGCGGTTCAACTTCGATTTTTTCAGCGCGGTTTTGCGCCTGCGCCTTTTTCATCCAGCCCGGCGCGGCTTCCACGTCCACACCGTCGAGTGCATTCAGCGACGACTGCACATAGGCGGCATAAATATCGTTCATGCGGAACGTGCCGGCGCCGGTTCCTTCGCCGAAGGCGCAGTCGTCGAATACTTCCCGGGCGGTTTCGATGGCATCGATATCGAGCAGGATGGTGCGTCCGTCCTTTTCGATGTAGGCATCGCCCATATTGAGCGCGCGCTGAATTTCCCCGTCCGTCAGGCTCTGCCCGCCGCTGTTTTCATATTCGTAGCCGACTTCGAAAAAGCCTTCGGCGGCGGAGTCGTTGACGTGGATGACGGTGGTGGTGAAGTCCACTTCGTCCATAAACGGCGCGACACGGCCCTCCAGCTCTACGCGCCAGCCGTAGCGGCGGAGCTTCGGCACGCTGCCGCCGAGAAAGTTCAGCACATCGCGCACGCCGACGATGGAGGTGAGCAGATCACCGCGGTATCCGCGGAAACCGGTGGGGCTCAACTTTTCGAGCGCCTTTTTTTCCGCCTCCAGATTGCGAACACGGTAGCCGAGCAGGTCGTCGGGATCTGGAATCGCGAAGTGGCCCGAGATTTCCTCGCGGGCGGCACGCAAAATCACGTCGCCATATTCCGCGTAGAGTTTGGCGGAAAGAGAGGCGCGGCTGCCGCTGACCACCAGACGGAAGCGCGGGGTGGCCGGCTCCAGCGAAAACAGGTCGGGTGTAATCCGGGTTTCCACAGGAATGGCCTTGGTGAGCTGCGGAAACTCCCTTTCCATAAAGGACGGCACCGCGGCGCGCGGAATCCGGATTTCATTTTTATAAATTTCGCGCATCGGTCCCGGCAAAAGCTGTTCCAGCTGGGCAAAGCGCTGGTTGGCGTACATCCAGCCGGTTCGACCGCCGGCGATGTAGAGCGGGGTTTCGTAGCTGCCGCGGGGATGTATAGACAGCACCAGCTCTCCGGTCTCTTCGTCGAGTACCATGCAGATGTATGTGCGAATGACGCTGGCGGTCACTTTCAGGTCTTTTTCGTTGCCGCCAACGTGAAGCGCACGGCCGCGGCTGAGCCTCAAAATATTAATGAAATCATCCGCGCCAACCGTCAGTTTTCCCTTCGCGGGCCCCTCGGAAATATCCTCGAGCACAAAGAGCAGGTTGGCATCGCGCGGACTGAAGGCCAGTGGCAACTCTTTGGGCACCTCATTCAGCGGAGTCCGTTTTCCCTGATATTCAACAAAGCAGCGGATGGACATTTCGTTGTTGTCCCGCGCCTGATCGCGCCAGCTCTGTTTGAGGGTGATGCTCAACGCGGCGGGTATGGCATCCGGATGGTCTTCCGGGACGCGCTTGAGATATTGGGAGTCGTCGTATTTTTCCTGCCGCAGGGCGCGGCGCTTTTCTTCTGACGCTTTGGCTTCGCGCTGCGGATCGCTGTAGCGCCGGACAGCCTCCAGGCCAAGGGCCACCATATGAGCGCAGATCAGTCCTTTTTCCTGATTGTCGCGGCAGGGGCAGCGGTTTTCCACAAATCCGTCGTCGAGCAACTCGAATTTGCAGCGCATGCCGCGGATGCCGACGGCGAGCTGGCCGGAAATAATCGGGTGCTCATAGTCGAGTTTTTCAACCACGCCGCGCTCAAACAGCATTTTGCCGTCACGGAAAGCCTTCCAGCCCGCCCAGTCTTTCAAGATTTTCTGTGTAAACGGTAACGCCATAAAAAAGTCCTATTGGTATGCTGGAGTGCGGGAGTATTGGCTGTTTTCTAATTCCCGTGTCCGTTATTCCATTCCTCCGCGCCCCATGCTGGCACAAAAAGAAATAGAACCCATTGTTTCCAATGGTTGGAAAAATGCGAGCCGTTTTTTACGATCTTTGGAAAAAAATTTCCAAGGAATTGGAAAGCCATTCTGCCGCTTCCCCTCTTTTTTCCAGGGAGAGGAAACCTTTTGTGTGGGCGCCCGCTTACTTTTCCACCGATTTAAAAATCTACTCAAACGGGAATTTGTATTGCGATAGACCCTGCTCATCGCGCATGGCGATGAGCTGTTGCTGAAGGGATTCGCTGACAGGCGCTCCCCTCCCCTCCCGTTCGATGCCGGCGAGATTTTCTTTTTCGCCGCAGGTGTAGATGCGCTCTTTGCCGGGCGCTTTCTGTGAGTTGCGCAAAGAGCGCAGGATCTCGCCAGCGGTTTTTTTAAAGTCGTCGAGATCGCAAAAGTGTTCGATGTCGATCGCCATAAAGAAGTGACCCAGGGCGTAGGGCATGGGCTGTCCTACTTCGCTGAGCCCAGAGAGCATTTTTAGATAGGAGCCTTGCTGCAGGGCGGCGGAGAGCAGCTCGACGACGGTGGCAAATCCATACCCTTTGTGCCCGCCGGTTTCTTCTTCGGTTCCGCCGATAGGTGCCAAGGCGGCACGTCCCCCAACAAGGTCTTTTAAAATCTGTACGGAGTCCGTTTTGGTTTTCCCTTCGCGGTCAATGATGAGCCCAGGCGGGCACTCTTTTCCTTCGCGAGCATATTGTTCTATTTTTCCGCGCTGAAGGATGGAGGTGGCGTAGTCGTTGGTGAAGGGGAAGCCTTCGTCGGTCGGCATTCCAAAAACGAGCGGGTTGGTGCCGAGCATATTTTCCACGCCGTGGGTGGGGGCGATCGAGGGCCGGGCGTTGGTTCCGGTCAGTCCGATCATGCCGGCATCACAGGCCATCATGGGGTAGTAAGCAGCAAAACCATAATGGGTGGAGTTACGGGCTACAACCATGCCCAGCCCGTAGGTGCGCGCCTTCTCGATGGCCATTTCCATACATCGTTTGGCGATGACCATTCCCATCCCGTGGTGTCCGTCCACAACCGCGGTAGCTCCTTTATCGCGGACTATTTCAAATTCTGTAACCGGCTGCTGGATTTTCTTTTTTACGATGCGGTCGTAATAAATAGGTTTCAGGCGTCCTACGCCGTGCGAGTCGATTCCGCGTTTGTCGGAGTTAATCAAAACATCCGCACAGATGTGTGCGTCTTTTTCCGGGACGCCAATGGATTTAAATACATCCACCATAAATGCCGTGAGTTTTTCAAAAGGGATCCAGACTGTATTTGACATTTTCATCCTTCCACGACTGATTTCAGTATGTTTTCTAACCGTTCGAGGCCCAGTTCAAGGGCATATTTATTTTTTATAAGCTTCTGTGCACTGCGAGCCATGCGCGCTCTAAGCACCCGGTCGGTCAGAAGCCAATCCACGCTTTGATTGAAAAGTTCCGGTGTGTCGGCGACCAGACAGTTTACACCGGTTTGCGCTTCAATTCCCTCCATACCCAGCGAGGTGGATACAACCGGGAGCCCGGAGGCCATGGCTTCCAGTACTTTGGTGCGCATGCCGGAACCCAACCGGACCGGGGAAACCAGCACGCGGGCACGATTACGATACGGTCCAATATCTTTCACTTGTCCTGTCAAAATAATCCGATGATCGTGCGCTACCAATCTTTTGATGCGGTTGCTGGGGTCGGCGCCCACAATATAAAATTTAACTTCGGGATGTTTTTCTTTTAAATTGGGCCATACATGGTGGACAAACCATTCCACTCCGTCTTCATTGGCTGGATCACGCATATAGCCAGTCATCAAAACGACAGGTTCTTTGGGAATGGGCGGCTGTTTTTGCAGATCATCGATGTCCACACCGCACGAAGTAACCGAAACCGCAAGATCCGGCGCATAATATTGCATCATGAACCGGTCCTGATGAGTTAAAACCAGGATCCGGTCTGCACTGCGATACATGTTAAATTCATATTTCCGCAGACCGCGCAGCTGCGGCAGGCTTTTTACATGAAGCCTCCAGCTAATTTCTTTCATTTCCCTGTATTTTTCATAGGAAGCGGTCATACATCGGTGACAGGAAATCACGGTGTGAACCGCGGAAAGATAGGGGTTTTTATATAAAAACTGCCCCATCTCTGAAAACTCAGCAACTACCAGGTCATATTTTCCATTTTCAACTACCTCGGCTACCTTGCACATCATCTTTTTTGAATAAAGCTTCCAAATGAGAGCGGGACGGCTTGGCGCAATATAATCATGAAAGGCCCTTGTCCATATTTTCCGGCGGGGTTGCGGTATGGTGTGTAAATCGCTTACAAACGGCAGAAGCGTTTCTCTCTCTTCCTTAGTTTCACTAGAGGTATAAGAAATTAATCCGATCTGGTGTCCCTGGTTGGCCAGATATCGAATTCGTTGATAGGCAATACGATTTCCGCCCACAACTTCTGAGTGGGGAAGTTTTATAGTAAGAAACAGTATTTTCATTATAAATCCTGTTTCAATAGAGTTTCGCGACTAATTCCATGAATTCTTCCGGAGTATAATCGCTGAGTACACGCCCGGACGTAGTTACTTCTTTATCAATTCTACCGCAAATTTTCTGAAGTTCTGTGTGGGATTCTTTGGAACCCATTAGAACCTTATAGTCATCAGCTTGCGTAATGCGAACCTGTCCATCTCTATGATCAAATCCAACGCCCAGCAACCCAACCACCCGGCTTTGTCCGGTTCTCTTCATTCTTTTTATTTATTCCCTACTTGCACTACGATCAAATCTCTGGCTTATTTTCCGTCCTTCTTGCCCGATGGTGTAACGGTAGCACAGCAGACTCTGAATCTGCTTGTCTAGGTTCAAATCCTAGTCGGGCAACCATTCCCACTCTTTTTACGTAACCCTAATAGGCATCAATACGTAGAGGAACGGAACGCTGGTTTTTATTACTCCCGGGCTCAACTCATCCGACAATTCAAAGAAAATCTCATCAGAATCGAGATGACGAAGCGGTGCCATCAGGAACCCGGGATTAAATGCGATGGAAATCTCTTTTCCATCATATTTTACAGGAATGGTTTCGCGAGCCTCGCCTATCTCCGGGCTATTAGTTACTAGTTCGAGTTTGTTTTTACCAAATGTTAGTTTGATCGAAGCAGTCTGATCATCGGTAAGTAAAGAAACGCGACGTACTGCCAACAGCATCGTTTCGCGATCGATCGCCACACGCTCTTCACACTGCGCCGGGATAACTTGTTGGAAATTAGGATAGGTTCCTTCAATCAATTTAGAAACAATCAAAATTTTATCAAAATCAAAGGCAACTTGAGTTGAGGAGACACGTATGCGAAGAACTCCTTCTTCACCCAGAGTTTTGATCAACTCATTAATCGTTTTAGACGGAACAACCAAATCGGTCTGAGCGTCTTCAGAAAATTCAATTTCCTGTTCAACCATTGCTAGGCGCCGCCCATCCGTCGCTACAACGGTCAGTTTCTCGTCTTTAAAGCTCAACAACGCCCCATTCAGGATATAACGCGTCTCGTCCGTAGATGCGGCATAGGTGACCTTCTGAAGCATCTCACGGAACACCACCTGATCCACGGAGTACACTGCGCTTTCTTCAAATTCGGGAAGCGGCGGAAATTCCTCTTCTGATAAACCAACCAATTTAAAGAAAGAGGGTCCGCTGCGGATCGTGGCTACATCTTTTGCATCCACTTCTATTTCAACCTGGCCGGCTGGAAGCTCACGACAGATGCTAAAAAAGCGCCGGGCTGGCAGGGTCGTTCCGCCAGAAGCGCTGATTTCAGCAGGTGCTTTGGTTTTAACGCAAACTTCCATATCAGTGGTTGTGAGAGAAATCACATCTCCCTCCGCCTTGAGAAGAACATTGGAAAGAATGGGCAATGTGCTTCGCTGTCCAACGATGGATTGAACTTTCTGGAGCGCATCAAGCAGTGCTGATTTTTCAATTGTGAGTTTCATTAACAACCCCTTCTAATAGATAGATATCTTAATTTATATAAATCGTAGTATTATTAGTACTGTAAATAGTGTGTTCCGTCAGGCTCTTTTTTTGTCTATCCCCATCTAACTAGCGGACTTAGCCTTGTTCACATCTCTGTGGATAAAAAAAAATAAATAAAGGTGATTTTTAGTAACTCCAAGTTGTCATTGTTATCATCGGGTTATGAACAGGTTTAAAGCTAGTTTATCATAAGGGGTTATTTAGCTTGAGCCAGATGCCCAACGCGCTGACGCAGTAAAGAGAGAGTTTGACGAAGCTTCAGATCTTCCGCTTGTTCTCTTTCTACCGTTTTACAGGCGTGAACAACCGTGGCGTGATTGCGACTGAAAGCGTTACCAATGACTGGGAAGGAGTTGTCGGTCATGGTGCGGGAGAGGTACATGGCAACCTGACGCGGCCAGGCGATGTTTTTAGGGCGCCTGGGTCCAACTAGATCTCCAACCCGCAGATCGAAGTGTTCCGCTACAGTTTTTTGGATGCTTTCGATGCTGATAGCATGTTTCTTTTCTTGATCCAGTGTGTCGCGCAAAAGATATTCCAACTTGGCCTGGTCCATCTGCTGACCGGTTAAGGATACATAGGATGCCACGCGAATCAGTGCGCCTTCCAGGCGGCGGATGTTAGAAGAAATTCGTTCTGCAATATAGAAAAGAAGCCCCTGATCGATCGAGAGATCAAGTTGCTCACATTTTTTACGTAAAATAGCTACACGGGTTTCAACATCCGGGCTTTCTAACTCGACAACCAACCCCCATTCAAATCGGGAAACCAACCGCGGCGCCAGACCGTTCAATTCGCCGGCGGGACGATCAGACGTCATCACAATTTGTTTATGATTTTCAAAAATAGCATTAAAGGTATGGAAAAACTCTTCCTGCAAACGGTCTTTTCCGGCCAGAAAATGTATATCATCGATCAGTAGCGCATCAACGGTTCGGTATTTTCTACGGAATTTCGCCAGCGAATTGGTCTGAAGCGCTTCGATGTATTCATTCAGGAAGGCTTCGCTAGTGGTGTAGCAGACTTTTCCGCGAGTTTTTTTGGTAAGGATAAACTGGCCAATTGCCTGCATGAGATGAGTTTTACCGAGACCGACGCCGCCGTAGATAAAGAGAGGATTATAAGGGCGAGACGGCGATTGTGCTGACGCCATGGAGGCGGCGTGAGCAAACTGGTTGGAGGGCCCGACCACAAACGAATCGAACGTATAGTTTTTATTGAGATTGGTCTTCGTTTCCGGCGCACGTTTGGACGTCAATATAGAGCGAACTTTCTCTTTTGCGCTTTCAGCCTCTTCCTGCGGTTCGGCTAAAAGGCTGTAGTCCACCATCAGCTTAAGTTCGAAGGAGCGGCCGGAAACAACGGCCAGTGCGTTTTTAATTAACGGAAGATAGTGCTCTTCGAGCCAGGATTGATAGAAGTCGTTGCCGACAACAAGGATAGCCTGGTTTTCTTTTATTTCCCGACATTGGATCACGGCGATCCATTTATCGAAAATATCTTTTGGAAGCGTCTCTTTTAGATGGCGACAGGCGCCATCCCAAAGCTTTATGTTGTCTTGCCCCATGGAAGTCCCAAACGTACAAAATTAAAATAATTAACAAACCGGGCGGAGTTATGAACAGGTTATAAACAACCACTTAATTTCTCCGCGGTCGCGATGAAAAGAAGCTAATCGACGACGCGCGTACCGACAAGAGCAAAGCCGGAGGGTGGAAACAAAAGCATACGAAACACAACATGTAGACGGCCCGCTTGCAAATAGCACAAAATAAACTCGGAAAGACGGAAAATAAAAAGCCCCAAAACGAATAGCCATTTTACAAATAGTTTCGTAAGAAGGAGATAAGGTATCCAATGAAAAAAACGACCAGCCGTCTACTTATCAGCAGCTCAAAAAACGAGGCGGACATCCACTATTTATGCGGAGTCCGCCCGCCCGAAGGGGCCGTTTTGATTAAAAGCGGCAAAAAAATATACCTTTTGGTTTCCGCTATGGAAAGCGGTCGAATGCGCCGAACGGTTAGGCAAAATGTGACGGTAATAAGCCCGGATCAGCTGGGCATAAAACCGGGCAAAAACCTTTCCCAATGGATACAGAAGTTATTGAAAGAAAAGCAGTTATCTTCTGTTGAAATTTCCGGTGATTTTCCGGTCGGGGTTGCGGATTCCTTGCGGCGCGCGGGGGTAAAAATACACATCATCAAGCAGCCGCCCTGTCCGCGACGGGAGGTAAAAAGCGCAGACGAAATCAAAGCGATCCGACAAAGCCAGCGCGCCGCGGTCGAGGCAATGAAAGCCGCCATCCAGCAAATTGCTTCTGCCCGGATTTCCCGGGATGAAATGCTGGTTTGTGGCAAAACGATGCTGACCTCAGAAAAGGTGCGCGCCACCATTTGTCACACGCTGCTCGATTTCGACTGCGCAGCCGAAGAGACCATTGTCGCCAGCGGAATGCTTTCCGCCGACCCGCACGAGCGCGGTACCGGTCCGCTTCAGGCCGGACAGCCGATCGTCATTGATATTTTTCCAAGGTCTGGAAAAACCGGATACTGGGGCGACATCACCCGCACCGTTTGCCGCGGGCCGGCATCCGCCGCGCTCAAAAAACAGTACAACGCCGTCAAGGCCGCGCAGGCCGCGCAGCTTAAAATGCTTAAAGCCGGTGTATGGACCGATACAGTTCATCGAACCGGAGCACAGCTCATGGAATCGCGCGGATTTAAAACCAAAACCATCAACGGGGTCGCGCAAGGCTTTATTCACGGAAGCGGGCACGGCGTGGGACTCGAAATCCATGAAGCGCCGCGCGTTTCGCCCGCCAACCACCAAAAACTGCGCGCCGGACACATCATCACCGTTGAGCCCGGCCTCTACTATCCTTCCATCGGCGGCGTGCGTATCGAAGACACCGTGCTCATCACCGAAGACGGATACAAAATGCTCTGCTCATGTCCCAAAAAACTGGAGATATGAAAATGATCCAGCACAGACCCATTTCTTCTGAGGACTCATCCGCAGTTGAAAACCTGTTTACGGAAACGTTTACTCGTTGCGTTGGGCCATCCGAAGGAAAGCTTATCGGAAACCTGGTGCACGAACTGATACGCCAAACCGACCTCGGGGACCTTTACGGATTCGTTGCGATGGATGGAGAAATAACCGTCGGCGCGATTTTCTTTAGCCGCCTCACCCTTGCAACAGCCGCCGATGTTTTCCTGATGGCGCCGGTAGCTGTTCACAGCGATTTTCAGGGTCAGGGCATCGGACAGAACCTGATCCGCTTCGGCCTGCAGCAGATGAAAGAAAAAGGAACGGAAATAGCCGTCACTTACGGCGACCCTGCCTTCTACACCAAAACCGGCTTTGAACCGCTTTCTCAGGAACTGATTCCGCCGCCGCTCGAGCTTTCACAACCCGTCGGTTGGCTCGGACAATCCCTAACCGAAAACCCGATACCAAAACTCCCCGGCCTCTCCCGGTGCGTCACCGCATTCGACAACCCTGCCTATTGGTAAACAACTGCGTTGTGGCATACAGGTTTCCAATAATTGGAATACTGTAGGCCGGGCACCCTCACCCGGCGAGCAGTAAAAAATGGCAGGGCGAGGCGTTCCTGCCGAGCCGCACTTTTTTCCAATGGTTGGAACTCTGTAGCCGCGGGCGCCGACCGCGGATCCGTTGCCGCCCCCACCGCGGGCGGTTGCAGCAACGAAAAAACCTTTTTTCAATATCTTAAAAATTGTAGACGAGGTCCTCGACCTCGGACCGCGATCGAGGACCTCGGCTGCAGCAACTGAAAAATTGTAGGGCTGAAACGGTCCACGACCTTTCAGCCGGTTCCAACTGTCCACCGCAGCTCGGCGATGCGAATGCAAACTGGCTGGAAGCACGGCCCTGCTTTATAAGCATCAAGACCGTGTCTGTGATTGCGAGGCCACAAATGTACAGATGTATGCACTGACACCTTTTTCCGCTGCGTTAAAGCATTCGAAAACCCCACCTACTGGTAAGCAGTTTCGCCGTAGCACAGGGTTTCCAATGTCTGGAAAAATCCCCTCCAATGGAGGGGTGCCGGAACGGCGGGGTGGGTTTTAATTTTCCAATGTTTGGAAGATTGTAGCCGAGGCCCGTGACCTCGGATCGCGATCATCCCAAAGCCTTCAGCGGGACAAGTGGCTCGCGGCTGCAGCAACTGAAAAATTGTAGGGCTGAAACGGTCCACGACCTTTCAGCCGGTTCCAACCATTTGAAAACCTATTCGTAAGATTCCCGCCATGGCTGATGGTTTTCATAGGATTGAAGTTGTTTAAGCGCCGTTTCCTGATCCGCCTCATCCGTTAGCTCGACCGCTTTTTTCTGTGTCTCAATGGCCAGATCAAACTGCCCGTTTTCTGCATAGGCGGCGGCCAGAATCGCGGTAGTGGTCCAGTCATTAGGAAAAAGCGCCATCGCTTTTTTAGCCAAACGAACCGCTTTCTCCCCATCGCGGTATTGTCCATTCTCACATGTTGCCAGCAGCCAGGCGTAAAACTGATAGGTTTGGTCATATTGTTGTTCAAGCGAACGTTCAAACCAACGAATCGCTTCAGAAAAACTCTGTTCAACACCTCTGCCGTACATATAACTTAGCCCAACCAGATATTGCCCTTCAGCATTTCCTTTTTTCGCAAAGGGTAGGCATAGCGCCAACGCTTTATCAGAATCTTGTGGAACGCCGCGACCTTTGCCATAGCATCTGGCCAGAAAAAGGGATGCGCTTTCATGTCCTTGATCTGCCGCCCGTTGATACCAAAAAATCGCATTGGTTTGGCTTTGTGGTGTCCCCAGACCCGTTCTGTACAATTCGCCTAAATTATATTGAGCCGCAGAATCATTCTGTTCAGCAGCTTTGCTGTACCACAGAAAGGCGTTTGTGTAATTTTGTTGAACACCTTCCCCAAAATAAAAGAGGTGTCCCATCCAGTTTTGAGCTTTTACTTTTCCTTGCTTTGCCGATTTTTCAAACCATTTTGCTGCTTCGGTATAATCCTGAGGGACTCCCTCGCCTAAGTAATAACGATGACCTAATCGCCCTTGCGCTTCTGCCGAGTTTTGTTCGGCAGCTTTGTGATACCAAATGACCGCATTGGTCGGATTTTTTTCGACTCCGCTACCCGAAGAGTAGCTATAACCAACTTCGATCTGGGCATTAATGTGACCTTGTTCTGCCGCCTTTTTATACCACTGAAACGCTTTGGAATCATCGGGAGAGCACCCGCATCCGTTTTCAAACATCCATCCCACACCATACTGAGCGTCTACACGTCCTTGTTCAGCAGCTTTCTGATACCAAAAGAGAGCCGTTTCGTAGTCTTTTTTAACGCCACGACCGTAATAATAAAACGTTGCGAGCGCATATTGAGCGGCTGCATCCCCCATGTTTGCGCCCTTGCGATAAAACCAAAGGGCCCACTTATCATTCTTGGGTGCTTCTCTTTCATTACGAAGTTGCTGCCCGACCTGTGTGTAAAATTCGGGCTGAGTAAAGCAATAGCCCATGAAGGCAAGAAAGAGCGTTGTGCAAACAACCGGAACCCCTATCAGCAACCAGAGAATGAATTTTTTCTTCTTCATTTCGCGTCCATTCGCGTGATTCGCGGTCAACTCTCTCTGACAATATCCGCGCCGAGCGCGCGGAGGCGTTCATCAATGGCTTCGTAGCCGCGGTCGATCATCTGGGCGTTGTTGATGATGCTTTCGCCGTCGGCGCAACAGGCGGCGATGAGCATGGCCATGCCGGCGCGGATGTCCGGGCTGCTCAATCGCGCGCCGTGCAGTTGTGATGTTCCGCTGACGACGACGCGGTGCGGGTCGCACTGAATAATGTTGGCGCCCATGGCCATCAGGTTGTCGACAAAATACATGCGGCTTTCAAACAGCTTTTCAAAAAAGAGCATCTGCCCCTGCGTTTGCGTCGCCAGCACAATCATCACACTCATTAGGTCGGACGGAAACGCCGGCCAGATTCCGTCCTCGATTTTCGGTGTGAAGTTTCCAAGGTCTGGAACGGTCGCACGACAGGGTTCATTTTGCATGGTCAATACGCCATCTGAAATGACCCAATGGGTCCCTAATTTTTCAAATCCCTTCTGCAGGACGCTGAGTGTCAGGCTGTCGCCGGGGTTTTTGATTTCGAGCGAGCCGCCGGTTACGGCGGCGGCGGTCAAGAAACTGCCGGTTTCAATGTAGTCCGGCTGGACGGTGTGTTTCGCGCCGCCGAGCGTTTGTACGCCGGTCACTTCCAGCCGGTTGGTGCCGATGCCAGAAATCTGTGCGCCCATTTTGACCAATAGGTCGGCCAGATCCTGTACATGTGGTTCGCAGGCGGCGTTGAAAATCGTGGTTTCGCC
>JACNKZ010000026.1:22650-41441 GCA_014381785.1 Kiritimatiellota bacterium
AGCAGAATGGAGGCGCGTACATGGCGGCAGAGCTCTTCGTCGAGCTCGGTGGTTTTTAAATCCGCCGCGCAAAGGATAACGCCGTCCGCTGTTTTTTCAACGGAGACTCCGAGCGTGCCGAGCAGCTCGAGCATTACGCGCACATCCTGAATGTCCGGCACATTACTGAGTGTGACCGGCTGATCCGTCAGCACCGATGCCGCAAGCATGGGCAGGACCGCATTTTTATTTCCGCGCGGAGAAAAATTTCCGCCGATCGTGTTTCCGCCGTTAATAATGAACTTAGCCATAGAATGTCACAGTATCCGCCAGTAATTATTCTGTCCATAATGATTCTGGTCATTAAACTGTTTTTCATGAAACGCATACTTTTACTCCTCTGTTTATCCGTCTCTGTTTTCGCGGAAGAATTACCGCCCGCACAACAGATTCTGGCTGCCGCCCGTGCGCAGCTGCCACCCCATCCGGTGGTGATGTCGGGCGTTTTGAAACAGTGGGCGGCAAACGGGTTTATGAAGAAGGCGCTGGACGTGGAGATGACGCTCGATTGGAGCGCTCAACCACCGCGGGCGGAATATATAATTAACGATTCGAAGAATAAAATTTTCCAAACCTTGGAAATCACCTGGAACGACGGGGTGGCGGACTGCGCTTTTTATCAAAATCAAGAAAAGGCGGACTTCAATTCTCACGATCAAATCCAAGATCTGGGGGTCACCTGGGCCGATTTGAGCTTTTCCTTCCTTTGGAGCGAGGAGGCGCAGACAGAAGGAACCGACAGCAAGCTGGGCAAGGAGTGTTTTTTGATCTCTGTGCCCCGCCCCGCGGGAAATACCCTGCTTTTGTGGGTAGAAAAGAAAACCGGCCGCTTGCTGGGTGCTGAGGAGCACGATGCGGCCGGAAAACGGGTGAAAATCATCAAGGTGGTCAGCGTCAAAGAGTTCGACGGGTTGTGGATGGTAAAAGACCTCGACATCATCCAGCCCGGTCAGGGCGGGCGAACGTCCCTGCGGGTGAACCATGTCGAGGCCCGGCTCTAGCTTAATCGGATGTGGCAGAAACCACGGGTTCCGGTACAGCTTCCGCGGCCGAAGCGGGAGCTGAAATCGTTTCTTCTGTTACAGGTGCGGCGGGCGCTGCATAAACGGGTTCCGGCGTGAGAACTTCCAGAGCGGCGGTCGCCTGCTGCCGCTGCTTCACATAGTGATCGACCAATACATTTTGATGGACCGCCATTTGTGCACTGGATTTAGAAATCGCCTGTCTGTTCTGAGCCACTTCGGCCCCGACCGAGCTGATTTGCAGATTTTGCTGCGCCATCATCGGTTGAACAAAGGCCACATTGTTGGCCGCGATTTTCTGGTCGATCGCCGCATCAATGGCATTTTGGGATACACAACCGCTGGAAAAGATGGCTGCGAGTACTGCTATAATTAGTAATTTCATTTTCTTTATCTCCTTTTCGCCCAAGGATCAGATATATAAGCAGGCTCTATGCCGAAAAATCGGATTGGAGATGAAGAAAAGAAAACCCCGGGTAAAGGGGGATTTAAAAAGTGGAGCGGGTGATCGGATTCGAACCGACGACAATCACGTTGGCAACGTGAAGCTCTACCACTGAGCTACACCCGCGTCAGAAGGTTGGCTAATATGCCAATTCAAATTTCCTTTGCAAGCCGGAATTAAAAATTTGATGCGCTTTCCATTGCGCTCCAGCGCTCCCCCGTGATTCCCTTCTCCCGTGATTACGCAAGAAAAATGGGAAAAGCTCCAGGAACGGATGGATAAACTGAACATCAGCGAGGCTGATTTGTCCGAGCAGTTTATCCGCGCGTCCGGTAAGGGCGGGCAGAAAGTAAACAAAACCTCCTCCTGTGTGCAGCTGATTCATAAGCCCTCCGGCATTGAAATCAAATGCAAACAATCCCGCCTGCAGGGATCCAACCGCTACTTCGCCCGGCGCGATCTGTGCGATAAGCTCGAAGAAAAAATTCTCGGCATTAAAAGCAAGCGTCGGCAGGAGCAGGAAAAAGTCCGGCGCCAGAAACGCCGCCGCTCCCGCCGCGCAAAAAACAAAATGCTGGATGCCAAAACAAAGCATGGAGAGAAAAAGGCTCTGCGCCGGCCGATTAAAGGAAGCGAATGAAATTAGAAGAAAAGCTCCAGGCCCTGAACGAGGTTTTTGAAAAACTGGAAAAATGCGCTGTCGCATTTTCCGGTGGCGTAGATAGCACGTTTTTGCTGGCTGCGGCTGTGCGCGCGTTGGGCGCGGAAAATGTGATCGCCGCCACGGCCGTTTCCGCCACGCTTACCGACGCTGAAAAAGTGGAAGCGCAGGAGCTAGGCAAAACGATCGGCGTGGAGCATGCCTTGCTCGAAACAACGGAGTTTGATGACCCAACATTCACCGCTAACGATCCTCTGCGCTGCTATTACTGTAAAAAAAATCGTTTTCAGTCACTGGCTAACTGGGCCGTTGCGCGCGGGTTTCCCTGGGTTGTCGAAGGAAGCAATGTGGATGATTCCGGAGACTACCGTCCCGGACAAAAAGCGGTTGCCGAGCTGGACGCCGTGCGCAGCCCGCTCAAAGAGGCCGGACTGACCAAAGCCGAAATCCGTGCCGTTTCCAAACAATGGAACCTTTCCACCGCTAACAAATTGAGCGACGCCTGTCTGGCTACGCGGTTGGAATACGGACTGGAGCTGACGCCCGAGCGATTGAAACGGGTCGAGGCAGCGGAGCAGTTTATCCGGCCGCTGATTCAGGGACATCTGCGTGTTCGTCATCACGGCGCCCTCGCCCGCATAGAAGTGGAACCGGAGTATATTGCGAAGCTTGCCGAGCCGGAAACCGCCGCTACAATCGTTGCTCGGCTGAAAGAGTTGGGATTTGACCATGTGGCGCTGGATCTTTCCGGCTATAAAATGGGCAGCATGAACAAGGGAATTGGAGGAGTGGAATAACGGAATAATGGATGGTTGGGTTTTTGACCTTCCGTCTTGTACACCCTGTTATCCTGTCAAAATTATGAGTACGAACGGATTTGATGAACTTGGGTTTGCGAAGATCGATAACCAGCGCCACGAGCGGCGGGGATTTCCCGAAGCGGTTTTCTGCGAGGGAAAAACGAAGGAACAGGTGGCAAAAATTATTCAGAAAATGAATGAGGGGAAAAGTAACATTCTCGCCACCCGCGCATCCGCCGAAACCTTTGCGGCGGTTAAAGAGCTCATTCCGGAAGCGGAATACCATGAGCTCGCCCGTTTGATTGTCGTGCGCAAAGAAGAAATCACCCCCGATCCCGATCGAGTCATTTTGGTGATGACTGCGGGAACCAGCGATATTCCCGTCGCCGAAGAGGCCGCGGTCACGGCCGAGCTGATGGGCCACAAGGTCGAGCGTGTATTTGATGTAGGCGTCGCGGGGATTCACCGTCTGTTTGCCCAGCAGGAAAAAGTAACCTCTGCGAACGTACTTGTGGTCGCGGCGGGCATGGAGGGCGCGCTGGCCAGCGTGGTCGGCGGGCTGGTTTCCAAGCCGGTGATTGCGTTGCCGACCAGCATAGGCTACGGCGCCAGCTTTGGCGGGGTGGCCGCCCTGCTCGGCATGCTCAACAGCTGTGCCGCCGGGGTATCCGTCGTCAACATCGACAACGGTTTCGGCGCCGGCCGACTTGCGGGTATAATCAATGCGATGCGTTGATGAGAGGAATATTGGAGTAAGGGAGTAGCGGAATAATGGAAAAGAAAAAAACAGCAGCAAATCAATGTTCCACCCCTCCATCACTCCATCACTCCGCTCTCTACCTCTCCTGCTATTCCGGAATCAGCGGCAACATGTTTATCGGCGCGCTGCTCGACGCCGGACTGTCCGAAGAGGCGTTGCGCGAAATGGTCGCCGCCCTGCCCGTTTCCGGTTATGAGTTGCAGATCGAAAAGGTGGTCAAAAACGGAATCGCCGCTACACACTTCGATGTGGCACTCGACCCGTCTGAAAAGCAGCCCCACCGACATCTGCATCATATTACTGAAATTATCGAAGCGGCGGATTTGAGCGAACCAGTGAAGGCGCGCAGCATCGCAGTGTTCACTAAACTGGCGGAAGCCGAGGCCAACGTGCATGGCACAACCATTGAAAAAATCCATTTTCACGAAGTGGGTGGAGTGGACGCCATTATCGACATTGTCGGAACGGTTTTTGGCCTCGAACAACTGGGCATTGAAAAGCTCTATGCGGGCAACCTGCGAACCGGGTTTGGGTTTGTAAAATGCGCACATGGGCAGATGCCGGTGCCCGCACCCGCCACCGCCGAGCTGCTGGTCGGGATTCCTTACACACAGGGGGATGTCGAAAAAGAATTGCTGACCCCCACAGGCGCGGCGCTGGCCGCCACCCTTTGCGACGGCTTCGGCGATCGGCCCGCAGGATTTATCACCGAAACCACTGCGTACGGCGCCGGGGGATGGGATCTCGATATTCCCAACGTCCTGCGCGCAGAACTCGGGCAACTTGTAGGACAGGCTTCTCTGTATCCAGAGAGCCTGTGTAGTGCAGAAGACACACGCTCCCGAATACGGGAAGCGTGTCCTACAAAGAAAAACCTCCTCGTGCTAGAAACCAATATCGACGATTGTTCTCCCCAGGTGATTAGTTACGCAATGGAGAAGCTTTTTAAGGCCGGAGCTCTCGATGTGTGGCAAACGCCGATTTTGATGAAAAAGGGCCGTTCTGCGATCAAATTGTCCGTTTTGTGCCCTATTTTGCTCAAAAACGAGCTGAAATCGATCGTTTTTACGGAAACTACGGCGATTGGAATTCGCTCATTTTTGGTGGATCGCACCGCTTTGGAGCGGAAAACAGAGACAGTTCAGACGCTGTGGGGGCCGGTGCGGGTCAAGATCAGTTCGATGAACGGTGGCGTTTGTACCGCAACTCCCGAATATGAGGATTGCCGCGAACTGGCTGAAAAATCCGGCGCACAGCTGAAAGAAATCATCGCCGACGCCCGCGCTGCGGCGGTTGATTTTTTAAAAGAGTTGCGCTAGGTTTCGCCCAGGAGCGAATCATGAACGATCCGGTTTCAAAAAAAGATCCCGCGCAGGAGAATCCGTATAAGGATCCGCTACGGCAGGAGCTCGGCTATAAATTGGATGCCCGCAACTCCGGCTGTTTGTTGGCCGCCTTCGCCATCGGTCTGCTGGCCATCGCGGTGATCTCGTTTCTCGCCTATTGGGTTACCCGCGGGCCGTAGCGCCCGGCGGGGCTTTTCCAACCATCCTGTCGCGCCGTAATGGAAAGAAGGCGGATGGAAAATCAGTCCGCAACGGTTGTGCGGCCCATGCGTTTGCGGTCATTTTCAGAGAGATAGCGTTTGCGCAGGCGGATGTAATGGGGCGTTACCTCGACCAGCTCATCGGCGGCGATATATTCGAGCGCTTCTTCCAGGCTCTTCTTCTGGGCGGGGGCAATTTTCATTGCACGGTCGGTTCCGGAAGCGCGCACATTGGTGAGCTGTTTGGCTTTCTGCACGTTGACGGGCAGGTCCTTGTCGAGACAGTGCTCGGCGACGATCATTCCCGCGTAGCACTCTTCGCCGGGATCAATGAAGAAAATGCCGCGTTGCTGCAGGGCGTCGATGGCATAACCGACTGCGGCGCCGTTGCCCATGCTGATGAGCACGCCGTTGTTGCGGGTTTCGATTTCTCCAGCATACGGGCCGTAGTGAATGAAGCGGTGGGAAACAATCGCTTCTCCCGCCGAGGCGGTCATCAGCTTGCTGCGAATCCCGATCAGCCCGCGCGTCGGAATGTGGAAAACGATGCTTTTACGAATGCCGTGCTGGTCCATGCGAACCATTTCACCGCGGCGTGCTCCGATCAGCTCAATGGCCTTACCGGCGTATTCATCGGGAACGTCTACGTTGAGAACTTCGAAGGGCTCCTCTTTTTTGCCGTGGTGGTCGCGGAAAATCACACGCGGCTGGGCAATGGTCAGCTCAAAGCCTTCTCGGCGCATGGTTTCGATCAGAATCGAAAGATGCAGTACGCCGCGTCCGCTGACGATGAAGGAGTCGCCGCTGGTTTCTTCAACCCGCAGGGCGACGTCGCGTTCACATTCCTTGAGCAGACGCTCGCGGATGTGGCGGCTCGTGACGTATTTGCCGTCTTTACCGAAGAACGGGCTGTCGTTGACGCGGAAGGTCATCGAAAGGGTCGGTTCGTCGAGTGCAATCAGCGGCAGGGCTTCCGGATTTTCCCGGTCGGCGATGGTGTCGCCGATATCGATGTCGACGATGCCGGAGATGGCGCACAGGTCGCCGCAGGGAATAAAATCTTTTTTGACGCGGCCGAGCCCCTCGAAGGTGTGCAGCTCTTTGAGCTGTACGGGCCGTACGGAGCCATCACGTTTGATGATGCTGAGCGGCGTTTTCAAGTCGAGTGTGCCGCGGTAGACGCGGCCGATGCCGATGCGGCCGGTATAATCGGAATAGTCGAGGGTGGTGGCCTGCATCTGTACGGTTCCTTCGTGAATCGGCGGGCCGGGGATGTGCTCAATGATCGCATCCATCAGCGGAAGGATTGAATTGCGCGGGCCGTCGATTTCAAGGTCGGCCCAGCCGTCGCGTCCGCTGGCGTAGAGCATCGGGAAGTCGAGTTGGTCGTCGTTGGCCTCGAGCTCAGCAAAGAGGTCGAAGACCATATCGTGCACGGCGTCGCAGCGCGCATCCGGCTTGTCCGCCTTGTTGACGACGACGACAGCCTTAAGATTCAGCTCCAGTGCCTTATCCAAAACAAAGCGGGTCTGGGGCATCGGTCCTTCTGCGGCATCGACCAACAGCAATACGCCGTCGGCCAGATTCAGGACGCGCTCAACCTGCCCGCCGAAATCGCTATGGCCGGGGGTGTCGATCACGTTGATTTTCACGCCATTGTAAACAACGCTGATGTTTTTAGATAGAATGGTGATGCCGCGCTCGCGTTCGAGATCGTTGCTGTCGAGCATGCAGGTCTGAAAAGTCTCATTGTCGCGCAGAATGTGAGCCTGTTTAATGATCTGATCGACCAGCGTGGTTTTGCCGTGGTCGACATGCGCGATGATCGCGACGTTGCGGATTTTATCGTTTCTCATAAATTTCTCCAAAGCCTTGTCTGCAAAAGCGGTGCCTGCAGATTTAAAAAGCCGCGCGAATGTACGCTAACCCGCCGGAAAAGCAACCCCGAGTGCATTAAATTTGTGTTTTCCAAATCTGGGAGCCGGCAGCGCCGGGGCACAGCGCTTCGCGGTGCAAGGGCGGGGCTTCTAAGGCCTGGAAAGCTTCGGGCCGCCATGCTATGGCTCACTCAAAGAAGTGGCAGACGGGGCCGCCGTTCTTCTCGAAGTAGCGCTGATGGTATTCCTCGGCGCGGTAGAAGGTCGCGGCGGGCACAATTTCGGTCGCGATCGGCTTTTTGTATTTTCCGGAGGCCGCCAGCGCGGCTTTTGATTTTTCAGCGATCTCTTTCTGCTCTGGCGAGTGGTAGAAGATCGACGAGCGGTATTGCGTGCCGACGTCTGGCCCCTGCCGGTTGGCCTGTGTCGGGTTGTGCACCCGCCAGAAGAGCTCGACGAGTTTTTTATAGGTGATCACGGCGGGATCGAAGGTTATTTCCAGCGCTTCAGCATGTCCGGTGCGGCCGGAGCAGACTTCGCGGTAAGTCGGATTGTCGGTTTCTCCACCGACATAGCCAACCTGCGCATCAACAACGCCCTCGACGGTTCGGAATGCAGACTCCACGCCCCAGAAGCATCCGGCGGCAAACGTTGCTTTTTCCATGGGCCCCTCCTCCGCCGGAGCGATTCCGGCGAGTAATGCAATAGACAGGATGCGTAGCAATAATTTCATGTACTGCTTTTAGACCTCTATTGGATCGGTTGGTTCAGCGCTTTTTCGATGGTGGCAATGAAGCCTTCGGCATTTGGGGCGGTGCGGCTGCCGAAATGTTCGATTAGATCGCCGTCGCGCCCGATCAGGAATTTATTGAAGTTCCAGGATACTTTACTGCCATTCGGGTGGTCGGTCAGCCACTGATATAGCGGGTGGATATCGGCGCCCTTAACGGAGATTTTTCCAAACATTGGAAAGCCCACATTAAACCTCAGCGAACAGAACTGTTCGATGTCTTCGTTCGTGCCGGGCTCCTGCCCGCCGAAGTTATTGGCCGGGAATCCGAGCACAACCAGTCCGCGGTCTTTATATTTTTCATATAAGTCCTGCAGACTGGCGTACTGTTTGGTGAACCCGCATTTGCTGGCCGTGTTGACGATCAGTAGAACCTGTCCCTTGTATTCGGACAGGTTGCGCGATTCGCCGGTAATTGTGTCGGCGGAAAAATCATACACGGATCCGGCCACCGCCGCACTCGCGGCGGCTAGCCCCAGTAGACTCAGCATAAACTTTTTCATAATAATGTCCCCTATAGGGCGGCACCCTCTTCCGGCGCCTATTGCAAGGCGGCCAGCGCGGCGGCGTAGTCCGGCTCTTGTGCGATTTCCGAGACGAGCTCGGTGTAGATCACCTGCCCAGTTTCATCGATAACGATTACCGCGCGGGCAAGCAATCCGGCCAGCGGGCTGTCGGCGAGCGTTACGCCGTAGTGTTCGCCGAAGTTGGAGCGGAACGCCGAAGCGGTTTCCACATTTTCAATCCCCTCGGCCCCGCAGAAGCGCGCCTGCGCAAACGGCAGGTCAACGGAGACACAAAGCACGACGGTGTTTTTCAGTCCGGCAGCCTTTCCGTTGAATGTTTTTACGGACAGCGCGCAGACGGGCGTGTCGAGGCTTGGAAAAATATTCAGCACGAGTTTTTGGCCGCCGTAGTCGGGCAGCGTAGTTTCGGAGAGATCCTGTTTCACCAACCTGAAGCCCGGGGCTTCGCTTCCAAGGCCGGGAAGATCCCCAACGGTTTGAACGGGAGAGCCTTTGAATGTGACTTGAGCCATGACAACCTCCTTGTTTAGATTGGATTCAAATGCGGATTTAAACAAAGAGGGTTGCTTTTGCAAGCAACTTCCCCTTCAATGTGCCGCCCTTATAAGGAAAACAACATGAGCACTTCAGAACAAACCAGAACTATTGCTATCGTAGGCCGTCCGAATGTCGGGAAATCCGCTCTTTTTAACCGGATTGTCGGCCGCCGCATTTCCATTGTGCACGAGCAGGAAGGCGTAACGCGCGACCGCGTCGTTTGCGAAACCGACTGGAACGACGAGCAGTTTGAGCTGATCGACACCGGCGGGCTGGGATCGATTGATTCCCGTATGACCGCCGATATTCTGGTCAATCGCACCAACGAACAGGTCGAAGTCGCTATCACAGATGCCGCCGCGATCATTTTTGTCACCGATATTACCGCGGGACTGCTGCCGATGGATGAAGAGGTCGCCCGTCTGCTTCATCGCGCCGACCGACCCGTTTTTATTGCCGCTAATAAGGCCGACAACGCCGGCCGCGACGAGGATACGGCCGACTTCGAATCGTTGGGCTTCCCGGTTTTCCCGGTATCCGCCCTGCATAATCGCGGGGTCGGCCCCCTGATGGAGGCTATTCTGCCTGAGCTGCCCGAAGGCGAAAACCGCACTGAGCGTAATCCGCTGCGCGTTGCGGTTGTCGGCCGTCCCAATTCCGGTAAGTCCTCCTACATCAACCGCTTGCTCAAGGGGGACCGCGTGATCGTCTCCGCGATTCCCGGAACCACTCGTGACAGCATTGAAATTCCCTTCACCATCGGGTCCGGCCCGCAGGCCCGCCATTATCAGCTGATCGACACCGCCGGGGTCAACCGCCGCAACCGCAGATCCGGCGCGATTGAGCATTACAGCAACATGCGCGCCGAAGAGAGTATCGACAATGCCGACATCGTCGTCCTGCTCATGGACGCCTCGGAAGGCCCCAAGTTGCAGGACAAAAAACTCGCTGCAAAAATCATGGAAGCCAAAAAAGGCTGCATTCTGATGGTTAATAAATGGGACCTCACCGAAGAAACCGAAGTAACCCAGACTAAATACGAGCCGGCCCTCCGCAAAGAGATGCCCTTCCTCGATTTTGCGCCCCTCATCTTCACTTCCGCCGAGTCGGGCTATAACGTGAAGCGCAGCATCGACATCATCGATTACGTTGCCAGCCAGGTGGAAACCAAAATGACCACCGGCCTGCTCAACCGCGTGATTCAAGACGCCATGGTCAAGACTCCGCCGCCGGTCGTCAAGGGTCGTCCGCTCAAGGTTTACTACGCCACCCAGTCCGGCACCAAACCAATTTTTATTAAGTTGTTTGTGAACAACACGTTGCGCGCTACGCCGACCTACAAGCGCTACCTCATCAAGCAGCTTCGCAAGGCCTTCGGTCTTGAGGGCGCGCCGGTCGAGCTCAAACTCGTCCCCCGCCCCCGCCCCGATCTTGAAGAGAAACTGCGCAAAGCAAAATAGAGCGACCAATCGCCAGTTAGCTTTCGTAAAACGAGCAGACCCTCCCCTGCTCGTTTTTTATGTGGAGGCGGCGTGCTTGCCGCGGGCCAGAGCGAGGGTGCCGCCTCCACGTTTTAAAATCCGGGAAACCCTTCATGCGGGCAGATATTTTTTCTTCCATTTTTACAACCATTCTGCCGCGCCGTAATGGAAAAAAGCGGATGGTAAATTTGTTGGTGCAGGGGTTTCTCCCCCCGATCATGCGGGGTTCAGCTGAAAGCCCGACCCTTTCGACCAGCGTCCAGGTCTTGGAGTTTATGACGCCGCCGTTGCTTTCCGGCGCAAAACTTCCGGCATTTAAAAAAGTCTTAAATATACGGCGGCGCGATTTCTGACCGCTAATCTCAGGGGTTCGTAGAACGTATTCACTTAACCGACAACGGATTACCGACATCTAATATCTAAAGTAATTTTATCGATTTGCTTTCAGCCAGACGGACAGAATGGAGATATCGGCGGGATTGACGCCGGAAATGCGCGCGGCCTGGCCGAGGGTTTCGGGCAGGATCTTTTTGAGCTTTTCGCGAGACTCAAACCGCAGCGCGGTGATGGCGTCGTAGTCGAATCCTTTGGGGATGCGCACTTTTTCCAAGGTTTGGAAACTTTGGATACGCCCCTGCTCACGCTTGATGTAGCCTTCGTATTTCACCGAGATTTCAACCTGCCCAATCACCTCGGCCGGCAGATCAGGCTTGTCGCCCGGCAGGCCGGCGTAGTCGTTGCCCGGCCGTCGCAGGGTTTGCGCCAGCGAGGCGCTGTCGTGGAAGGTTTTTTCCAGACGGCCGATTTCCGCAGCAATCTGCTGCTTTTGGGCGGAGGTTTCAGCCAGATCGGCTTCAGAAACGATTCCCAGCTCTTTGGCGCGGTCAAACAGGCGGAAGTTCACATTATCCTGCCGCAGCGTCAGGCGGTGCTCGGCGCGTGAGGTGAACATGCGGTACGGCTCATCCGTGCCTTTGGTGACCAAATCGTCGATCAAAACCCCGATATAGGCCTCCGTGCGGTCCAAAACAAAGGAATTTTGGCCCAAAACCCGTCTGGCGGCGTTAATTCCGGCAATAAAGCCCTGTCCGGCGGCTTCTTCATAGCCGGTGGTTCCGTTGATTTGCCCCGCAAAGAAGAGGTTTTCCACCTGTTTGGTTTCCAATGTATGGAAAAGCTGGGTCGGCGGCGCGTAATCATATTCTATTGCGTAGCCCGGGCGGATAAATTGCGCTTTTTCCAGTCCGGGGATGGATTGGATCATTTGTACCTGAATATCTTCCGGCAGACTATTGGAGGTCCCATTGGGATAAATCCGCATATTATTCCGGCCTTCCGGCTCAACAAACACGTGATGGGCCGTCCGCTGCGGGAATTTGACGATTTTATCTTCAATGGAGGGACAATAGCGGACGCCCGCTCCCTCCACTAAACCGCCGTATAATGAGCTTTTTTGCAGATTATCGGCGACAATCTGGTGTGTTTGTTCATTGGTGTGGGTTAAATAGCAGGGAATCTGCGGCAAACGGGCGGAAAGCAGGAAGTCACGATCAAAAGCGGCGATGCCGCCGGAAAACAGCTCGGCCGTCCAGCTGTTCCACGTGGAACATCGCTCCGCAGCCTGTAAGTCCGCGCCCATGGCGTTTTCCGAGGATGATATCGGGGTGTTTTCCAATGTTCCGCGTGGAACATCGCCTTTTCCACCGGCCGAAGCCCCGGTGTGTTCCACGTGGAACAATCGTCTCGCTTCTCGCGAAAAGAACGGCGGCGGCTCGGCGCCCGGCTGAATCTGCATTTTGGATAAATCGATGGAGTCTTTGTGAATTCGCGGTGGCGTACCGGTTTTCATGCGCCCTAGCTCAAATCCAAGCGATTCCAGCGACGCCGAGATGTCGTTGGCGGCTTTTTCGCCCCAGCGGCCTTCGCTGATGACCTCCTGACCGATCATGACGCGTCCGCGCATGAAGGTTCCTGCGGTCAGCACAACGGTTTTGCCAGCCAGTTTTTCGCCGCCGGCGAGAATAACCCCGCGCAGATGCCCGTTCTCCGTCCATATGCTGGCGGCCTCTGCTTCGATGATCTCGAGGTTGGGCTGGCTCGCCAGAACGGCCTGCATGCGGGCAGGGTAGAGGGCTTTGTCGCACTGCGCCCGGTGCGCCTGCACGGCCGGCCCTTTGCGTGTATTTATAGTGCGTAGCTGGATGGAGGTGAAGTCCGTGTTGCGGGCCTGTTCTCCGCCTAATGCGTCTAACTCACAGGTAATGTGTGACTTGGCAATTCCGCCAATGGAGGGATTGCAACTCATTCTTGCGATGTAAGACTTATCGATACTTAGCAAAGCAGTTCGGGTGCCGAGCCGTGCGGCGGCCAGCGCCGCCTCGCATCCGGCGTGTCCTCCGCCGATCACAATCACATCATACAGTTTGTCCATGGGCTAGGAATTTAACCACGAATGGACATGAATGGACACGAAATTTATATTACTCCGAGCTCGGGGTGTTCATTTGTTCCGATTCATGTTAATTCGTGGTTTATGAATTTGTTTGAAGAGATTCCCGAGGATGCCCCGGAAGAGTTGTTTACAGAACTTCTGAAGGGAAAAAATGTACGGATTGAACGAATCGTTTCGTTTGGCCAGAGTTCGCCGGACGGATTCTGGCATGAGCAGGAGGAGGGCGAGTGGGTTCTTTTGCTGAAGGGATCCGCCACGCTGGGATTTGAAGATGGATCAACTCTGGATTTGGAGCCCGGTGATCATCTGAACATTCCGGCCGGCCAGCGTCATCGGGTTGAAAAAACCGATCAAAACGGTCGAACAGTGTGGTTGGCTGTTTTTACAAAAAACGCATAAACTGGTCAAAAGAGAAGGTCATTTGGCCAAAACGACCTAATTTTAATGAAAAATACCGAAAAAAAGAAAAAACCCGATGAAAGGCTCGAAACACCGGTGGAGCATATTGCCAATGCCATTACGCACGGGGTGGGGTTCGGGTTGAGTATCGCCTGTCTGGTTTTACTGGTGGTTTTTGCCAGTCTGCGAGGCGGGGCGTGGGAGATTGTCAGCTGTTCGGTTTATGGCGCGACACTGGTGGTTCTCTACCTAGCCTCTACACTGTATCATAGTATTCGTACGCCGCGCGTGCGACACCTGCTACATGTGATCGATCATGCAGCGATTTATCTATTGATCGCCGGAACCTACACGCCGTATCTGCTAGTTCCTCTCCGCGGGCCATTCGGGTGGAGTCTTTTCGGTGTAATTTGGGGACTTGCGGCCGCTGGGATAGTTTTTCAGGCGCTGTTTATCGGTCGGTTTAAATCTATTTCGACGCTGAGTTATGTGGCAATGGGGTGGATGGTGGTGGCGACGATGGCCCCGCTTTTGAAGGTTTTACCGGTGATGGCGATCGTTTGGATGGCAATCGGCGGACTGTGTTATATGCTGGGCGTGGTATTTTATATCTGGAAGCGGGTGAAATTTGCTCACGCCATTTGGCATTTGTTTGTGCTGGCCGGTAGCATGTGCCACTTTTTTGGAGTTTTGTTTTTTATTGCAAGATAGATCGCCGGTTTGTGACCGGCTTTGGAAGGAGAATGAATGAATACGGAGAGCGATATCGAAATCCGGACCGCGACCATTGATGATCTTGCGGCGATTTTTCATTTAGGTGAGAAGGTATTTACCTCTCAGGAGTTTTCAAACCTGTACCGTACCTGGGATGAGTATGAGGTCACGCATTTGTTCAACAGCGAGACAGAATATGTGCTGGTTGCGGAGGCGGACGGACAGGTCGTCGGGTTTGCAATGGGTACAATCATTGAAAAGGCTCGCTCCGCCTGGAGCTACGGCCATCTGCTCTGGCTGGGAGTGGATCCGGATTTTGCCCGGAAACAGATCGGGAGCCTGCTGTTTGATCGTTTCCGTGAAATTATGGAAGAGACGGGGATCCGGATGTTGATGGTTGATACGCAGGCGGACAACAAGCCTGCTATTAAGTTTTTCCAGCGCAAGGGGTTCGAAAACCCAACCAAGCATGTCTATATGACGCTCAACCTGCAAAAAGAAGGCTAAAGCATGACGGACTCCATCAATTCCAAACGGCTATATGCCCTGTTTCAAAATATGGTCGACCTCTATAGTCCATCGGGGAAAGAGGAAGAGTTGACAGAATTTCTGGAGAATGTTTTGGCGGCGACCGGCCTTGTTGTTGAGCGGCAACCGGTCGATGAAACCCGTGCCAACCTGCTGATTTCTACAGGAACGGGCAAACCGGACAGGCTATTTCTAGGCCACATTGATACCGTTCCCGCCTATGACATTGAACATTACGGCTTCGCGGAGCAGGGCGGCCTCTGCCGGGGACTCGGCACGGCCGATATGAAAAGCGGCTGTGCCGCCATGATCGAAGCGTTTATGTCTGCGGCGGAGCAGGGGACGCTATCCGATAATGTCCTGCTGGCGCTAGTGGTCGGCGAAGAGGAGGCCGGCGACGGCACGCAAGCGCTACTGGCCTCCCGTTCGTTTAAAAACGCGCTGGTAGCGGAACCAACCAATCTGCAGCCCTGTATGGCACATTACGGCTATGTGGAACTGATCGTTCGCGCCTTCGGGTATCGGCGGCATGCGGCGATGTCGGACCGCGAGACCAACGCCATCCACGCTATGTTGCGCTTTTTGATTCAGCTTGAAGACCGGATTGAGAGCGGTGAGCCGGAAACGGTGCTGAATATTCGCGACCTGCACAGCTCAGAGTCTGGATTTGCTGTGCCGGACCGTTGTGCCGCTGCAGTTGACCTGCATCTTCCGCCGGGAATTCGCGCCCGGGCCTATGCGGACGAGTTGCGCGCCTTTATCGATGCCGAACTGACCGGCAGCCGCGCCTCCAAATATGAACTGGAGTTTCCGACTCTGGCCGACGGGTTTGAGGCGGAGTCGGAAGCCGTTTTACCTCAGGAGCTTCAGCAGATTTTTCAAACCTTGGAAAAGGAGTGGAACCCCACTGCGTTTAAAAGCCATTCGGATGCCAATCTGTTGCGCGACGCGGGGTGTCAGCCGGTCATTCTGGGCCCGGGTCAACTGGCGAAGGCCCACACGAAGGATGAAAGCGTGGAATTTGATCAAGTTTGTGCGGCCGCGGAAATTTATAATCGCCTGTTAAGCTGACCGCTCGCGCGGCCAGCTTAACGGGTGGCGGATGCTTCGTCATTGCTACTGGTCAGGATCTCCGCGCTTCGCGCTCCGCCACCCGTTAGGCACCCGCTTCGCAACGGCCTGGAGAGATGGTAATATCTGCCAAGTTTAAAACCACCATTTTTCGCTAAAAGGGCATTTTCGATCAAAAACAGACTCGTTTTTGACTAAAAAAGGCAATATTCCAGCAAAAAACAAAATCATGAATTTTTAGTTTCAATATTCCCATACCTATATAGGTCCGGGATTAGATGTGCTTAACAACTTGTAAGCCAACATATTGTGCGAATATAAAGCAGGTCAGCCGATTTTGTCGGTCTGCGCCTTGATCTTCAGTTCCACATCGTGGTCGTGGAGCGCAGTGAAGATTTCATTGAGGTCGCCTTCCATCACGCGGTCGAGCTTGTAGAGCGTCAAATTGATGCGGTGGTCAGTCAGGCGGTTCTGCGGATAGTTGTAGGTGCGGATTTTTTCGGAACGGTCTCCGGATCCGACCTGGGATCGGCGGGACTCGGCTTGCTCGGCCTCAATGGCGGCCTGCTGATCTTCATAAATTCTGGCGCGCAGCACGCGCATAGCGGCGGCTTTGTTTTTGTGCTGGGAACGCTCGTCCTGGCATTGCACCACGGTTCCGGTCGGGATGTGGGTGATGCGGATGGCGGAGTCAGTCGTGTTGACGTGCTGTCCACCGGAACCGCTGGCGCGGTAGGTGTCAATTTTCAGATCTTCGGGTTTGATTTCCACATCGACGTCTTCCACTTCAGCCAGCACCGCGACGGTGGCCGCGGAGGTGTGAATGCGCCCTTGTGTTTCTGTCTCCGGTACGCGCTGAACGCGGTGGGTTCCGCTTTCATACTTCAAGCGCTTATAGACCTCTTCGCCTTCGACCGAGAAGACAACCTCTTTGTAGCCACCGACCTCCGACGGACTCACATCCATAACAGAAAGTTTCAGTCCGTTGGTTTCCGCATAGCGGCTGTACATGCGGAAGAGATCGCCCGTGAAAAGAGCGGCCTCGTCGCCGCCGGTGCCCGCACGGATTTCGACAATCACGTTTTTAGTATCCGCCGGCTCGGGCGGGAGCAGGGCGACCAGCACCGCTTTTTCAGCGGCAGGAAGTTTTTCTTCCGCCTCAGCCAGCTCCATTTCCGCCATTTCCCTCAACTCGGCATCGGTGGCGGCATCGGCCAGCAGCTCGCGGCTTTCGGCGATCGTGTCCTGCAACCCGATAAAGGTTTCGGCCACCGCGGCCACGGTTTTCTGGTGCGTATAGTCGCGCATCAGAGTTTGCATTTTATTTTGATCCGCGGCCACGCCCGGCTGCGACATCTCCGTTTCGAGTTCGGAAATGCGGGCCCGGAGGCTTTCCAGATAAGTTTTATTAATCATGTTTACACCGCATTGTTGGATCACGAATCGCTCGAATAAAAGCTTATCCTATCAAACTTCGAGTAGATTTGTGCGATTCGTGATCTGGAAGGGTTATTTTTTATTCACATCAGATTCGGCGGAACCGCCGAATCCAGACACAAAAAGGCCGGGCTTCAAATCGAAGTCCGGCCTTGGATAAAAAGGTGCTACTTCTGGCCGTAACGCTTGTTGAAGCGGTCAACGCGACCTTCGGTATCAACAAATTTAGCCTGTCCGGTGAAGAACGGGTGGCATGCGGAGCAGAGGTTAACGTGCATTTTTTCAACGGTCGAACGGGTCTTCACCACGTTGCCGCAGGCGCACGAGATTTCTGCATCAGTGTACTCAGGATGGATTTCTTTTTTCATTTTTCTACAGTCCTTGCTTAAAAGAGCGGGCCTTTTAATCATAACGGGCCGGCCGGCGCAAGCCCTTTTTCACATCACTTGTAATAGGATTCCCCGTTACGCTCCTCAATCTGCAACTGACCTTCGTCAATCAACGGAGCCAGGGCGGCCCGAATGGCGCCGATACCGGCCCCTGAAACTGCGGCCAGCTGTTCCGCCGTGGCTGGATGACGACAAATCAGGCCAACCAGACTCTCGGTGTTCAGATTGCCGTCTGCCGCTGCCGGGGCGACCTCAAAGGAGGCGATCACCTCGGCGCAGGGTGTAAACAGGCCGCACAGAGCGCGCAGCTTTTCTTCGGTGACCGGGGCGACCTCTTTCTCTGCCGGCGGGCGCACCGCCGTGTTGAGGTGGATTTTATCCGGCGCGATTTCTGTCGCGATCGCCGCAATCTGCTCCACCTGATCCTGTGCGGCGTTGATGCCTTCCATCAGAAAAACCTCTAACCAGAGCTGCCCGTTAAATCGCCGACGAAAATTACGCTCCCCGGCGCGCAGCGTTTTGAACGAAAGGCCGGCGGCAGGGCGGTTGATCTTCTGAAAGGACTCCTCGTCCCATACGCTCAAGCTGATTTTCACGATGTCGGCTTTGGCGGCCTCGTCGCAGACATCCAGCCGTTGGAACAGCGAGCCGTTGGAAAGCACCATCACCGGAATGTCGGTGCGCGCTTTGATAAAATCGATCAGCTCACCGAGCTGGCTGTATAAGGTCGGCTCGCCCGAGCCGGCAAAGGTGATGTAGTCCGCTTGACCGTCTTCAGCCAGCCACTCCTCCAGTTCGGCGCAGACGTCGCTGAACGGCACAAACTCCGCGCGTTCGGCCACATGCCGCGTTGTGTAGCCGCACTGACAGAAAATACAGTTGAACGAACAGGTCTTAAACGGCGTTACATCGATCCCGAGCGATCGCCCTAACCGCCGCGACGGCACCGGCCCGAACAGATATTGATATGCTGAATTCATTGTTTTCTAAATGTGTGTAACTTTTCAGTTTGGCTTTTCCAACCCGTTGGAAAAAAAGTAGCTCTCGACTACAGTTGCCTTCCAAGGATTGGAGAAATAATAGTCCGATTTTCCAATGTTTGGAAACGTTTCTTCCAATGTTTGGAAGTTATTGCCATTGGCGGCAGCATTCGATTTTCCAATGCTTGGAAAAACTGGGAAGTATTTTTCAGGTGCATTCGCAGTCATTCGCGGTTAAAACCTCCCCCTTATGAGCAAGATCGGAATAATTGATTACGGCATGGGAAACCTCGGCAGCGTTTCCAACGCCTGCAAATTTATGGAGCTGGACGCGGA
>JACNKZ010000063.1 GCA_014381785.1 Kiritimatiellota bacterium
GTCAATTTTGCAGCAGAATCTCATGTGGATAACTCGATTCATGCCAATGAGGAGTTTTTCCACAGCAATATCGGCGGGGTTTACAATCTGCTTGAGCTGATTCGCGCCAAGGATGAAACCGATCGGCCGCTACTTTTACACATCTCCACGGACGAGGTGTATGGTACGGCACACGAGGGTTCGTTCAGCGAAGAGGACAAGTTGCTTCCCTCGAATCCTTATTCCGCCACCAAGGCGGCGGCCGAACAGCTGATTTTCGGCTGGCGTCATACGCACGGCATCAAGGCGATCATCTGCCGCAGCTGCAACAATTACGGCTTCGGGCAGTATCCCGAAAAACTGTTGGCCAAAACCATCGAGTTCCTGCTGAAGGGCAAGAAGATGACGGTGCATGGTGACGGCACCTATCTGCGCGAGTGGATCTATGCCGAAGACAACTGTGAAGGCCTTTTGACGGTTCTTGAAAAAGGGAACGAGGGCGAAGTGTACAATATTTCATCCGGCGAAGAGCATACCGTGATGCAGGCGGTTGAGATGGTGGTTGAGGCGATGGGTAAAACCGTCGAGGAAGCCGTGACTCATATCCCGAACCGTCCCGGTCAGGACCTCCGTTATTCGGTCGATTGCTCCAAAGCCCGTGCGCTCGGTTGGGCTCCGAAGATGACGTTGAAGGAATACATCCCGACGTACATCAAGCTCTATAAGAAGCACCTGGATCTTTAATCCAGATGCTTCGTGTGGGAGTTAGTGTGTAGGGGTGTGTGGGAGTAAGATCGCATGGGAGAATTTGCGAAAAGTTTTCGGGATTTGGAAGTGTATCAAGAGTCGTTGGCTCTGGCACTGGAAATCCACGAGTTCGCAAAAACGCTTCCTCCTGAAGAACGATTTTCTCTTGCTGATCAAATGCGCCGCGCATCTCGGTCTGTTCCTGCAAATATTTCTGAAGCGTGGAGGAAGCGGCGGTATAGGGCGGCTTTTATTGCGAAGCTGAGTGACGCTGAAACCGAGGCGGCGGAAATGCAATGCTGGCTAGATTTCTCGCTGAAAGCCCAATACATGGCACAGTCGATGTATAAAGATTTTGACCAGCGATATGAACATGTAATTTCTCAACTTATTACAATGATAGACGGAGCAGACAGTTGGTGCCGGAAGTGAAGTTTGGGTGTAATGGTGTGTGGGGGTTGGTGAGCAAACTCCCTTATTCCGATACTCCTACACTCCGATACTCCCTTACTTCATGCAATGAACTCTCTCTATAGAATAATTCCTTTCAACGTGCGGCACGGGAACTGCGGCGGTTCGCTGGTGCAGTTTCAGCAGGGTGACTCCGAAGTCAACGCGCTGCCGTTCGAAATCGGCAAGGTGCTGGTGATGTCGGAATTTTACTGGCCTCAAGAATTCTCAAGGCAGGGATTCCGGAAGTTGTGAACGGCCCCGATCTGTTTGAGGCGCTCTGTCATCAGCTGAATGAAAAGCAGTCCGGCACGAATGAAGCTTTGAGTTCTTGGTTTGAAATCCTGAAAATCCTGCTGATCCTGTCAAAACTCTTCGGCAGTTGATTGGACGGGATTTTCAAGTGAAGAGAAGGCTCCTCGACAAAAGACACCGGAACTGGTATATAAAATCTGAGGTAAAAAAATGAATACGCTATCTATAGAGGTTGCTGGGCTGGAGTGGAAAAATATCTTGCAGGATGCTATGATGGGAATCCCTTCTTTGATAACTAAATCCGGAAAGCCGGTTGCTGAGGTTAAACCGTTAAAAAGCAATAAACCCAAACCTGTTTTTGGTTGCGCGAAGGGTCAATTATCCATGTCGAATGATTTCGACCAGCCGATTGCCGACTTTTCGGAATACATGCAATGAATCTACTGCTCGATACTCGCGCTTATCTGTGGTTCATTGCAGGTGATGAGCGACTGTCTGCGGTTGCTAGGGAAGCTATTGAAAACCCGTCTCATCTCAAAATAATCAGCGTCGCTTCTCTTTGGGAAATAACGATTAAGAATAGTCTCGGCAATCCTTTGGGTCGGGCTGGGTGCTCCAAAACAGGAGAAGTGGTCGCAAGCCTGCCGTGACCGGCTCAATGTCAAAGTGATCGCTCCGGTTGGCGGCGTGTTTGATTTTTATACCGGCAGAGTAAAACTGCCGCCCAAATGGGTTCAAAAACTGGGCCTTATTTTTGACGCTTCGCTTCTTTTGGAAAATCCAAAAGCACTTGAACCACTACGTTATTTTCTTCGAAAATTATCTGCGCTGCGCTTCGGCGCCTGAGGCTCAGGTCTCTAACGGAGTGGTTGTGAAAAGGAAGGCTGTTTGATTAGTGGGTTTTAGTGAGGATGAGTGGTTAGTATGAATTCTGTGTGTTCAGTGTATTCTGTGGTGAAGCTATGAGTTCTTTATACAAAATAATTCCTTTCAACGTGCGGCACGGGAACTGCGGGGGAAGTCTCGTGCAGTTTCAGCAGGGTGACTCCGAAGTCAACGCGCTGCCGTTCGAAATCGGCAAGGTGCTGGTGATGTCCGATATCCGCACAGACGATGTTCGGGGCAATCATGCCCACCATGAAACCGAGGAAATCCTCGTCGCTCTCACCGGTGCGTGTGTCGTTGAGGTGGATGACGGGAAAGGCTCGCGCGAAAGCGTGAGGCTTTCGGCGGCCGGGAGTGGTGGAGTAGTGGAGTGCGGGAGTAAGGGCACAGATTGTGGAACGTTGGATGTAGAAGGTGGGATGTGCTCTGCATCTGACAGCCAGCAACCCCTAGTAGCAGAGCAAAGCTCACTACAGGGCAGGCTAGCAGCCAGCAACCAGGAGGATATAAAAGAAGCTATTCTTTTATATCCTCACGTCTGGCGCACAATGCGCGATTTTGAGCCAAATACGACGCTGATGGTGGTGGCCAATATCAAATATAACGAAGCCGATTATATCCGTGACCGAGAAGAGTTTGAGCGAGTTTCCAAGCATTGGAAAACTCTTGGAGGGTCTGCCGAGGCAGAGGAGGTCTGAGGTCAGCCGTCTTCGCCAAAGGCTCCGCCGTGCCACGGGAGACCGGAAAATCAGATTTTTACCACCCACTTCGTTCGAGTGACAGCCGAGGGGCTCCGAGGGAGAACTTAGACAGGATTACAGGATGCTCGGACCTACTTTGACGTCCTCTAGTGAATAGCATGATTAAGCATGCGCAGAGGGCGAGTTTTGAAAGCCGCCCGAACGCTCGCTTAAGGCCCGCCAATAGGCGGGAACGATGAGTGCAAGCGAAGAAGAGGCAACAGTCGGTTGTGGGAACTTTCTTCTTCGTTCCCTTTGTTTGCTCTATGTAAAAATTTTTCCAGAACCCAGAACCCAGAACCCAGAACCCAGAACCCAGAACCCAGGAGGTTTTTATCAAAACCTATATTCATCCCAAGGCACTCGTTGAAACTGACGTGATCGGCGACGACACGAAGATCTGGGCGTTTGCCCATGTGATGGCCGGCGCGGAGATCGGAGCGGATTGCAACATTGGGGATCACGCCTTTATCGAGACTGGTGCAACGGTCGGCAACGGTGTGACGATCAAAAACAACGTGCTTATCTGGAAGGGGGTGCATATTGCCGACTATGCCTTCATTGGTCCCAGTGTGGTCTTTACAAATGATCGTCGCCCGCGCAGTCCACGCATGCCATTGATAAAAGAAAATGGACTTTCCGAAGAGGACTGGCTGGTTGAAACATTTGTTGAGGAGGGGGCATCCATCGGTGCAAACGCAACGATCCTTCCGGGGATCCGCCTCGGGAAATACTGTCTGGTCGGCGCCGGCAGTGTGGTGACGAAAGATGTGAAACCTTTTACTCTCGTTGTCGGCAATCCAGCATGCGTCGTTGGGAAAGTGGATGAAGAAGGCCGGAGATTGTAGGAGGTGGGAAGTAAGATGTGGGAGGGCTTTTTACATTCTACCTTCTACATCCAACATCCTACCGGATAAGCTGCATAGCAGTTTATCCGTCTGCTTTTCCGGACAGGATGACCTTGATGGTGCCAAGAATAATGTAGGCGTCCAGAATAGGGTTCATATTGCGTGCGTAGTAGATGTCGTATAGGACGGTGTGGTTGAAAGTAACACCCGTTCTGGATGCGTAAACTTTCCACAGGCCGGTGCATCCGGGCTTGATTTCAAACCGTTTTTTATGCCACTCATCGCTCATTTCATGTTCTTCCGGCGGAACGGGGCGCGGCCCGACCAGCGACATGTCGCCTTTGAGTACATTGAACAGCTGTGGCAGTTCGTCAATGGCCCATTTGCGGATGAATTTGCCGACCGGGGTTACATAGGATTCATTGATGATTTTTGATGATATTTGATCTCCGCCCGTGATGTGTTGTGCGATTTCTTCAGCCCGGCTTTCGTCTTTGTCCGCACCGATCGCCATGGAGCGGAATTTGTAGAAAGGAAATGGCTTGCCGTTTTTTCCGATTCGATCACGGGTGTAGAAGACGGGCCCCGGAGAGGTCAGCTTGATGGCGACGGCTGTTGCGATCAAGATGGGGGAAAGCAGGATGATTCCAATGGTCGCACCGATCACATCAAGTGCTTCTTTGTAGATTTTGGGCAGGACGCCGTGCGGAATTTCCCGCATGCGGACGAAGGGGATATCAAAATAGGTGTCGGTGTCCAGATTCTCATGGAGGACGGCTGATTTGTCTGTGTGGACATCCACCCATCCAAAGTAGCGGATGCACTGTTCGATCAGGTTCATCAATTTGGTGTAGGAAATATCCGTCGGGGTGATGACGGCGCCTTCAATTTTATAGAGATCGACGATCTCCGGCAGGTCCTCCAGGTGTCCCGTGCAACAGAGGTTGCCTGTAATTTTCTGGTCTTTCTCACAGTGGTCGCAGAGGAACCCGATGGGCTTGAGCGTGGAATAGTTTTCGTCGCGCAGGCATTCCTCGGCAAACCGAATGCCTTCATCCTGAGTGCCGATAATCACAACGCGCCGTTGCAGGTTGTTTTTTGAGCCGAAACGCAACAGAGCAGGAAAAATAAAAAGACGGTGGATGAACAGGGCGGTCAGTAGAAGGATGCCCCAGTTGAGCGTGACGGCGCGTGATACGATGAAGACAGGGCTTTTTGTGACAACGCGCAACAGCATGTATGCGCTGATTGTGAGGACGGCTCCAAGTACTATCTGAAACCCGTGCCATGCGCGGGTCAGCCAGACTTTGCGGCGATACAGCTTGAGTGAGGCGAACAGCCCGACGATCAGCAGGGCGTAGAACATGGCGAACAGCGCTTCGGGGATGATGTGGCTGCGTGAAATAATATTCAGGCTCGTATCAAAATGACGGATCCGCAGAGCGATGCCGAAGGTTCCGACCAGAATCAGCCAGTCGGTAGTCATTAGGTAAAGCGTTGTGCGTCCGTGACGGCGGAATAGGTTTTTCATAGATTAATTTCCAGAATCGTTAATCAGACCCGGCATTGTATCAGGTGTATGTTTTTTAGGCAAGTAACAGGGTGGCGCATGTAGTAATTCCTTGCAGCCTGATCAGAATATTAAAGATTGGCAGACGATCTGGCTGGATATCTGCGAGCCAGACTGCACATAAAAATAAAAATTGCATTCATTTGTGTCCGTTCGTGGTTAATACTCAACGCACTTAAACAGTGATCATATTCTGACGATTTTAACGAGCCCCGACGTGTCGGGGCGCTTTGGCGGTATGCTTATGAATGTACCTTTTTTAGATTTAAAAATGCAGACAGCTGCCTGTGCGGATGAGATTCGTGCGGCGATGGATCAGGTGGTTTCTGACTGTAACTTTGTGCTCGGCCGGCAGGTGGACGATTTCGAGCGGGCTTTCGCATCGTATTGTGAGTGTGAGCACTCGATCGGCGTGGCTACCGGTCTGGATGCCCTGAAGCTGATTTTTCGCGCGATGGATATCGGACCCGGCGATGAGGTCATCACGACATCACACACTTTTATTGCTACAGCACTTGCCATTTCCGCAGTCGGCGCAACACCGGTTCTGGTCGAGGTGGATTCTGATACCTATACGCTGGATCCTGTCGCTTTTGAGGCGGCTGTGACTAAACGGACAAAGGCGGTGGTGCCGGTTCATCTCTATGGACAAACAGCGGATATGAAGCCCATTTTGGATTTTGCGCGGAAGCATGGCCTTAAAGTGATTGAGGACGCCTGTCAGGCGCATGGCGCGCGTTATAACGGCCGTCGAGCCGGCTCGTTGGGCGATGCCGCCGCATTTAGTTTTTATCCCGGGAAAAACCTGGGGGCTTTCGGCGACGGCGGAGCCGTTACGACAAACGATGCGGCTTTAGCTGAGCGGATTCGTACGCTCCGCAATTACGGGTCGGCAGAAAAGTATTACCACGATGAGCTGGGTGAAAACAGCCGCCTCGATACCCTGCAGGCAGCGGTACTTGGCGTGAAGTTAAAACATCTCGATGAGGGGAATGCGGCGCGTCGTGTCGCCGCCGCACAGTATACGGAACGCCTTGCAGGTGTAGGCGACATCAAGCCACCGGCGGTTCGCGAAGGTTCCGAACATGTTTTTCATCTGTATGTGATCCAGACCGCGCGCCGCGCCGAGTTGCAGAAATATTTAAGCGCGCAGGGGGTGGATTGCCTGATCCACTATCCAGTTCCTGTTCATCTGCAGAAGGCCTATGTTTCCAATGGATGGGGGCATGGAGATTTTCCGAAGACGGAGCAGTTGGCCGATCGGATATTATCGTTGCCGATTTTTCCGGGAATTAAGGAAGAGCAGATTGAGTATGTTTGTGGGGTGATCCGCTCATTCTATGTAAAGGGATAAGGCCCTGGGTGCTAGCTGCTGGCGGCTAGGGAGAGAGTGGGTGCTAGTTGCTGGGTGCTGGGGACTGGGGGCTGGGGACTGGCTACTAGGTTCTGGGTGCTGGGGATCAGGGAATGGGCACTGGCAACTAGCTCCTAGGAACTAGCAAGTTAGGTACTAGAACTCAGAAACTAGCGCCTAGAACCTAGAAACTAGTAGCTAGGGAAAAATCGGAGATTTTTATGAGCGGTTATCGAGACTTGAAAGTTTATCAAGAGGCTCACCGTTTAGGTGTTGTGATTCATACCTTCAGCTTGAAGCTTCCCAAATTCGAGTTGTACGAAACTGGCTCTCAAATTCGTCGGGCATCCAAATCAATTTCAGCGAACCTCGTCGAGGGGTACGGTCGCAGACGATACCGAGCTGATTATGTGAAGTTTCTGGTTTACAGTCAGTCTTCGTGTGATGAAACAAAGGAGTGGCTAACTTATCTCCAGGATCTTTATGAGGATCTGGCGGGAGAGGCGCAGATGCTGTTAAGCGAAATAGACAGTCTTGGCCGCCAGATTAATGTATTTATTCAATCCATAGAAGCAAGGCACTAGCCACTAGAACCTAGTCGCCAGTCGCTTGTCCCCAGAACCCAGAACCCAGAACCCAGAACCCATGAAAACGAAAAAACACCTGTTTTTCAAGCGTCAGGCGCTGAACACGTTGACATTGTGCGCCAGTGATTCGGTTGTGCTGTTGGCCGGGCTCTACCTGGGGAACTGGATTATTTATCTAATCCACGGAATTCCTGTGTCGATTCAATATGCTTATGCCGTCGTTCCGGTCTGGTGCGCCGGTGCGGTAGTCGCCCGTGTGGCGCCTGCATGGGGAATCGGGGCCGTCGAAGAGTTTCGCCGCATCCAGCTTCTTTTGATTGCCGTGTTCGGTATTGCCGGGATCGTGGTCTTCTTCAGTCGCGGTCAGATCATTCCCAGCCGTATTGTTTACGGAGTTTCCTATCTGTTCAGTGCAGTTTTTATCCCATTTCTGAGAATTCCGATGAAGCGAATGTTGCTTCTGTTTGGGCAGTGGGGGTGCCGAACCGCGATCTATGGCGGGACGAAACAAGCCTCTGTCGTGATTGATGATTTTTTGTCCAATCCCTTTTTGGGATATATTCCGCATGCGGTTTTTACAGATGACGTTTCTCCGGGCGCATCCATTAACGGAGTGCCGGTGATGGGGACATTGGACGGGAGCTGTACCGAAGCATCCGTTGCCGTGGCTCCGGTTGCCCTCGCGGAAAACCTCTCACTCTCCGAACGGTTCGACCGGGTTTTCTCCGGCTATCAACGGGTTGTCCTTCTGCCGGACATTAAGGAGGATATTTTTCTGTGGGCACTGCCTCGCACGCTGGGCAGTCTGATCGGGCTGGAAATCACCAGCAATCTTCTCAATCCGTTTGCCCGTTTTGTAAAACGCGGTATGGATTTGTTGCTGGTGGTGGTTTCCGCGCCGCTTTGGATCCCGCTGCTTGTTTTGCTTGCGCTTTGTGTGGGCAAAGATGCCTTCTTTTTGCAACACCGGGTCGGGCGCGGCAACCGGTCGTTCCGCCCGTTGAAATTCCGCACGATGGTCGGTGATGCAGAGGAGGTGCTTGAGCAGGCTCTGCTGGACGACCCGTCGCTTCGGGCTGAATGGGACAGGAGCTGCAAGCTCAGCAAAGATCCCCGCGTGACCCGCCTTGGACGATTCCTGCGCCGCACGTCTCTCGACGAGCTGCCCCAGTTGCTTAATGTGCTTGCCGGACAGATGTCGCTGGTCGGACCGCGTCCTTTGCCGGACTATCACCACGAGCAGCTGACGGAAGCCGCGCGCGCGCCGCGCGCCCGTGTGCGTCCCGGCATTACCGGCCTGTGGCAGGTTTCCGGGCGCAGCGACTCCGGAACCGCCGGTATGGAAAAGTGGGACACCTACTACGTCCGCAACTGGTCCATCTGGCTCGACATTATTATCCTCGCCCGCACCGTTTCTGCAGTAGTGAGGGGGACGGGAGCGTATTAACGGCGAAGCCGTTAATGCGCGTGGATAGTGATCTGTAATCCGGCTCATTTTGTCAGCAAGCTTTCCGACTCTGCTGGTGAGATTGAGGAAACCATTCATTGGCTTGAAACGGCCTTTGCCTGTGAGTATGTGACCGAGGAAGTCAAAGAAGAGATTGTTTTGAAATGCCACCATATCGGCGGAATGCTGAATAAGATGATGGGTGCCGCTGATTCTTGGTGCAAAAACTACATTGATGACAAATAATCACAGCCCACAGCCCACAGCCCACAGCCCACAGCCCACAGCCCACAGCCCACAGCCCACAGCCCACAGCCCACAGCCCACAGCCCACAGCCCACAGCCCACAGC
>JACNKZ010000024.1 GCA_014381785.1 Kiritimatiellota bacterium
CACGGCTATTTCATCCCCTTCGTCAGCCTCGCGGTGATCTGGTACAACCGAAAAGAAATTTTTTCCGCCGAAACCGGGATCGACTGGCGCGGCCTGGTAGTCGTTGTTTTTGCGCTGGGGATGCATTGGCTGGGCGCAAAAATGCAGCAGACCCGTTTCTCATTAATGAGTCTGGTTCTGCTGATCTGGGGCATTCCGTTTTATCTGTTCGGCTGGCAGCTCGCAAAAAAAATCATTTTCCCCTGCGCCTATCTGACATTCTGTATCCCGCTAAACTTTTTGGATGTGATCGCTTTCCCTTTGCGTATGTTTTCGACCAAACTCTCGGTGGGAATGCTCAATGGATTCGGTATTGAGGCGGTTCGCTCTGGAACGGCCATCTTGATTCCGTCGATGCCGACCGGAATGGATGTTGCCGACCCCTGCAGCGGGTTGCGTTCCCTGTTGGCTATGACTGCATTGACTGCGGTCTACGCTTATTTTACCCAGAAAACACTGCTGAAAAAGTGGATCCTTTTCCTGGCATCAATCCCTCTGGCGGTGGTTGGGAATATTGCGCGTATTGTCACCATCGCCGTGGTGGCGGAGGCGCTTGGGCCCAAGCCCGCCCTCGGGCTCTACCATGACTTTTCCGGATATATTCTTTTTACCGCGGCGATTATAACCATGGTGATTACCGGCAGTTTGTTGAATATGGAATTTAGGGAGGTTGCAGCAAAATGGAAATCCGCTCTTTCAGCCCGCACCTGATTTTGATCGGGTTAATGGCCTTAACGGCTCTGGCCTTGGCATTCACGGTGGATGTCACCTTGAGTGATCAGGCCGGGGTTCGCATGGAACTGCCTGCTCAGATTGATGAGTGGGCCGGAGATGAGTTGCGCTATACCCATGACCGCGATAATCCGAAACAGTATCGGGTAAGTGAACTGGAACTTCCGGACATTGACCCGGAAACTGGCGAAAAACTCTATACCATGAGTTATGCAGAGTATGAGGCGCTGCCGCATGATACCGAGTTCCGCAAATCAATTTATACCAACAACGTCGACGGCCGTGTTTTTGTTTCCATCGTTCTTTCGGGAAGAGAGCGCGACAGTATTCATCGTCCGCAACGTTGTCTGGTCGGGCAGGGCCTTGCCATCGTGGATACCGAAAGGATCGAAATCCCTCTCGCGGGAAGGGAGCCTCTCAAAGCGGACGTTTTAAAGACGGAACGGCGTTATCGTAATGAAGCGGGCGAAATGGAGACGTATTACGGTTACTACGCGTACTGGTTTGTTGGGCAGAACCGCGAAACCCCCAGCCATTATGAGCGTATGTTCTGGCTGGCCTGGGACCGGGTCGTTCACAGCGTGGCCCATCGCTGGGCTTATATTGCCGTGTCTGGGCGGCGTGACGGTGAGGAGTCGGAAGAGTACAAACAGGAAATCATCGACTTCGTTAAGAAACTATATCCCCACCTTCTATTAGATTCTCCGCAAAACGGACACGGTTGACAAACCTGATTCCGGTTCTTACCATCCCCTCAGTGATTATGAAAAACACATTCAACAGTCTAGAACTTCTTAACCTCGCCGGGGATACCCTGCGGGAGTTCTGCGCTTGTTGATCTGATTCATCACTGGATTTCGCTGAACCTCTCCGCAGAACGGAGAGGTTTTTTTTGTTTTGAGAGTGGGTTTTAAAGAGAAAAAACAGTAAAGGAATGAGCCATGAATACACCGAAATATAAAGTGCCCGTGTCAGTTGACCTGCCGACGCGCCAGTGGCCCTCGCGCACACTGACCGAAAGCCCCGCCTGGTGTTCCGTCGACCTGCGTGACGGAAACCAGGCATTGCCCAACCCGATGACCCCGGCTCAGAAACTCGAATACTTTCAACTGCTGTGTAGTATCGGCTTTAAACAGATTGAGGCGGGCTTCCCCTCCGCCAGTCAGGACGACTTCGACTTCTTTCGCAGCCTGATCGAAGACGGGCACATTCCGGACGACGTGTTCATTATGGGCCTGACCCAATGTCGACCCCATCTGATTGAACGTACCTTTGAGGCCTTCAAAGGTGTTAAAAAAGGAATTGTGCATGCCTATATTGCCTCCTCCGACCTGCACATGAAGCAGGTGTTCGGGATGAGCCAGGCGGACACCATTGAAACCGCGGTGGCGGCCACCCGTCAGATCCGTGAGCTGGCAGATGCCATGCCGGAGAGCGACATTCGCTACGAATTTTCCCCCGAAGAGTTCACCGACACCGACCAGTCGTTCTGTTTGGAGCTGTGTCAGGCCGTGTATAATGCATGGGGCAAAGCGACTTCTGAAAAGCCGCTGATTCTGAATCTGCCCGCCACCGTGGAGCGTCGTCCGCCCAACCATTATGCGGACATGATCGAATGGTTCTGTGCCAACTTCCCGGATCGCGACTCGGTTCAGATTTCGCTCCATTCGCATAACGATCAGGGCATGGCGGTCGCCGCTACCGAGCTGGCTTTGATGGCCGGCGCCGACCGCGTGGAGGGCACGCTGTTTGGGCACGGAGAGCGTACCGGCAACGTGGATCTGGTCACGGTTGTCGGCAATCTGTTCTCTCGTGGCATTGGAACCGGCCTGGACTTTTCTGACATGGAAAACGTGGTTGAAACCGTTGAGCGGTTGACCGGCATGCCGGTCTATTACCGCCAGCCCTATGCCGGCGAGTACGCCTTCACCGCCTTTTCCGGTTCGCATCAGGATGCCATCAACAAAGGCATGCACCGGCTGGATCAAGCCGCTGAGATTTTTGGTATGCAGTGGAAAGTTCCGTACCTGCACATTGATCCCGCCGATTTGGGTCGCAGTTTTGAGCGGCTGATCCGCATCAACTCACAGTCCGGTAAAGGCGGCATCGCCTGGGTGCTGGAGCAGGATTACGGCATTCAGGTGCCCAAAGCCATGCAGCCGCAGTTGCGCGAAGAGGTTCAGGCGTATAGCGAAGAGGTCTCCCGCGAACTGAGCGCTGAAGAAGTGCACGCCATCTTCCAGAAAAAGTTTGTGGAGCCCGATGGACCGTATCAGCTGACTGGCTACTGGCCGCGCCCGGACGATAAAGATCCGACGTTTATCCACGGCGAAGTCAAAGTTGTCATCAACGGACAGGAAAAAACCGCCGTTGCGGATGGTAATGGCCCCATCTCCGCTTTTGTGAACGCCATGAACGAACTGGTCGACATCGACTTTAGTGTGGATGACTACCACGAGCAGGCCGTCGGCAAAGGCGCAGACGCACAGGCGCTGGCTTATGTGCCGTTGAAATTGAAAGACAACGGCGTGGTCTTCGGCGTTGGATCGGACTCCAATATCGATCAGGCCGCCGTGCGCGCGGTCATCGCCGGCCTCAATCGTATTGCATCCAAGTAGAACGTGTACCGCAGGCGTCTCGCCTGCCCTGGAGAAAAAATGAAAAAACTCGCAGTTCTCGGCCATCCCATCGGCCACACCCTTTCGCCGCTGATGCACAATGCGTCTATCAAGGCGCTTGGATTGGAGAGTGAATACGAGTACAGCAAACTCGATGTTGCACCGGACGACTTGATGGAGCGCCTCGCACAGTTTCCCGCTGAAGGCTATGCCGGTGTCAACCTCACCATCCCGCTTAAAGAAGTGGCTTTCCAGGGACTGGCATATCTCGATGTCAGCGCAAAAACCCTTGGCGCAGTCAACACCGTTGAGTTTTCTGAAAACGGACCGATTGGCCACAACACCGATGGCTACGGCTGCCTGAAAGCGCTGGAAGAGGCCTTCGGAAAAACAGCGGAGGGCGATTCTGTCTTTATTCTTGGCTGCGGCGGGGCGGGCCGTGCGGTCGCGCTGATGGTCGCGCTCGACGGCGCGAAAGCTGTCACGCTGGCGGATATCGATGCAGAACGCGTTGCGAACCTGGCCGCAGAAATCCATGAGCGCGCTCCAGACGTAGAAATTATTCAATCTGTGGGTGGAGGCTCAGCCTCCTTCCAATGTTTGGAAAAAAGCGAACAGGTTGAAAAATGCCGCGCGGCGGATCTGGTGATTCAGGCCTCCCCGGTCGGGATGAAAAAAGATGACCCATCGCTGATGCCGCCGGAAGCCTTTCGGGAAGGGCAGCGCGTGTTCGACCTGATCTACATGTATCCCGAAACAGCCCTGCTGAGCATTGCGAAGGCGCAGGGCGCTTTGGTTGCCAACGGCCTCGGCATGCTTTTGCATCAGGGAGCCAAGGCCTTTGAAATTTGGACAGGAATTCAACCGGATGTTGCCGCCATGCGCGCGGCATTAGAGGAGGCCGTGTACTCATGACATTCACAGAAGTTTATTTCGCTTGTGTCACGCTGATCATAGGGCTCTGCTTCGGCAGTTTTCTCAATGTCTGCATCTACCGTATTCCGGCGGAAATCTCGCTGTCTCATCCGCCATCCACCTGCCCCAAATGTAAAACACGCATCAAGTGGTACGATAACGTTCCGGTGTTCGGCTGGCTTGCGCTGGGTGGGAAATGCAGAAATTGCAAACTTCCGATTTCAGTCGGCTATCCGGTTGTGGAGCTCATGACCGGGGTCTTTTTTCTGATCCTTTATCTTCTTTATCCTGTCTATTCCGCCGAGGGGCTAGACTGGCGGGCACCTGTGTATATGCTCGCCGTCTTCGGCCTGCTGTTGGCCACCTTTGTTGATCTGGCTGAAATGTGGATTCCCGATCGCGTCAGCATCGGCGGAATGATCGTTTTCCCGATTCTCAGCATGCTGGTTCCTGAACTGCACGGAGCCGAGGGCTGGCTCGCCGGCCTGAAAGCCTCTGCCATCGGGCTGGCCGCTGGGTTCGGCCTCTTTTGGCTGATCGGAAAAATCGGAACCGCCATGTTCAAAAAAGATGCCATGGGCTTCGGCGACGTCAAGCTGATGGGCGGCCTCGGCGCGCTGCTCGGCTGGCAGGCCGTGTTGTTCATCACGTTTTTCTCGGCGCTGGCAGGAACCGTTATCGGCGTGGCGCTCATCGTCATGAAAAAGAAAGAGGTTTCCAGTCAGATCCCTTATGGCCCCTATCTCGCACTGGCTGCCTTTGCCTGGATGCTGGGCGGCTATCACCTCTGGGATGCCTACCTCGCCTTGATGGGATTATAAGCCTGCACAGTTTTGCCGTTTCCATTTGGGTCGCTTCTTTTGGGACAAGGCCGCCGGGACGGCGGCGATACGTACCGCAGGCGTCCCGCCTGCTACTGCTTTTCGATGACGGCCGCGCCGAAGGTGAAGCCGCCGCCGAAGGCGGTCAGACCGATTTTTGAACCGGCTTCGGTTTCGGGCATCAGCTCGGCCAGTGCGAACGGAATGGTGTTCGACGAGGTGTTGGCGTATTTGCCGATATGGTTGAACATTTTTTCCGGCGGACACTTAATCGTTTTGCGGATCGCTTCGATGATTCGCTCGTTGGCCTGATGCGGCACAATCCAGTCGAGCTCGCCGACGGTAACGCCGCGGCTTTCGCAGGCCTGCGTCAGCATATTGATCATCTTCTTCACAGCCAGCTTGAAGACGGTCAGGCCTTCCATCTCAATTTTTTCTGTGCCGCCCATGTTCGGGACGAAGAGGATTTTCTCATCCACGCCCATGGCGGAGAGAACCGGACGGTTGATGAGCGCGTTGATGTTGCCGTTGCGCGGCTCGCAGGAGAGCAGCGAGGCCGTCGCCGCGTCGCCGAACAGGACGCTGGTTTTCGGATCGTCATGATTGATCATGGGCGAAAGGGTTTCGGAGGTGATGACGATCACTTTTTTCGATGAATCATCGCGCAGAATATCGACTGCATTCTGCAGGGCGTACATGTAGCCGGAGCAGGCGGCGTTTACATCGTGCGCCTGCATCAGCACTTCGCCCTTTTCGGGGCTGAGTTCTTTAAGAACGCGGCAGGCGAGTGACGGCGTCATCGAAAGCGGCGTGCCGGTCGAGCAGACCATTGCGTCGATATCAGAGATGGCGAGGCCTTCTTTTTCGAGCAGATCGCGCGCGGCGTTAACCGCCAGAGAAATTACGTTTTCGTCGCCATCAATCCAGTAGCGGGTGGTGATGCCGGTTCGTTTCTGGATGCCCGCCGAATCCCATTCCGAGCCCGGCTCAACCAACTCGTCGTTCATCACTTTCCGTGAGCCCAGCACGGTGGTGATTGAAGATAGAATGACTGGTTTAGAGGTTGGCCTGTCCGCCGCAGCCTTGGCGGAAACCTTTATAGCGGCGGCGTTCTTTTCGAGAATCGGCGTGCCGGGGTTTTCGGAGGTGACCGGCTTTTTGATCATGTCGGTTGCATCGGTCTTGATGCGGGCGAGCGGAGTGCCGACATCCACGGCGTCGCCTTCGGCGAGCAACAGCTCTTCGACGACTCCATCGACCGGGGTTGAAATCTCCATAGTTGCTTTGTCGGCTTCGACGGATGCCAGCAGATCGCCGGCGTTGACAGTCTGTCCGGCCTCAACCTGCAGTTCGGTTATTGTCACGGTCTTATCGGACGGGCTGGAGCCGATCGCGTTAACGATCACAGAGCCCTCGGCCTCTTCGACCGGTTTCTGCCACGTGAGCGAGTAGTCGAGTAGCTCGGCCGCTTTGCCGAGAATACTCTTAAAGGAGGGCAGCACCTCCATCTGCGTTTCAAAAAGATACGGAATGTAGGTGTCCGCCCGTGTCACGCGCGCCATTTGTATTTCCACGCCCGCTCTTTCGGCAATGGTCGCGAGAATTTCGCCACCCAGTCCGCACGTATGGTTGTCTTCGTGGACGACCAGCAGCTTACCGGTCTTCCGCGCGGAGGCGATGATGGTTTCTTCGTCCCACGGGGAGAGCGACCTCAGATCAATCACTTCAGCGGAGGCGCCGGCTTCCTGAAGCGCATCGGCTGCTTTTTCGCACAGCGGCATGGTGCTACCCCAGCTGACCATCGTCAGCTCTTTACCGGGGCGCGAGACGCGTGCTTTGCCGATCGGAACGAACTGCTCAGCCGCATTTTCGGCGCAGGTAACCGACCGGTCGTTGATCAGGTTTTTCGGGAACAGGAAAATAGTCGGTCGGCCCGATTCAAACGCGGCGTTGAGCAGGCCGGCGGCATCGGCGGCAGTTGAGGGCATCAGCACATCGAGGCCGGGAATATGCGCGAAGGTGGCATCGAATGTTTGCGCGTGATACGGCCCGAGCCCGGGGCGGTACGCCCCGCAAATGGCGGCGACAATCACCGGGCATTCCCACTGGCCGTTGGTGCGCCACCACATCGCGCCGAGCTCGGAGGCGATCTGGTTGAAAGCGGGCAGCATAAAGTCGGCAAACTGAATGCTGGCAACCGGTTTCTTTCCGGCGAGCGCCTGGCCGATCGCCGCGCCGACGATGGTGGATTCGCTAAGCGGCGAGTTGACGACCTGGCCTGGGAAAGCGGTGCTCAGCCCGCGCGTCAGGCCAAAGACATCCCCTTTGGGGTCTTCGATGTCTTCGCCGTACATATAAGCGGACGGGTCGCCCGCGAAACGGGCGCGCAACACTTCGCGCATCGCCTCGATCATCGTCAGCGCGTCGCCGTCGGTCCGCTGTTCCGGCTTCGCTGGCGGCAGCGGTTTTTTCGCGGACAGTTCCGTGACGGCATTCGACGCTTTGCGCGCGATTTTGAAGGCTTCATCCATGGCATGATTGATCTCATGCTCAATTTCTTTGAGCTGTTCTTCCGGAATTCCGGCGGCGATCAGCTTTCCGGCCAGGTTCAGAACCGGATCGGCGTTGGCGTGCATATCACTGATTTCCTCTGTGGAGCGGTAGAGGGTGTGGTCGTCGGCGTTGGTGTGGCTTGTCAGCCGCTCAAGGTTGAGTATGACGATCTGCGGCCCGCCGGTTTTCCGAATCGTGGAAACCGCCTCGCCAAACACCTTGTGGGCATCGACGGCATCGGTGCCGTCCGCGCGCAGCAGATCAATTCCGTAAAACGCATCGACATCGCCATCGGGCCGCGAAAAGAAGGTGCGGCCCTTGGATGGGGTGGAGAGAGCAAATTTATTGTTCTGAACCACAAACAGGACGGGCAGGTTGGATCGGACTGCTTCCGCCACCGCCTCAAAGAATTCACCCTCCTGGGTTCCGCCGTCGCCGATCCCGCAGTAGACGATCTCACCTTTTTCTTTCACGGCCTGCGCCACGCCGATAGCCTGCAAGGTGTTGGAGGCGACGCCGGTCGGCGCACTCAGCAGCTTCAGCTCGCGGCTGCAGGCGAAGCCGGGCATGCGACGTCCTTCGGTGGGTGAACCGGTTCGGCCGAGAAGCTCAAGCAGCATATCGGTCAGGGTGACGCCGCGGGCGAGCATCAGCGCGCGGTCGCGGTAGTGGCAATGAAGCCAGTCGTTTGGTGTCAGATGCGGAGCCAGCGCCGCCATCGCTTCGTGGCCGGACGCCGGAATATAGAAAAAGGCCTCACCGCGCTGGGCGGCATCTGCCTGCACCGCGTCGGCTTTACGCGACGTCACCATGTGGCGGTAAATCTCGAGAAAGAGGGGGATATCTGTTTTTTGCATAAAATTTGGTCTGTTTTATTAAAACCACATACTACGGAGCCGTTCCGAACAGGTCGAACCTATTTTGAGGCTGACTGAACCGGAAATTATCAAAAAAGTGCCGCTGTACGGGGAAATGTACAGCGGCACGGGGCAATTCTTTTTAGACCGAACTAGTCAGTCCATGGCGCAATGATGCGGAAGAATTGCGAGGTTGGCGAGGCGGAGTTGGTTTGCCAGTTGACCGGGCCCGTCAGCGATCCGCCGACATCGGCCCAGAGGTTGGTGAGAAGGTTCGTCGAGCTTTGCACCTTATAGATGATGTTGCTCTCGGCGTTCCATTCGACTTTGGCCAAGGCATTGGAGAGTGTGACAGTGATATTGGTGATGATGAGGTTGGTGGGAGCCGGCTGGTAGAGTTCGACCAGATAGTCTTCTACTTCGCCATCTGCCGCTGCTCCGGTCGGCAGGAGTCCGCCAGCCGAGGAGATGCGGAAGCGGGCGTACGTCGGGCCGAGCGCCTGCGCCGGAAGTCCCGGAACTGTAAAGCTGTAGTTGTTGGCCCCCGGATTTACTGTTTGCGCTGTGCCGCCCCACAGATGTTCGGATGGATCGCTCCAGCTGCCGTCGGCGTTGAAGTCGATCCACGCGTCGAGAAGGCCTCCGGACACACCGCCCACAACCACCACCGTGGCGTTGGTTCCCGCCACGACTTGGGAGGTGAAGGCGACGCCGTCTTCGTCATCAAGGCCGGTGGTATCATCGCCGTCGGCTGCCGTTTTTGGGACGCCGTCAGTCTCGGCATCGATGGTTGCGCCGAGCACAACACCGGCTGCAATGGTATGGCTGGCGCCGGCGCTGGCACTCAGCGTTGGGTAGGATGGATCCGGTGCATCACCCCAGTCCGTACCGCCTGCAAGAGGCGTGATGTAATACTCATAGTCTTCAACCTCACCATCCATACACAATCCTGTATAGGAGACACCGGCGGGATAGGCACTGGTACCCCCGCTGAGGCGGAAACGTGCATAAGCCGGGTTGCCAGGAGATGCCGTGAGCGGAACCGGGAAGACGAGTGAGGTAAGACCTAGGCCCACCGGTTGATTGTTGAATATTCGGTCACCCGTTTGATTCCAGCTGCCGTCATTGTTAAAGTCTATCCAGGCATCGATAAACCCTGGAATAGAGGCAATCACATCGACAGAGGCAAACCCACCCGGTTGGAGCAATGAGATAAGGTTTATTCCATCTTCGTCGTCGCCTGCCGAGGGGTAGACGAGATCTATGTCGTCACCGTCAGCGTTCGCTGTGGGCTGACCATCCGGTTCTCCATCCGCATAGTTTCCTAAGAATAAAGGGTTTCCAATTAAGTGGTGCGCGCCGTTGTTGGCTCGAAGCGTCGGATAGGGTGTATCTGGCGCATCGCCCCAATCAATCTCCTGCACATCATCAATATTGAGCATGTAGTCTTCGACCTCGCCATCTTGTGCGAGTCCGGACGGAGGGAGTCCTCCGGCGGAACTGATGCGGAACCGCGCATAGGTGTTTGTTGCTGGTGCAGCATGGGTCGGAACAGGGACGAGATATGTGTATGATCCGGGTGTCAGCACACCGGTGCCTATTATTTTCTCACCGGGATTTGCCCATATTCCATCTGCATTCCAATCGATCCATGCATCAACCGATCCACCCGGCCCCCCCACTACGACTTGTACCTGTGCCACGGCACCGGGGACAAACGGAGTCAACCAGGTAACGCCGTCTTCATCGTCGCCTGAAGACGAGTAGAGGACATCGAGATCGTCGCCGTCGGCCAGCACGGTCGGTTGGCCATTCGGTTCGGGGTCGACCAGGCTGCCGAGGAACGGGTTCAGCCCACCTCCCAGGATGATATGGGCAGCGCCGCTACTGGTGGCAAGCGTTGGATAGGGCGTGTCGGGCGCATCACCCCAGTCCAGTTCTTCGACATCCACGGTGTAGTCTTCCACTTCACCGTCGGTGGCATTGCCGGTGGGTAGCGGAGCGCCGCTTGCGTATGCGGATGCGGAACTCGTGTAGCGGAAGCGCAGATAATTCTGCCCCGCCGGTGTTCCAATCGGCAAAAGGAAGCTGAGCGGGTTCGACCCGGCAATAACACCGCTGCTGAAAACGTGCTCAGTTGGAAGATCCCATGTTCCGTTACCGTTTAGATCCATCCAGACATCGAGTTGTCCGACGGCGGAAGCGGTGGCGTTAAAGGTGACGCTTTGTCCGGGTACAAACGACGACGTGAATGTGATGCCGTCTTCGTCAGCCAGATTATTCACATCATCCCCGTTTGCGGCGGCCGTGGGCTGGCCGTCAGTCTCGGCATCAATGGTTGCGCCGAGGATATAGGTCTGGCTGATCGTGTGGTTGGCCCCGTTGTTTGCGGCCAGCGTGTTGTAGCTGTCCGGCAGATCGCCCCAGTCGAAGTCCTCCGGCTCCTGTTCGTCTGGGCCGTCGATGATGAAGGCGAGGTCCATGGACTGTTCGAACAGTGGTGGCTCGTAGAGTTCTTGCCACTGGGCGACGGGTATGTCGGCCCAGACGGCGTCGTCGTTCCAGTGGTTAGTGGTGGTTTTCCAGCCCCACTGACCGAAGGCTGTTTCCACGGAGACATCGAGCCAGTAGATGGTATTGCTGGTTTGGATGAAGGCCTCTTCGGTTGGAATCGTGATGTCGTAGCGGAAATAGTTGGAATGGTTGTTTGGAATATATTCGCCCAGATTCGGATCGTACCATCCCTGCATAGAGGGCTCTTCCGGTGTGATCGTCACACTCCATCCCGCTGGAGGATTGTGAGGGTCGAGGTTCCATTCCTGCAGCGCGGGCAGTTCCGGCATGCTGAAAAGAGGGCCCTCATCATCGGGGTCGGGAATATCGTTGTGGATGCTCAGGTGGATGTTGGTGATTCCCTGATAAGGATCTGCCACATCAAACTCGTCGTAAAACCATGAGCCCCAGAAAATAATGTTGGTGATGGGGCCGCTGGCGGTGCAGAGGAAGTCATCTGCGAGAATCTTGGTCTTGCCGTCTCCGCCAGACTGTACTTCCCAATTGCAGGCGCGGACATCCCAACCGTTGGGGTCCGGGAGCTGCGGGTAGTGCATCTTGTGCGACACCACATCTTCTTCATCGTTGTAAAAAACGGAGGCGTCCGAAGCGTAGATGTATTCGATCTCTTCCCCCGTCCAGAATGGAGGCAGCGGTGTAGAGATATAACTGCCGTTGTCGATCAGCAGGGTATCGAGCCAGTGGCTGATTTTCAAAGAGGTGTGCCGATTATAGAGTACATCCATTCCCATCTGCTGGCTGGCGCGGATCACGCTGTGGCGGTAATCACTGATGGGCATGCCGGATCCCGTTACAGTGAACTGCATCAGTACGGTTGACTGCCCGCCGGCGGGAATATCGAACGGAACTAGTTTCCATGATGGAACCTGGAACTGTCCCGCCGGTTGATACGGTTGCTGCTGACCCGGCGTCCAGCAGTACCATGCCCGTTCGTCTTCATTGGCGGCCACAATATAATAAGTGCCGCCAGAACCCGGATCGGGCCAGTAGGGCGGTGCGCTGCCCGCCGGCACCATATTGGTATCGGCTAGAGCGAATTCGGCGGTAATACGCACCTGTTGCATTAGGTCTTCACCGCTGGTTACACCGGATGCGGCCTGCACTTCACCATGACTGTTGGTCACGCTTCCACCTGAATAATCGGCGGGGAGGCTGTTGGATACCGTTGCCAGAATCGCAAATCCTGTAATGTTGCCTAATGCGTTGGTGGTGATGCTCTGAACAACCCCTGCTATCGTCAGTGAGTTATCATTGTCATGATATTCTCGCGTACAGGCGTTGGTCGTGCCGGAGGTTGGGTCGAGGAACCATTGGCCCTGCACAGCCATGCTGTCCCATAAAGGGCCGCATGGGGATTGCGTCTGAAAGGTGTCGGAAGTGACGGGCCGGCTTGGGCCGGCGAACGCAAGCGCGCATTGGAGGGTGGTCAAAAGAATAAGTTTTGCTCTCATGATTTTCTCCTGTCTCGATGGACGGTTTCAGTTTCTATATCTATCCTCTCCCTTGTTTGGACAGGGCCGTTTTAGGCTCGATTTCCGGAGATGTCTAGATGAAACCCGAGCTATCTATACGGGTATTTGTGAGCACCTCGGTCACGTTAGAAAATGTTTTCCAAACCTTGGAAAAAATGCGCTGAAAAGTTTCCAAACTTTGGAACTCATAACCTCGCGGCACAGATAAAAGTTCCAATGTTTGGAAGCCGGAAGTTCCGGCACCCTCTCAACTTTCCAAACATTGGAAAATCTGGGATGATCCTTTCCAACGTCTGGAAGCAACTCCCGCCTGAAATGCTGTAGCACTGCGGGCAGCGCGTTGCGGCTTGCTATATTTTTCCAGACATTGGAAAAACAGCTATGTCGAAAGTCAAAAAACAGTTTTTACCTGTGTCTAAAGCGGAGATGAAGGCTCGTGGCTGGGATGAGCTCGATGTGTTGATCATCACCGGCGATGCGTATATTGACCATCCGGCCTTTGGCGCGGCGGTGGTCGGCCGCGTGCTCGAAGCCGACGGTTGGCGCGTCGGCATCATCGCCCAGCCGGATTGGACAGATCCCGAGTCGCTGACCGCCATGGGCCGCCCGAGGCTTTTTTGCGGAATCACAGCGGGTAATCTCGATTCCATGCTCTCGCACTACACTGCCGCGCGCCGCAAGCGCAGGGAGGATTCCTACACGCCCGGCGGGGAAGTCGGCAAACGCCCCAATTTGGCGTCAGTGGTTTATACGCAACTGGCCAAAAAGGCGTTTCCCGGCATCACGACGGTACTCGGCGGTATTGAAGCCAGCCTGCGCCGCACCGCGCATTACGATTACTGGCAGGATAAGCTGCGCCCTTCGATTCTGGCTGACGCTAAAGCCGACCTGTTGGTCTACGGCATGGGCGAGCACGCCATCCGCGAAACCGCCCGGCGGCTTGATGCAGATGAAGCACTGGTGGGCATTTCCGGCACGGCGCGGTTTTTGGGTGGCAAGGAGACCGTCGCGCTCGATTTGTCGGCGTGCGTGGAGCTTCCGTCGTTTGAGGCGTGCAAGGCCGACAAAAAGACGGTGCTGGAACTGACGCAGTTGACCGAGCGCGAGCAGAATCCATTTTCCGGCAAGCCGCTGGTGCAGATGCATGGCGCACGCGCCGTGTTGATTGAAAAGCCAGCTGAGCCGCTTTCCACCGCAGAAATGGATCGTGTTTATGAGCTTCCTTATACGCGGCTTCCGCATCCGTCGTATAAAGAACCGGTTCCGGCGTATGTGATGATCAAGGAGTCGGTGACGGTGGTGCGCGGTTGTGGCGGCGGTTGTACCTTTTGCGGGTTGGGGCTGCATCAGGGCCGTTTTCTGACCAGCCGTTCCGAAGAGTCGGTGGTGCGCGAGGTACAGGATTTGGCGGATCAGCCGTGGTTCCATGGCACGGTGACCGATATCGGCGGACCGACCGCCAATCTGTATGGGTGTACTAACGGGGTGTGCGAGGCGTGCAAAACCTGTAAGCGCGCAAGCTGCCTCTATCCGTCGATCTGCCCCAATCTGGAATTGGACGCGACGGCGGCCATTCATTTGATGCGCCGGGTGCGCGAGCTCGAAAAGGTAAAGCACGTGTTTGTGCAGTCGGGTATCCGTATGGATGTGGCACTGCGCACGCCGGAATACATTCGCGAGCTGGCAAAGCACCATGTGTCCGGCCATTTGAAGGTGGCGCCGGAGCATATGCACGCCGAGGTGCTCAAAAAAATGCGCAAGCCGGGGCCGGGCTGCTTTGTTGAATTTCAGAAGGAGTTCGACAAGGAGAGCCGCAAGGCCGGCAAAAAGCAGTATATGGTTCCGTACTTTATTTCCAACTTTCCCGGTTCGACGGAAAAGGAGATGAAGGCCGTGGAGCAATTTGTTCGCGAAGAGGAGTGGAAGCTGCAGCAGGTGCAGGATTTTATTCCGCTGCCGATGACGCCCGCCGCCGCGACGTATTACACTGGTCTCGATTACGAAACCGGCGAGCCGGTGACGGTGGTGCGCGGTTTGGCGGAACGCCGCACTCAGATGAAGCAGTTGCGCCCCCACGTCCGGCGCAGAACAAAGGGCTGAGATTCCATGGGCTTTGCTAGCGCGGCCTCTTGCGGGAAGTGAAGCAGAATGAGCGTTAACCGTTTTGCACCTGAATTTTCCACAGCACGCCTTTGAGTTTGACTAGCTGAATGGGTTTGGTCAGGTAATCGTCCATTCCGGCGGCCAGACCGCGTTCGCGCTCTTCTTTGGCGGCGTGGGCGGTCATGCCGACAACCAGCGGGCGCTTATGGGTCGTGCCCTCAAAGTGTTTAATGATTTCCTTTGTTGCGGTTAGTCCGTCCATGCGTGGCATTTGAATATCCATCAGCACAAGGTCGTAGGATTTTTTCTCGATCATCTCCACTGCTTCCATGCCGTCGTTGGCCAGATCGGCCTTATAACCGAGTTTCTCGAGCATGCGCATAGCTACTTTCTGATTCAGCAGGTTGTCTTCCGTGACAAGGATATTCAGTGGACGGGCGTTGTCGTGTGTGCGGACGGTAGTGATGAGTTCGGTATAGCTTCCGCTATCACCGCGTAGAATGTTGGAGATGTTTTGGTAGAGCTGGGCCGGTTTGGTTGGTTTGGTGAGATAGGCGGAAATATCCAACGATTCATCCGGTCTTCCAAGCCCCAGTGAGGTCAGCACAATGATCGGAAGCTCTTTGGCGGCGCGGTGCTTGCGCACCTCGCTAATCAGCATCGTGCCGTCCATTTTCGGCATCTGCATATCGGTGATCATCAGGGCATATTTGTCGCCCTTTTCAATGGATTCGAGCGCAGACTCCGGTGTGTTGAAGACGGTCGGGGTTAGACCCCAGCGATGCAGCTGGGCGGAGAGGATTTTCAGGTTGGTTTCGTTGTCATCCACGATGAGCACTTCGTAGCCCGTCACATCAAAGGCTGTTTGATCGCGTCGAATGGTTCGAACCTGTTTCGCGACGGCAGCGCACAGGGTGAAGTGGAAGGTGGCGCCCTCGCCGGGAACGCTTTCGGCCCACATGCGTCCGCCCATCAGTTCACTTAGTTTCCGGCTGATCGTCAGCCCGAGCCCTGTTCCGCCGTATTGTCGGGTGGTGGAGATATCGGCCTGTGTGAATTCCTTAAAGATTTTCTCCATCTGGTCCGGTTCAATGCCGATGCCGGTATCGCGAATTGAAAATTCAATTTCATGGCCCTGTTCAAATCGCCGGGCAGTTACCGAAACGCAGATTTCACCTTCATGAGTGAATTTGACGGCGTTGCTCAGCAGGTTGAGCAGAATCTGCCGCAATCGGCCTGTATCGCCCCGGATGACCGTCGGGACATTGCCGTCGATTTCGTAGACCAGTTCGATGTCTTTTTCGGCGGCTTTGGGCACGATCAGGTCGAGCGATCCTTCAATGCATTGGCTTAAATCGAAATCCTGCTGTTCCAGCTCCATATGTCCTGATTCAATTTTCGAGAAGTCGAGAACCTCGTTAATCAGGGACATGAGGGCCTCACCACTGGTGCGAATGATGTTTGCGGACTCGCGCTGTTCCGGGTTGAGGTCGGTTTCCATCAGCAGATCGGTCATGCCGATCACCGCATTCATCGGCGTGCGTATTTCGTGGCTCATGTTGGCCAGGAACGAGGTTTTAGCTGAGCTGGCAGCCTGAGCCTTTTCAGCATAGTGTTTCTCAGAGTGAATGGCATCCTTGAGCTTTTGTTCCACTTGAACACGCTGGGTTACGTCGCGGCAGTGCTCGATGGCGCTTGTGATTTTCCCCTGTGCATCCCATACCGGCGAGGTGGTTATTTCCACGAATCGCATCTCCCCGTCTTTGTTGGGGTGTTCGTGAATTACAACTTTTACAGCTCCGGTTTTTAAAACCTCCTGCAGGGGGCACGGGGTGGTTTCGCCATCGCAGGGCGTTTCAGACTGATGAGAGACCTGGTGGCAACAAAGGCCCGCTTCAGATGGATCTTGTCCGAATTCGGTCCGGACGGCCCGGTTTGCGAGCAGAACTCGGCGGTCGGGGCCCACCACCATCATTTTGTCAGGAACCGAGTCCATGATGCTTTTCAGAAAATCAACGTTTTGGCGGGTTTCTTGTCGCGCCTCTTCGGCGGACTCCTGGGCCTGTTGCAGGGGGCGGAAAACCAACAGGTACAGGAGCGGCACGGCGACGAGTGCCAGCAGCAGAGGGGCCAGAAAAATCCCCAGTGCGGAGCTGATGCCCAGCTTGTGCCACAAAATCATAATCCCGGTCTCGGTTGCCAGCAGCAGAACGGCCAGGGCGGCCACGACCCTCCAGGGGTCTTCTATGAGCCATTTTATTACTACATCCAAAGGGCCGCCGGGTTGTTCGGCCGAGACAGAGGGTTTTGTAGTCAGACCTGTTTTTGGGAGGGACATCTAACGTTCCTTAACTATATGGGGGTTGCTTTATTTTAATCTTCAAATCTATTAGGATTTAGTGTGTCTGAAATGCGCATAAAAAGAAAGATTTTTATAGGCCGATTGCAACGGTTCGTTGGGTCAAACCGTTCGCAGTCGACTTCAAGGCATTGGTCGCGCGCGAGCGAAGCGACGCATAATTTGCGCAGCAAATAATGACCGAAGGGAGTGGTTCAATGAGACTGGCACGTAGCAATGGCGCTGAATCGGCAAAATGTAGAGGGAAACGTTCCGGGGGTTGCCTCTTCGCTTCGCTCGTTGCCGTCGCAGTAGCGCCAGCCTCTCCCGTCTTCGCCCCGGGCGGAAAAATCGGTCAGCCAGCTTGTCCCTGAAGCGTCCAGAGAACTTCTTTTAGTTTGACCAGCTGGATCGGTTTGGTGAGGTAGTCGTCCATTCCGGCGGCCAACCCGCGCTCGCGCTCCTCATTCGCAGCATGGGCGGTCATGCCGATAATGAGCGGGCGCTTGTCGTCCGCAAAGTGTTTGATGATTTCTTCTGTTGCGGTCATTCCGTCCATCCGAGGCATTTGAACATCCATGAAGATGAGGTCATATTCGTTTTTCTTAACCATTTCGAGCACTTCGATGCCGTCGTTGGCCAGATCGGCATGATAACCCATTTTCTCGAGCATGCGCAGGGCGACTTTCTGATTCAGCCGGTTATCTTCCGCAAGAAGGATATTCAGTGGCCGGGCGGCTTCGTGCGTGTGGACGGATGCAAGAACTTTGGTGTAGTTTCCGTCTTTGCCGTGCAGGATGTTGGAGATGTTCTGGTAGAGCTGGGCCGGCTTGGCTGGCTTGGTGAGATAGGCGGAAATATCCAGCGCTTCATTCGGATTTTCAAGCCCCAGTGAGGTCAGCATAATGATTGGCAGCTCCGCCGCCGACCGGTGTTTGCGCACCTCGCTAATCAGCATGGTGCCGTCCATTTTAGGCATCTGCATGTCGCTGATCATCAGGGCGTATTGATCACCTTGCGCAATGGATTCGAGTGCGGCATGCGGCGTATCGAAAACAACCGGCGTCAGACCCCAGTGGGTCAGCTGGGCAGAGAGGATTTTCAGGTTGGTTTCGTTGTCATCCACGATGAGCACATCGCGATGGGTCACATCAAAGGCTTTTTGATCGCTTCGAATGGTTCGAACCTGTTTCGCAACGGGAGTGCTCAGGGTGAAGCGGAAGGTGGTGCCCTCGCCGGGAACGCTTTCGGCCCACATGCGGCCGCCCATCAGTTCGCTCAGTTTCCGACTGATTGTCAGTCCGAGCCCTGTTCCGCCGTATTGCCGGGTGGTGGAAACATCGGCTTGTGTGAATTCGGCAAAGATCTGCTCCAGTTTGTCCGGTTCAATACCGATGCCGGTATCGCGAACCGCAAATTCAATTTCATGGCCCCGTTCGCTCTGCCGGGCGGTTACCGAAACGCAGATTTCGCCCTCATGAGTGAATTTGACGGCATTACTCAGCAGGTTGAGCAGAATCTGCCGCAATCGGCCCTTATCGCCCCGGATGACCAACGGGACATTGCCATCGATTTCGTAGATCAGTTCGATGTCTTTTTCAGCGGCTCTGGGCACCATCAGGTCGAGCGATTCTTCAATGCACTGGCTTAAATCGAAATCCTGTTGTTCCAGCTCCATGTGTCCCGATTCAATTTTAGAGAAGTCGAGAACATCATTAATCAGGGTCAGAAGAGCTTCGCCGCTGACGCGAATGATGCTGGCGGAGTCGTGCTGTTCCGGGTCGAGATCGGTTTCCATTAGCAGATCGGTCATGCCGATCACTGCATTCATCGGGGTGCGGATTTCGTGGCTCATGTTGGCTAGGAATGACGTTTTAGCTACGCTTGCGGCCTGAGCCTTTTCGGCAAAATCTTCTGCAGATGCTGCGGCCCGTTGCAGGGGGCGGAAAACCAACAGGTACAGGAGCGGCGTGCCGACGATTCCCAGCAGTAGCGGGCCTAGAACAATCGCAACGACCGAGTTGATGGCCAGAACGTGACACAACAACATAACACCGGTCTCGATTGTAATCAGCAGAACAGCCAGAATGGCCACAACTCTCCAGGTTTTGTGTGTGATCATGTTTACTACGATGCCCAAACGTTTAGTGGGTTTGTTGGACGAGGCAGGGGCTTTTGCAACCGGATCTGTTTTCGGCAGGGACATCTAACGCTCCTGTTTTTTGTTGGGCTTTCCCGCATTGTATGGGGCTTTGCCTTATTCTTCAAACCCATTCCCTTCCGCGATGTCTGCAATGGGCATAGAAACAAAGGTTTTTTGGCTGATTGCAATGGTGCGTGTGGTCAGATCGGTCACGGTCGATTGCGGGGTATTGGCCGCGCGCAAGCGAAGCGACGCATAATTTGCCCAGCAAACAAGGACCGAAGAGAATGGTTCAGTGAGGTTGGCGCGCAGCAATGTCGGCGGGATAAAAAAAGACTCCCTTTAATAGAAAGGCTTGGCGCAGAACAGCGTTGACGTTATCTTGCCGTACGGATCAATCGGGGAAATCTTTATGAGGGTATTAGTTGCTGGCGGTGCCGGATATATTGGAAGCGTGACCACAGAGATGCTTTGCGATGCGGGGCATGATGTGACGGTGTTTGATAATCTGGAACGCGGGCATCGCGCCGCGATTGATCCGCGGGCAGAGTTTATTCAAGGCGACCTGCGCAAGCCGGACACCATCGCCGCCGCGTTTGCCGGGGCAAAACCCGAAGCAGTCATTCATTTTGCCGCTTACATTGAAGTGGGCGAATCCATGGTTGATCCGCTTCCCTTCTTCGAAAACAACGTCACCGGCTCACTCAACCTGATGAAAGCCATGGTGGCCGCTGACTGCAAAAAATTGATCTTTTCATCTACCTGCGCCACCTACGGCACACCCGAAAAAATGCCGATGGATGAATCTCTGCCGCAGAAGCCGGAAAGCGTCTACGGCGAGTCTAAGCTTCTGTGCGAGAAGATCTTCCAGTGGGCCGAACAGATTCACGGCGTTGAATGCGTCTTTCTGCGCTATTTCAACGCCTGCGGCGCCACCGAGCAGTACGGTGAGGATCACGCGCCGGAAACCCACCTCATCCCGCTTATCCTGCAGGTGGCTCAGGGCAAGCGCGAAAAAATCTATATCTTCGGCGATGACTACGACACGCCCGACGGAACCGCCATTCGTGACTATATCCACATCCGCGATCTGGCTCAGGCGCACATCCTTGCGCTCAAACCCGGCCTGTCCGGCGCCTTCAACCTCGGCAACGGCGACGGCTACTCCGTCAAGGAAGTCATCGATGTTGCCCGCGAAGTCACTGGCCATCCAATTCCCGCTGAACTGCAGGAGCGTCGCGCCGGCGACTGCACCCGCCTGGTTTCCGATTCCACTAAAGCGAAAACCATCCTCGGATGGAAACCGGAATACGCCGACCTTCGCTCCATCGTGGAAGGCGCCTGGAACTGGCACCAGACCCATCCTGAGGGCTATGGCGATAAAGTTTGATTGCAATAAAAAACGGCGTGGTACGTTGTCTTGAGTCTACCCCGGGTGCGGGGCCATGAGTAGGGAAGGTGATATGAAAAAAGTTCTTTTATTGATTCTGTGTGTGTCTTCTTTTTCGGTACTGGCTCAGCAGCCCGCGCAAGCGAGAGGGGACGGGGAGCGTCCGCAACTCACACCGGAGGAGATCGCCGCGTTTAAGGCTAAAAGAGTTGAGGCCGCAGCGGCGGAACAGCAGGTGGCCGACCCGGCCCCGGCTTTAACCGGCGATCAGGAAAATTTTGATGAGATCATGGGCAGTTTCTCCAAGCTGGCCATGAAGTTTTCCGAAGAAGATTCCAGCAATCGGGAAATGTTTGTCTATGAATGCAAACATGTTGGCGGCAAAGCATTCAGCCGGGCGCTTGAGCCGTTTCTCTCCGTCAATGGGGAGTTGTCCGACTGTGATGATTCGGATCTGGTAATCATCTCCGATGAGCGTGAGCACCTCGAGAAGCTTAAAAAAATTGCGGAAGCCATCGACCGCCCGGTTCGCCAGGTGCTCGTCAGCGCCAGCGTAGTCGAGTTCCAGATCACCGACGGCTTCGAAAAAGATCTCAGCCTGCAATACAATCAGTTTCAGAGGATGGAAAAGTTGACGGCGTTACCTGGCGGCGCTGCGACGGACAGCATTCTAAACTCGGATTTCGCGACGCGTATGATGGATGCGATCCTGCCTTCCGGCGGCAATCCGGCCAGTCTGAACGGTTCCTCCTCCTACATGTATTACGATCCGGATGAGCAGACCATTTTCTCGGCGTTTCTGACCTTCCTCGAAACGAAGGGCACCGCGCGTATTCTTTCCTCTCCCTCGCTGATTATGCGGCGCGGACACACCGGAAACATATTGTCCGGCGAAGACATCCCGATTACTGAGTCGAACGTCGGCTCGGGCGGAACCAGCTATTCCGTCGAATATAAATCAGTCGGGATCAAGCTGCGGGTTACACCGGAGTCTATTTTTGAAGACCGGGTTGTGCTAGAAGTCAGTCCCGAGGTTTCTAACATTATCCGCTATGAAGAATCGGCCGCCGGGCGCAACCCGGTCATTGCGATTCGCAATGCCAGCACCATGCTGGAGATGAACGACACCCAGATGGTCTCTATCGGCGGACTTCTCCGGGAAGAAAAAATCGAAACCGAAAGACGGGTTCCAATCCTAGGAAGCATCCCGCTGATCGGAACCCTGTTCCGCGCCTCCTTTAGTGAGGAAATCCGTTCGCAACTCGTCATTTTCCTGACGGTGAACATCGTTGATCCGGCGAAGTTGTCGGTTGATACCATTGATCCCAGCCAGGTTCCGGATCAGCTGCAGGAACGGATTGATGCTTCCCATGCGGCGATGCCTCAGCAGAAACGTTCCTTTTTTCGCGACTTGTTCCGGTTGTTTAAATAAGGCGGAAAACTTATGAAACCGGCCTCTACACAGTTTATCCGCAGTCTGCTCGTCGCCTTGGCGGCGGCTACTCTTCTCACGGGATGCGGCAAAGACGGCGGCGACGACCAGCCCGACCAGATCTACGAGGTGGTTCGCGGTGATTTCAACATCGTCATCACCGCCAACGGCGTATTGGATGCCGTTAAGCGCTACATCATCGAAGCGCCGCCCGTCTCCAAACAGGGCCTCGACATCATCGAAGCCGTGGAGGATCAGACCGTGCTGAAAAAGGGCGATCAGATCGTTGCGTTTTCCGACGAGACCTATCTCGATGAGCTCGAAGATCAGACCATCAAAATCGAAGAGGCCGAGAAAAACCTGATGATTCTGCAGCAAGACTATCAGATGAAAATTGCGGATATTGTCAGCGCCATCAAAGCGGCGACCGATGCCCATCGCATCAGCAGGGAAGCTCTCGAAAAATATGTGAGTGAAGATGCTCCGCTGGCCAAGAAAAACTTCCAGCAGGATCTGGCGGCCGCCCGCCAGGATGTGGAAGATGAGGAACAAAACCTCGCTTCGCTCAAAGCCAGTCTTCTGTCCGCCTCGATGGGCGACGAAGCCGCCCGCCTGGAAATAGAAGAGCAGGTCGAAAACTCGGAAATGCAAAGCGAGGAGCTGGAGAGCAACGAGGAAAAAGCCTCCTACGACCTGCGGATCTTCAAGCAGTACACCTTTCCTCAGCAGTCCCGCAAGCTAGAGCAGGATCAGGTCAGAGCCGAGATGGACCTGCAGAAAGAGCTCGTCAACTCGGCCGCGCAGCGCCTGCAGATCGAGCGGAAAATTCAGACTCAGGAACGGCTTCTTCACAGCCTGAAGCAGCAGAAAAGGGATCTGCTTGAGAATATCGCGATGCTGAAAGTGACCGCGCCGGTGAATGGCGCCATTTCGTATGGCGACCCCAACCCACGCCGCCATAATCAGCAGCAAAAAGAGATTGTGGTTGGAGCCAAAATGAACCGCAGCGAAATCATCGGCAGCATTCCCGATTTAAGCCGGCTGGTCGTGAATGTCGATATCCCTGAAATTTCCCGCTCGAAAATTGATCCGGGAATGCGTGCCGAAATGCGCATCAAAGCATTGCCCAACCTCCGTTTGTCCGGGGTTGTTGAGAAGGTTTCCGATTTGGCAACCAGTCTGGTTTTCTGGGATCGAAGCAGTCCTAAAATATACCCAACCATTATCAGCCTGGAGCAGAACGACCCGTCTCTGAGGCCGGGCATGACCGTTGAGGTCGACATGATTTCCGAAGTGATCTCCAGCGTCCTCTTCGTTCCGGTCGAGGCACTGTTTGTCAAAGAAGGCGACGTGTACTGCCAGGTCAAGAAGGCGGTTGGTTCGGAAGCGCGGAAAGTCGTCATTGGGCGAAGCTCCAGCAGTTATGTGGAAATTCTGGAAGGGCTCGAAGAAGGAGATCGTGTTTTGTTGAGCCGGGAGGAGCTGTAAGTTGAGCTTGATTCAATTGCAGGGAATCAGCCGGGTTTACGGCAGCGGCCCCACGGCCGTACATGCCTTGCGACCCGCCACCTTATGTGTTGAAGAGGGAACCTTTGTCGCCATTTATGGCGCATCCGGCTCCGGCAAGTCCACGATGCTCAACATGCTCGGACTGCTCGACGAGCCCACCACCGGCGATTATCTGCTCGAAGGCCGGAATGTGGCGAAGCTGACCGACGCTGCCCGTTCCGAAATCCGCTGCCGGGAAGTCGGCATTATTTTTCAGTCCTTCAACCTCTTTCCTCACTTCTCGATCCTCGAAAATGTCTGCATGCCGATGCGCTTCGCCGGAGTCGACCGGCACGAAATGAGAGACCGCGCGGCGGAGTTGCTAACCCGCGTTGGACTGGGTGACCGTCTTGCTCACAGCCCGTCTCAACTGTCCGGCGGGCAGTGCCAGCGCGTTGCCATCGCCCGTGCACTGGCCAACAAGCCCACGGTGATTCTCGCCGACGAGCCGACTGGCAATCTCGATGTAAAAACCGGCGATGAAATCATCGGAGTCTTTCACGAACTGGTGGCTGAGGGCCATACCGTGATTATGGTCACGCATAACGCCGAGTACGAAAAAGAGGTTCAGCGGGTCATCGAGCTTCATGACGGAAACGTGGTGCGCCAATGAGTCTGTTTTACAATCTCGAATCGACCTGGCTGAGCCTGAAGCACCACGCCTTCCGCTCCCTGCTTGCCATGCTCGGCGTCGTACTCGGAGTGGCCGCAGTGGTCGGCATGCTGGCGGTCAGCGAAGGGGCCCGGGTCGAATCAATCGAACGGATTCGGCGGCAGGGAGTTGATAATATTATCCTGCACTCCGAGGAACCTCAGGCTAATGCGACCGGCGGAGAAAACATCTATTATTACGGGATTACCAGCGAGGACATCGCCCATTTCAAAACCGCGTTAGACAACGTTAAAAAGGTTGTTCCGGTGGTGGGCCTCCGCCAGACCATCTATGCCAATGGGAGGCCGACCGATGTGGTTTTAGTGGGGGCGGATCCTGAGTTTCTGAATATTTCCCGGTCCGAAAACGCCGATCCGCGCGGACGCTGGATTTCTGAACTAGACGGCGTGACTGCGTCACAGGTCTGCTCCGTCGGGGTGGATGCCGCCCGCCAGCTGTTTGGTCTGGACGATCCGCTGGGAAAAACGGTTTCGGTGTATGGGGCCACCTTTGAGGTGGTTGGCCTGCTCAACAATCCGCTGCATTCAAAATTGGCCGGAAAATATGACATCAATAACATGGTGTATGTTGAATACGATACCTTGCTCTCGATCTTCAACCGGGATGCGCTCAAAGTGGAAGCCGACTATGTGTATATTCAGGTTCAGGATTTGGATTATCTCAAAAACACGGCGGATCGCATTCGAACCTATTTGGCCGGAACCCACGAACTGCCCGATTACACCATCAGTGTGCCGTACGAACTGCTCCTCGCCGAACAGGCCACTCAGCGTGTTTTTGCCGTCGTCATGGGCTCCATTGCCGCCATCTCCCTCCTCGTCGGCGGCATCGGCATCATGAATATTATGCTCGCCAATATCTACGAACGCACCAAAGAGATCGGAACCCTGCGCGCCCTCGGCGCTCAGCGCCGGACCATCCTCACCCAGTTTCTCTTTGAAGCCGTCACACTCACAGGACTCGGCGGAGTTCTCGGGGTTGGCATCGGCTTCCTGATCGCGCTGCTGATCAAACACACCGCGGATATGCCCACCATTGTCACGCCAGGCAGCGTCATCGTTGCGCTCACCGTCTCCATTATGACCGGCATCATCTTCGGAACTCATCCCGCGTGGAAAGCCGCCAACCTCAGCCCCATCGAGGCCCTTCGCCGATGAAAAACTCCATCGAACTCATCTCTATCGGAACCGAACTGCTCAGCGGGCGCACACTCAACACGCACGCGCAGACCCTTGGCGCCGTGCTTTCAGAAATCGGCCTCAGTCTGTCGCGCGACACCACCATCCCCGACAGCATCAAAACCATTCAGTCCGCCGTGCGCGAAGCCTTTGAGCGGGTCGATATCGTCATCGTCAGCGGCGGCCTCGGCCCCACCTCCGACGACATCACCCGCGAAGCACTCGCCGCGCTTTTCAACCGCGACATCGTTAGTTCTCCCTCCGCGCTTGAAGAAATAAAAAAGCGCTATGCCGCGCGCGGGTATCCCATGAACCCGGCTTCGGAGCGGATGGCGCTGATCATCGAAGGAGCCGAAACACTGATTAATTCCGCTGGTGCCGCTGCGGCCCAGCGGCTAGATCCGGAGACGGGCAAAACCCTGTTTGTTGTTCCCGGCCCGCCAAACGAATTTGCCGCCGTCCTCAATGACCACATCGTCCCGTGGCTTCGAAAAAACTTTCCCGATGCCGTGCCGCTCGAACTGCGGGTGCTAACCACGCAGGGCATCGGCGAATCTGCAATCGTCACGCTGCTCGAAAACTCAACATTCCAATGTTCGCCTGCCCTGCCTGTCCTGAGCGAAGCCGAAGGGAGGGAGCTCGAAGGGGAGCTTTCCATTGGATTTTATCCAGGGTTTGGGCGAGTCGAGATTCGCCTCACCGCCCCGAAAAAAAAAGCCGCGTTGCTCGACCAAACCGAACGAACCCTGCGGAAACTGCTCCATGACCACCTCATCGACTGAAACGATCCGGGCCTTCATGGCCGCCCGTCCGGATGATGCGGCGCTCGCCGAACTCATCCGCGTTCAGCGCGAACTCAAAAAGTCTCTCGCGTCTTCCGGCCTGCGCATCAAATGGACCGACCCCGAAACCTTTCACATCACACTGCTTTTCCTGGGGGACATTCCGGCGGACCGTGTCGGACAGATTTTCCAAACATTGGAAAAAACGGCGGAAAATATTCCCAACATTGGAACTTCCTTGAACGGCCTCGGCCTGTTCAAAAAATCCGGCGCCCTCTGGGTTGGCATTGATGCCCCACCCGAGTTGCTGGAACTGCACAAAAAGCTGGCGGTGGCGCTTGAGATAGAGCCTGGACGTTTTCACGCGCACTTTACGCTTGGGCGAATTAAAGCGGGCAGGGTAGAGGATGAATTTTTTCAGACATTGCCTTTCCACTTCGTTTCGTTGCCAGCGCACCAGAGCCAACCTCTCTCGGCTACGCAAAAGGATGTGAAGACGATTCCGTTCGACATCGCTTCGATCGAACTGGTGAAGAGTGAGCTGCTGCAACAGGGTGCGCGGCACGCAGTACTTGGGGTGATTCCTTTGAGCGGGTAAATCCACCCTGAAAATTGCAAACAGCTTGGGACGCATATAATTATATACAAACGATTTATATTATATCTTTGCTAAAACTATCCCGTACCTATATAGGTATAGGAAATGAATGAACAAAATCAACTTCGACCGACGCTTTGGCGGACCTGTCGCACTATGGCCTGCGAATCCAGACTTCGACTGTTGTGGGTGCTTTTTGATGAGCGGGAGCTGAGTGTTTGCGAATTGGCATACCGGACCGGGATGGGAGCGGCTCAGGCCAGCGTACAGCTCCGTGCATTGAATGCCCGCGGACTGATCAGTTGCCGGCGGGAAAAGATGAGGGTGATCTATCGCGCTGAGGCGAATGATGCGGTGGATTCTGCGTCTCAATTATTAGCGGGGCTGCGTATGTGCCATGATCGCAACATGAGATTTTCAACCGTGATTCGTCAGACGACGGCGTTTACTCATCAGCGCAGAATAGAGCTGGTTCGGATTTTAAAAGAGGGTCCGATGGACAGTGAGCAGTTGTTGCAGGCTTCCGGGATGTCATCCTCGGCACTGTCTCTGCATCTTAGGAAGTTAATGGATCGCGGGATTATTGAGAAGGTCGATGGGAAATACAGCATTTTTTTGCCAGCTAATCAGCTGGGTAAAGTTTTGCTTCAGGTTGCTTTATTCAGATGAGACGAGAGTCGCTCCACTGGACGGCATGTAAATTTGGTGTACTTTCCGTCAGAATGATGGTTTTTTGCTCCCATGCTTTTAAACAAAACCATACGGCTGTTTCTCGACAGTATCGGGCGGCGGGAGGAATATGAGCTTTACCTCAACAAGTTTCAGTCCGCCGACACCATCTGCTTTGCTCTGCTTGTGCCGGATCTGGAAAGCCTTGATCAGGGCGCGGAGGCGCTTGCCTTCGATTTGCACTTTTTGCTACGGCTCGGTCTGCGGCCTGCCGTTGTTCTCTGCGGTCCCGATGCTGAAGCCAAATGGCATCTATTAGCTGACAACCCCTTGTTCGCCAAAGCAGAGCTTCCAAACACCTGTGGTGAGCCCGTCAAATCCATTGGAAATTCTGAAGATCAGGTGCCTGTCTTTTTCCAGGTTTTGGAAAAGTCGGAGAGTGCGGGCTCCCTGTCCGCAGAAGCCTTGGCGAAGAAGGAAGACTGCATCAAAACCTTGGAAAAAATGATTCCAACCATTGGCAAGCGGGTTCACTTCATCCGCGCGGCGGGTGGTTTTGATGCCGACTATTACTACACCCAGAAAGAAAACACGCTCCATCTGACGGATGAAGAGCAGGCGCTGGCCGATACGGCTTCCGCATTGCTGGCTGCCCGGCCCGGCACGCATATTTCCGTTACCTCGCCGATGAACCTGCTCGAAGAGATCTTCACAGTTAAAGGAGCGGGAACCTTGTTCCGTAAAGGTTCAACCATCGTGTCGCCCGATTTTCAGACATTGGAGAAGTCGAAGATGGTGACCCTGCTCGAAGAGAGCTTCAAGAAGAAGCCGAAGTCGAATGCCTTCGATGCAGTGACGCACGTTTATCTGGAAGAAAATTATCGCGGCGCGGTACTGCTCGAAGAGCATCCTGAAGGGCTTTACCTTTCCAAGTTTGCCGTCGGGCCGGAAGCGCGGGGCGAAGGTCTTGCGCAGGAGCTGTGGGCTGAAGTCTGCAAAAAACACGACGCCTTTTTCTGGCGGTCACGGGTGGGCAATTCCGTCAACCAGTGGTACGACCGGCAGGCGGACGGCTACTACACCTCCGGCGACTGGCAGATCTTCTGGCGCTGTATGTCCGCCGCCTCACTGCCCGGCCTGATCGCCTTTTGCGAAAACCGTGCGCCCGACTTTATTTAAGTCACCACCGGCTGCCGCCGGGGTTTAAAATCCCGTCATGGTGTTCGATGGTCTTCCGCTCGTTCATTTTCTCCTTCCGAATCTGTTTGCTGTTTTTTTGGGGAGCCAGCATCTGCTCCGCAAGGTAGTGGTGATAAAGCGCCTCATTCATATAACCTTTGCAGTGACCGTGCGCCCACTGTTTTTTTGGATGGCTGAATACCGCGCACCGCTTTTTAAGGTTCAGCGGGCAGCCCTTGCATTTGCCCACCGGGTGTTTGTTCGTGTTGCTATGCATATGACACCTCCTTACGTTGAGAAGGGTTCCCGTCCCTCCACCGATAAGAATAAATCCGTCCCGCTTTTCGGTCAAGCCGGTCGTTACGCACTTCCGTCAGGCACCGCGGACGATGATGTTATCGGCGTAGGGGGTCATCAGCTTTTCGAGGTAGTGCAGACGGTCGGGGGTGGTGCGCTTGAGGGTTCGAAATTCTTCGCCGGGCAGGGAGTCCTGTGGCACGAAGGCCTGCAGGCAGTAGCGCTTGGCGCCTTTGATGAGCTCACCAGCTTCATGCATCTGTTCATCCGTATGGAACGGATCGATGACGGTGGTGCGGAATTCGTGTTCGACGGAGCTACTCATGATGAGCTTGACGGACTCTTCGATGATGTCTTTGCGAGTGAATCCGGCGATTTCGGGGTAACCAGATAGTCCGGCTTTGATGTCCATAGCGATGTAGTCGATCAGCGGCAGGCACTCTTTGAGTACGTCGGGGTATGAGCCATTGGAGTCGAGTTTGACTTTGAACCCGTGGCCGCGGAAGAAGCGAATCAATTCAACCAGACCGGGCTCCAGTGTCGGTTCGCCGCCGGTGATGCTGACAGCATCGACCCATTCGTTTTTGAATTTACGGCAGATTTCCTCGAGCCGCTCCCAGGAGAGGGTTTTCTGTTTTTTGCCCATCAGGGTGGCGTTGTGGCAGAAGCCGCAGGTGAAGTTGCATCCGCTCGTAAAGAAAACCCCGCACAGGTGACCGGGGTAGTCGATCATGGAGGGTTTTTCGAGAAATGCGTAAACGGGCGATGCAGAGTCTGCGGGTTTTTGTTCGGCGTTCATTTGAACTCCTCAAATCAAACCTGACTGTTTTTTATAAAAAATGCATAAACGGGCGGCCAGCCTTGCGGCCGGGCCGCCCGTTTACGCGGAGCTTGCGCTCCAGGGGGTGTCACGCACGGGCCTCTTCGAGGACCGCAGTGATCATCTTGGGGGAGATGAGTCCTTTACCCGACGGCGTGTAGTCTGTCTGCAGGCCGACGTACTGGTAGAGCTTTGATTTTCCGCAGACTTCATCGGTCTGTTTCGGTTCACGAGTCGGAACCGGGGTGTAGTTGCCGGTTTTTTCGTCTTTGCGCGTGATGAGCATAGCCGGGATGCGTTGCGGATTAATACATTCTGCGGAAGCGAAGGCGACGAGACCGTCGACGGTTTCAACATCACAGTATTCTTTTTCGAAATCGGCCCACTCGGTTTCTTCGAGGAGCTTATCGAGGCGCTGGTTGAGCGTTTTACATTTTGCGCAACCGGGTTTGCCGAACACTTTAATTTTGTAGGATTTTGCCATGATATCGGTTCCTTGATTATAAAAGTTATGCTTTGACCAGCTGTTTGCCTGCGCCCTGATCAGCGGTTTCAACGCTGTACTGACCTTTCTGGCGGGCGATGAGTTCCCCGTAGCGCTTGGACTTGTTCCAGTTCTGCACTTTGGAGAAGTAGCCGACCACGCGGGTTTCACCGACGACGTCGGTGGACTCACAGGACGGGCAGGATTCCAGCAGGCCGCGAGTCTGATGGTGGCACTCATTGCAGAAGGTGAATTCCGGGGAGATGCACACCTGAGCCGACTGGGTGCGGAAGAAGGTTTCGGTCATCAGCTTTTCAATGGAGGCCGACGAGGGTTTTTCTTCGCCGACAAAGGCGTGGGTGATAGCGCCGGACTCGATCAGGCTGTGATATTTGGACTGCTCAACAATGCGCTGAACCAGACCGACCGGAGCGTCCGCGGTGAGGTGGATGCTGTTGGTGTAGTAGCAGACATCCTCGGAGGCGCCTTTGACGATGTTTTCGGCTTCGTCGCGGAAGTAGACGAGGTCGGTTTTGGCCATGCGGCGGGCGGCGGATTCGGCCGGGGATTCCTCAAGGGTGAACTTGAGGTTGTATTTTTTGCTGAGCTTTTTGGTTTTGGCGTACATGTGCGCCACAATCCGCAGGCCGAGCTGCTGGGCTTCTTCGCTGTCGTGCAGATCCTGACCAATCAGGAACTGAACCGCATCGTTGACGCCGATCAGACCCAGAATATAGGTGCAGGTTTCCAGGTTGACATAGGGTTTGCCGTCGCAGGATTCTTTGCCGATCTGCCACAGCGGATGCCCCGGACCGCTGATCATTTTAGCGATGCTGGTTTTCTTCTGGATGTGCGCCTGTACGGCGAGCTCCATGGTGGCGTCGATTTCGTCGTAGAAGTTCTGCAGGATGTCGCCGCCCTGGCGTGCGCCGCGGTAGGCGGCCTGCGGAATGTTGATGGTGACGTTCTGGAAACCGCAGAAGCGCATGTTTTCCGGATGCAGCAGCATGCGGTTGTCGCTGATGGTGGTGCGCAGGCGGCAGCAGGCGGAGAGGGTGACCTCGTCGCGGTCGAAGATGAAGTAGGTCGAGCCGTTCTTTTCGGCCAGGTCGCAGGCGGCCTGATAGATTTCGAACTGTTCCGGATCGGTGAAGGTTTCGTCGCAGATATGGAAGTCGCATTTCGGGAATTCGAAGATGCGGCCATTCTTGTCGCCGTCGCCCCATACTTCGAGCAGGGCGCGGCAGAATTCCTGGCTCTCTTTGGTGTAGTCGCCGTAGGTGACGATTTTTTCGCCGCGTTCTTCAAGGTTGGCAGCTACGGTTTCGTCGTAGACGAGGCCTTCTTTGCCGAGCGTCTCACGCAGAACAAGGCGTTTGGAGCCGTCTTCTTCCGTGAGGTACAGATCCATCATTTTATAGCCGCTGGTGTCGCGCTCTTCGCGAAGCACCTCTTCGAGATCCGCTTTGGAACCGTCCTTGAGGCGCATCATGTATTTGCCGCCCGGTCCGATGGCCGGAACGACTTTGAGGTAGCCCGGTACGCCGCTGTGAATGTTGAAGTCGAGGAAGAGGGTCTGTCCGCCGCGGCTGAATGCGTTCTGTGATCCGTTGAAGATCAGCTCCTGAGCGATCTGCTTGAGCCCATTGGCATCCATGCCTTCGAGGAGCGGGGCGTAGAGAATGTTGATATAGGCGATGCCCAGCGCGCCGGCGTAGTTGGCCTGCATCGAGGCGAGGAAGGTGTTGAGGTGGCCGGTCAGCACGGAGGCGGAACGAGCCGGGCTGGATTCGGTGTTGAGGTTGACCAGTCCCTGCAGGCCGTATTTTTTGACGTACTCAATGGAGTGGCTGGAGCAGTAGACGCGGTGCGGGTAGCCGAGGTCGTGCAGATGCACGGCGCCGGTGTTGTGAGCGCGCTTGATGTCTTCGTCGAAAATGGTGTCGAGCGCCCACTGTTTCAGGACGAGCTCGGCGATGCCGAGGTTGACCGCTTCCGGGTTGTTGTTGACGATGTTCGAGTTTTCGGTCGATTTGGTGAACATCAGGCTGTCAACGTAGTCGCGCGGAACGCCGTAGAGCGAGAGGTCGCGCAGTTGATCGGTGAAGCCGCGTTCGGCCAGCTCGTTGTTGACCATTTCACGGATCAGCGTGGTGTTGATGGTATTGATTTTGCCGCCGATGATACGGTTTTCGACCGACTTGGCGATGCTGATGGCCATGGCGACGGAGAGATCGGTTTTGTCGAGAATCTGCTTAACGATCCGCTTGCGGTCCCAGGGCAGGGTGACTTCGGCGGTGCTGGACTCGACGAGGAGCAGGCTGGCATCGGTGACGTCGACACTGTCTTTAGAGTCGCCGCGGACGCGGATGGAGCGACGGGCAATATCGCGCTGTTTGCGATACCGCTTATAGGCGGCAACAACCAGGGACTCGTTGTTGTCGGACAGAAGAATTTCCACCAGGTCCTGAACATCTTCGATCAGCGGGATGCGCTTATCGTCACCATTAGTGTGAACATAAAACTCGGACCGGGGGTTGCTGAGCTGTTCGATCACTTGCGCGGTGATTTTCTGGGCGAGACCTTCGTTGCGAGGGGTGCCTTCTTTGCGGGAAACCTCCTCCACTGCGTGGTGGATGGCCATTTCAATTTTTTTCTGGCTGAAAGGGACTACTAGCCCGGATCTTTTGCGAAACCCGTCAAAAAGTTCGCCTTTTGTTGCAATTGTTTCGCCCATAACATCTTCCCCCTATTAGCCCTTGTTGATAACCTTGTCGATAACTCGAAATACGGTTGCTTTCTGGCCCAGCAACGGTTGGAAAATTAGTTAAATTGTGCCGAGCTGTCAAACAAAACCACAACATATTGTGTTTTTTGCGTAACATTCTGATTTCGAGAGAGTTCCACCATCATGATTTTTGAATGTTAAAATTTGGTAAATTTTCATGGCGCCGGGCATTCCGCAGGTTGAATCCGGCCGGTTTTTTCCAGGCATAATAAACCGCCGTCCGCCTTGCTAAAGAAAATGGGTTTTTTTACTCTTGGGCATATGCTTCCACAGTGGGTAATCGAAAGAAAACGCGAAGGAAAGGAGCTCTCCGAAAAGGAGATCAGCTTCTTCATCGAAGGGTTTACCAACGGAAGCATTCCGGACTATCAGATGTCCGCTCTGGCCATGGCGATTTACTTTCAGGGGATGACCCCTGCTGAAACGGCGGCGCTCACCACCGAAATGATGCTCTCCGGTGAAACGATTGATCCGGCCAGCCTGCCCGGCATCAAAGCGGACAAACACTCCACCGGCGGCATCGGCGATAAAACGTCCGTGATTATCGCCCCGCTCGCTACCGCCTGCGGGCTGACCGTTCCGATGATCTCCGGCCGCGGCCTCGGCATCACCGGCGGCACGCTGGACAAGCTCGAAGCCATTCCCGGCTATCGCACCGACCTCACCGGCGAAGAATTTATCCAATGTTTGGAAACCGTCGGCTGCGGCATCACCGGCCAGACCGCCCAGCTCGCGCCGGCCGATAAAAAGCTCTACGCCCTGCGCGACGTCACCGGCACCGTGCCCTCTATTCCGCTCATTACCGCCTCCATCATGAGCAAAAAGCTGGCCGAAGGGCTCGAGTCGCTTGTGCTCGACGTCAAATGGGGTAAAGGCGCCTTCATGAAAACCAAAGAACAGGCTCGTGAGCTGGCCGAAGCGATGGTGGCGGTCGGCACACATATGGAGAAAAAGGTGCGCGCGGTTATTACCGACATGAACGCGCCGCTCGGCCGCGCCGTCGGCAACGCCCTCGAAGTACAGGAATGCCTAGAGGTCTTAAATGGCGGCGGCCCCGACGATCTGCGCAAACTGACCGTTGAGCTGACCGCGCATATGCTCGAGCTTTCCGGAGTTTTTCCAACCCTTAGAGAAGCTAAAGAGAAAATTTTCCAATGTTTGGAAAATGGAGACGCGCTCCGAAAGTTTGAAGCAATGGTTGCCGCGCAGGGCGGCTCGACCGAATGGAAATTTGCCGAAGCGGAAATTCAGGAGCCGTTGCCCGCACCCGCGGATGGCATCGTCACCGCCGTCGATGCCGAGCTGATCGGCAAAGCCTGTCTAATGCTCGGGGCCGGCCGACAGAAAACCGGTGACACGATCGATCACGCTGTCGGCATCGCGCAGATGAAAAAGCCGGGCGAAACCGTCAAGCAGGGTGAGCCGTTCGCCGTCATTTTTTCCAATGATCGGAAAAAGCTCGACGAAGCGCTTCCAATGATTGGAAACGCATTTAAAATGGGCGAGAACTATGAGTCGGTTCCGCTCATTACAGAAGTCATCGAAGGATAAATTGCATGAAAAGAAAGTGGAACGTTGTGCCCAAATATATCACCGGTTTACTGGGATCCGCGCTGGTGGTGCTGGTTGTGCAGTATTCTCTGCTGACCGGTCTGATTGAGCCCGTGCATCCGATTTTTGTGATCATGCAGATGTTCTGCTATATGTTGCTGGGTGTGGCGGTGTTTCGCGGGTTTATTCAGCACTCCAGGCTGGCCTGGCTGGTCGCACAGATTATGCTCGCATCGATGTTTGCTGTTTCGATTCTTTTCACCACGTTTAGCTTGGTGTTTTCACTCGAATCAAAGGGGTTCGTGATCATGTTGGCTGGCGCGCTGCTGACCGCCGTGCTGAACGGGTTGATGCTCGGCTTCCTTTTCTCGCTACCGGTCTGCGATTACTTCAGGCCGTCTGACGAGGATCAGTAGCCGACCCTGACTCCGCAGTGGATGCAGAAGGGGCCGCCAATCGGGGTTTCTTCATGACAGGCACCGCACTCATTCCATTGTCCTTTTCCACAGAAGGGGCAGGATTTGGCACCGGTCGGCAGCCGTTTGTTGCAAGCGGTGCAGTTTCCCTTCGCGAGCCGTTTTTGCATCACCTTTTGTTTGTTGAAGACCTTTCGCTGAATGAAACAGACCAGCGCCAGACCAACACCAATGGCCGCGAAGATGACAAAATAGTGCCAGAGCGCCATCAGGTGCAGCGACTGCAGGAACTTGAACAGGTTTTTAAAAAAGTGTTTGGGAATCAGATCCACGACCAGCTCGATCACCTTCAGGATGATCGGTAGCGAGGCGATCACCAGCAGGTGCGAGGCGAGCAGCGCCTGAATCGGGTTGTCTTTTTTGACACTGCGGTTGCCCCACCAGTAAAAAACGCCGAAAATGGGCAGCATGAAAACCAGCTGCCAGATCAGCTCTTTAAGCGGGAACCAGAACTGGAATCGTTTGTTTTCCGCAACAAGTTGATCCCGTTCGGCATCGCCGGGCGAAACGATGACCCAGAGCTTCTGAATGCCGGGGTGCGCGTTGATTTCGTTTTCCAGCGAGCGGATTTCACCGGTGAGCCGGTCGATTTTCTGTGCGTACTGTTGAGCGGTGGTGGAGGTGGCGGTCGATCCCGGCTTGGTCGCGTTGGCAATGTTTTCGAGCAGCTGGGTGTCGTACGATTTTTTTGCATCATCAAAGGCGCTCTCGGTTTTATTGCGCTCGTCGACGGTTTTTTGCCGACTCAGGAAGAGCGCATGAAGCGCGGGGTTTTCGGAGAGGGCTTTGGCCTGACGGAAAAAGCGCTGTGCTTCCGGATGCATCCGTTTGATGCGGCGTTCTTCAAAGGGGCTTTCGTAGCGGTAGCGGGCATTGTTGCGATCGGCCAGGATCAGCGGTTGGAGTTTGGAGATGCGGTTGGCGGGGGTCCAGTTCTGTTGAATAAAAATGGCGTTCGCGGTGGGCGGCATATATTCATATGGCGTTGTCAGCTGCTGTGTGTGGTCGTCTAATCCGATGAACAGAATGTTCAGGATGAAAATATCCAGAATGATAATGGCGGCCAGCGATAGTTTATTGAGTGGCTCTTCTTTGCTGACGGAGGTCAGGCGGGTTTTGAATGCGGCGATTTGTTTTTTCATAATGGCACCTCAATAGGGGGTTCGGTCGGCTTTTTGTTTCCACGCGGCGAAGGCGTTGCGCGCTTCGTCGGCGAGCAACTGCCCGGCAGGCAGTTCGCGGTTTTCCCAATCTTTGGAAACTTCCTGATAGAGAAATGCATCGTCGAAGCCCGCATCGGCGGCATCGGCGCGGGTGGCGGCGTAGTAGAGTTTGTCGAGCCGCGCCCAGTAAATGGCGGCCAAGCACATGGGGCAGGGTTCGCAGCTGGCGTAGAGCTCGCACCCGGACAGATGGAAGGTGTCGAGGGTCTGGCAGGCATCGCGGATCGCCATCACTTCCGCATGCGCGGTCGGATCGTTGGCAGAGGTGACGCGGTTCCAACCGCGACCCACGATCTCGCCGTCCTTCACCACCACGGCTCCGAATGGCCCGCCTTCGCCCGCCTCCATTTTTTCGATGGAAAGCGCAATGGCCTCGCGCATAAATGCTTCGTTCATGAGCTTGATGCTACCCGCCGCCGTCCGTACTATCAAGCCTATGCAAGCGATCAACCAGATGGCACTAAACGAGGCTGCGGCGGCGGTTAAAACCGCCTGGCCGGATGCAAAACCGAAGCTCGGTCTGGTTCTCGGCTCCGGGTGGGGCGAGGCGGTTGCCGATTTCCCGGTGAAGGCATCGCTTCCCTATGAGGAAATTCCAAACCTTGGAAAAACCGGCGTGATGAGTCATGCGGGGCAGTTGCTGTTGGCGGAATGCGGCCCTTCGACCTCTTCGGCGAGCTCAGGACAGGCAGGCTCAGGACAGGCGGCCACAGAGCTACTGATTTTTCAGGGGCGGCGTCATTGCTACGAGGGCGAGGGCTGGACGCCGGTGATCCTGCCAATCTGGATTCTGAAACAATTCGGAGTCGAAACCGTGCTGCTGACCAATGCCTCGGGCGGAATCCGCGGCGATCTGGGGCCGGGCTCGCTGGTGGCGATTGAGGATCACATCAATATGCTCGGCGCCAATCCGCTGCAGGGACCGCACAATCCGAATTTCGGCGTGCGCTTTCCTGATCAGACAGCCATCTATTATCCCGCGCTACGGCAGGCGCTGCTCGATGCCGGGGCGGACTCTGCCGGCGTGTATGTCGCCGCCGCCGGGCCGACCTTCGAGACGCCGGCGGAAATACGCGCCTTCCGGTCGATGGGCGCCGATGTGGTCGGCATGTCCACCGTGCCGGAAGCGATTGTGGCGAATGCGATGGGGATGAAAGTGGCGGGGCTCTCCTGCGTTTGCAACTGGGCGGCCGGGCTGGGCCACGAGGAGCTGACCGGCGAGGATGTCATCCGCACCGCGAACGAGGCGATGCCGCGCATGCGGAGCCTTTTGAATCAATTTACACAAACGGTAATGCAGGAGAGTTGAGATGAAAACACTGAGCAGCCTTTTTGAAAACAACCGGAACTGGGCCCAAAAAGTTAACCGGGAGGATCCGGAGTTTTTCACGGCATTATCAAATCAGCAGAACCCGGAATATCTTTGGATTGGCTGTTCGGACAGCCGGGTTCCGGCCAATGAGATTATCGGGCTGCGTCCGGGCGAGGTGTTTGTGCACCGCAATATTGCCAACATGGTCATTCACACCGACATGAATTGCCTTTCGGTCATTCAATATGCCGTGGATGTGCTGAAGGTGAAGCACATCATTGTCTGCGGGCATTATGACTGCGGCGGGGTGAAGGGCGCAATGAGTAACCAGTCGAACGGACTGGTCGACAACTGGCTGCGGCACATCCGGGACATTTATGCGAAATACGAAACGACCCTGAATGCTATTGAAGATGAAAAGAGCCGGACGGAGAAGCTGTGCGAAATCAATGTGATTGAGCAGGTGGCTAATGTCTGCCATACGACGATTGTTCAGGACGCATGGAAACGGGGGCAGGAGCTCGCCGTGCATGGCTGGATTTACGCTCTGCAAAACGGCTTGCTTCAGGATCTCCATGTCTGTGTCCGGGAGCTTGATGAACTCTCTGCGATTTACCGTCTGGCGATTGATGGGGAGTTGGGGGGTTAATGAAAACGGAAGCTCTGCTGGAGGCCGCGGCGGAAGCCGCGCGCAAAGCCTATGCCCCGTATTCAAACTATAAAGTCGGGGCGGCGTTGCTCTGCGCTGATGGCGAGGTGTTTACGGGGTGTAATGTGGAAAACGCCTCCTACGGGCTGACCAACTGCGCGGAGCGCACCGCCGTTTTCTCAGCGATTGCCGCCGGACGTAAAGATTGGGTCGCGCTTGCGGTTGTGGCGGAGGGGGAGAGCATGCCGTACCCTTGCGGCGCCTGCCGTCAGGTGCTGAGCGAATTCTGTCAGGAAGAATTTTCGGTCTACATCGCTAAAGCCGATGCTCTCGCAGAGTACGAAGTGGTTTGCCTCGCCGCGCTGCTTCCGAACCGCTTTAAGATGACCAACTAAATTGTAGGACACGCTTCTGCGAAGCAGAGCGTGTGCATTACAGCCCGAGCACATCCTTCATGCTGTAGAGGCCGGGTTGCTGTTTAACGGCCCATGCCCCCGCATTGAGCGCGCCCATCGCAAACGTGTCGCGGCTGGTTGCGCGGTGCGACAGCTCAATCATTTCGCCCGTGCCGGCCAGCAGGACCGTGTGGTCGCCGACAATGTCGCCGCCGCGCACGGCGTGAAAACCAATTTCCTCTTTCGTCCGCGCGCCGGGATGACCCGTGCGTCCGTCGACCTGTGATTTTTTCAGGTCGAGGCCCGCGCCGTCGGCGGCGGCCTGCCCCAGCATCAGCGCGGTGCCGCTTGGGGCGTCCGCTTTCTGGTTGTGATGGCGTTCGATCACCTCAATGTCATAGCCCTTGGCGTGCAGCGCTTTCGCGGCTTCTTCCACCAGGTTGCAAAGCAGATTGATTCCGAGGCTCATATTGCCCGCCATTACCACAGGAACCTTTTTGGCGGCTTGTTTCACTTCGGCGAGTTCCTCGTTCGAAAGACCGGTCGTGCCGATTACCCACGCCGTTCCCCATTCGGCGACGCGTTCGGCGTTGCCGGCGGTGCCAAAGTGCGAGGTGAAATCAATAATCACATCGGCGTCCGACGCGACCGCGGCCAGATCGGTTGTCAGGTTCACGCCCGCCGCTTTTGCTCCCGAGTTGATTCCGGCATCTTCACCGATTCCCGGCACATCCCACAAATCGATTGCGCCGGCCAGTTTGAGGCCTTCGACTTTACCTTCCTGAATGCAGCGGATCAGTGTTTTGCCCATGCGGCCTGCCGCGCCTTGAATAACAACTTTTGTGCTCATACGTTTTCTCCGTTCAAGACGTTTTACAGAAGGGGGCTTCTGAAAGCAACCGTCTTACAGATGGAAGCGACACCCCGCACGGTCATTTGAAAAATCGGATGGAGCAGGGGTAGGGCCAGATTTCGCCGTTGCCGGCTTTGATGGCACCGATGACCGGGAAGATGATTCCGGCAATGGAAATCAGGAGGATCAGCGGAAATCCGATCAGAGCAAAACAGAGAATTCCGGCGATGATCAGGAGGATGAATTCGGTAAAAAGCCAGTTCATGACAATCTTCCCGTGCCGGTCGATGATGGCGGACTCATCTTTTTTGATCTGCCACAGGATGAACGGCACGATAATTCCCGCCAGCGGGAGGAGGTAGGTGCAGAACTGCGAGAGATGGATCAGCGCGCCCCATGTATTTGCATCCAGCACCATTAGCGGCTCAGCCGGGCGATGCTGCGCCAGCAAGGATTGTTTAGCCTGCTCATATTCCTGTTCGGAGAGCGCGCCGGACTGTTTAAGATCGCTCAGTTTTTGAATGTCGTCAGCAAGGCTCATGCGGTCTCCTTTGTTCGTTTGTCTGTCCGTCAGATCAACATCTTTTTAACACGTCGGGCCTGCGGCAACAACGAGTTTCCAAGGGTTGGAAAAACCGGAACCAAAACCTCCAAGGGTTGGAAAAAAAAGTTCTTCTCGGATTTGTGTCGTTGAGAGTTCGATCCTTGGCCAAAAACGCCCTGTATAGAAGATGTTTTACAAAATCATGGACAGCAAAATCATTGAGACTGCGTTTATTAGGAAGAGGGTCTTAGCTGTTGGGTGCGTATAATTGGGTGTCTTTTTTTTTGAGTCGGGATCCGCCCGCCTGTAACGCTGCAGCACTGTGGGCAGATGATTCCTGCTCCGAGACCGAGGGTCTCGGCTACAACCTTCCCAACCCCATTGATTTAAAAATGATTT
>JACNKZ010000082.1 GCA_014381785.1 Kiritimatiellota bacterium
ACCAACGAAGTCAGCTTATTGGTCGCTCCGCTCCCAAACGCTGCTTCGAGACGTTAGCGAGAGATAAAAAATATGTTCGAAATCATAACCAATAATTTCTGGATAGTCCTCATCGTCGTGACATGCGCCAACGCGGTCTACTTCAAGAAACGTTCACAGGCGAACATTGATGCTGACTCTAGCTTATCCGAGGGATATTCAAAGCTATTCAAGGGATATCTGATCTGGATGAATATCCCATGGGTTGTAATGGGAGTCGGGTGCACCGTTGGAGGAGTTCCATCCGTATGGCATTACTTCAATCCTCAAGATGGGAATCCGTATGTTCTCGCATGGTTTGGGTCTGTATTTCTGTTGTGGATACTTGGAACCTATTGGGTGTTCCTTAAGGGTGGCGCTGAGACATTGGTTCGGCATCCAGGTATAATCAAATTCAACTCACCCCTTGGAAGCAAGGACATCACCAGTCCTCTCATGATTAAGTTGCTGTGGTGTGTATGTTTGCTAGGAGGAATATTTGGAGTGGTATTTATGTGGATCCAAACAACACCAACACCATAAAATTGCTAACCAGCGAAGTCAGCGTATTGGTCACTCCGTGCCCAAACGCTGCTTCGAGACGTTCGGCACCAAAATTATGACAAAGGATTTTTCATACGAGCCATTTGATAATCTCGTTGCCTCGCTTCGAGAGGACGATCTGATAAAACAAGCAGATATTCTTCATCACAGGCTGCACGTCGTGGCTTGGACGACACGATCTGAATTGATTCAGGAACTGGCGGAGCGACTCAAGATCATACAAAAGCAAGAATATAATCGCCTTTCTGAAGCGTCAAAATCACACTTCCTAACCGCCGTCACCATGATCAAAAGAGTTATTCCTGACTTCGATGAAGACGAATGAATGAAACCAAAAACCAGCCGAACCATCGCCTGCACTCTATCGCTCGCAAGCTCGCTCAGAGAGAGGCGTAACGTTCGATTATGAAAAAAATAATTAAAATTATGTTCGGGTTTGCGGTGTTGGTCTGAACCGGGCACATAGGTAACAGATACACCGGGTACATAGGTAACACTTTATAATGAGGCCATGGAGGTAATTCATGGCCTGGAAAGAAGTGTTAGTTATGGAAGAACGGAGCAGTTTTGTTCTGCTGGCGGAAAAGCATCAGCAGAGTTTTTCGTCGCTGTGTAAAGAGTACGGGATTAGCCGGAAGACGGGCTATAAATGGGTGGCGCGTTACAAGAAGTATGGGTTGCGCTCCTTGCAGGAGTTTAGCCGCCGTCCGATGAGCTGTCCGCACAAGACCCCGCTAAAAATCGAGAAGCTGATTTTGCGGGAGCGGCGGAAGCACAAGACATGGGGGCCGAAGAAGTTGCGCGACGTATTGATCAAGGATCATAAAATTGCGAAACCGCCCGCCGAGAGCACGATTGGCGAGATTCTTAAGCGCAACGGGGTGCCACTCCGGAAACGGCGTAAGCACGGAGTCTTTCGGCTTCCTTTGCAGGATTTAACGATGCCGGAAGCGGCGAACGATGTTTGGACCGTTGATTTTAAAGGCTGGTTCAGAACCCTCGATGGTGCCCGGTGCGACCCGCTGACGGTTATGGATCTGTATAGCCGTTATCTGCTTTGCGCGAAGCTGCTTCTCGGGCAGACGCAACGATCCACCAAGCCGGCGTTTGAGGCCCTGTTTAAACGGTACGGGCTACCCAAGGTGATTCGGGTAGACAATGGATCTCCTTTTGCATCCGTGGGGATTGGACGATTGTCGGAGCTCAGTACCTGGTGGACCCACTTGGGGATTCGAGTGGAATTTATCAAACCAGCCAGCCCTCAAGAAAACGGCGCTCATGAGCGGATGCACGGAACGCTAAAAGCAGAGGTCACTAAGCCGCCCTCGGCGAATCGTGCTGCTCAGCAACAACGCTTGGATCGTTGGCGCAAAGAGTATAACGAGGAGCGCCCCCATGAGGGTATCGAGATGCAACGCCCAGCTCAGAGATATCAGAAAAGCCCCAGACGCTTTTCTGGAAAGATCAAGCCTCTGCGTTATCCGCGCCCGATGAAACCGATTCAGGTGAGCAGTTCTGGGTTCATTTATCTAGAAGGCGCGGCGTGTTTTATCGGTGAAGCTTTATCGGGGAGCCGCCTCGGTCTGAAGGCTCTCGACAGCGGGATTCATGAGGTATACTTTGCGGATCGGCTACTTGGAGAATTGCACGATTCAACCCCTGATCGCCTGCGGCCTCTCTATCGACGATCCAAAGGGATCAAAGAGAGATATGAGACAGGAGTATCATGTTAATCAAAGTGTCACCCATGTACCCGGATAGTTTGTAACCCATGTCCCCGGTCGGACAGTTGCTCATAGCATTGGCGCGAAAGGGGTCAGTCCTTGAATTCTGACATTTCGAGTTGATCCTCCTTTTCGAGTCTGATTATATCCCCTCATGGCCAGACCTCTCAGAGTTCAATTCCCCGGAGCAGTTTATCACGTGATGTGTCGGGGAAATCGTCAGGAGCCGATTTTTAAAAACCGGGGGGATCACGATCTTTTCCTCACAACACTGGGTGAAACCTGTCTGCGGTGCGGGTGGCGGGTACACGCCTATGTTCTAATGGGGAACCACTACCATCTTCTGCTAGAAACACCAGAAGCTAATCTCGTGGATGGCATGCGCTGGTTTCAGGGCGTTTATACGCAGCGGTTTAATGCTCGTCATAAGGTTTGGGGACATCTTTTCCAAGGGCGATACAAAGCGTTATTTGAACTAAAATCTAAAATGTCAGAATTCAAGGACTGACCCCACCCGTACTTCTCACCGTTGTAAAAAGCCAGTACCCATTTGCTGTTGCTCAGCTCCATGGCAACGAGTAATTTATCAGCGCTATGTACAGGGTTGTTTGTCATTCTATGTCTCCTTTGTTTTTGGTGATTCGAAGGATTGTACCGTGGTAAATCAACCCCTACATAGCATCTACGTGATGACCCGCTCGGCAATTAAGTTGAAGCACAAGGCATGAGGGTCCTTTCGAACGTTGGCTGCCGAAAGGAGATTATGAAAAAAGGAAATCCACATCTTAAAGCAGCATTCCTCGAAGCAGTCGATAATCAACTGGCGGACAATGATCCACCGGAAACCAAAGAAACACTCGACCGACTGATAGGCCAAGGCATGTCGGAAGACGACGCCAAGATTTACATCGCACAAGCTGTCAGCGTTGAGGTTTTTGACATTATGAAACACCAAAAGGAATTCAACCTGGATCGATATTTAAAGAATCTAAAGCGACTTCCTGATGAGCCGGAATTATAAAAACTGAGCCAACAATCGCTTTCACTCTATCGCAGGCTCCCGTCTTCGCTAAAGCTACGCCGGACAGGCCGCCCGCTCAGAGTGACGCGAGACGTTCGACACGATGAAGAAAGGAGCAACATGAATACGCGACTATTCGGGGAAAAGAATCTCAGCATTGGCGAGGTGGGCCTTGGTTGCTGGCAGTTCGGAGGAGATTTTGGAGACATGGAGGAAAATACTGCCCTCGCCATCATGGCGGCGGCCGTTGATAACGGTGTCACTTTTTTCGATACTGCAGACGTCTACGGCACAGGCAAAAGCGAGGAGCTCATCGGGCGTTTTCTGAAGCAATGCGCCCTTCCCATCACAGTGGCAACTAAGTTCGGTCGAGGCGGTGATGTATATCCCGACAAATACACGGAGGAAGCATTGCGTCGGTCCGTCGCCGCCTCAGCACGCAGACTGGGTGTAGAAATGATTGATCTGCTCCAACTGCACTGCATTCCCATAGAGGTACTCCGCGCCGGTGATGTGTTCACCTGGCTCCGCCGTTTGAAACAGGATGGCCTCATCAAAAATTTCGGCGCGAGTGTTGAAACTGTGGAGGAGGCTCTCATTTGTCTAGAACAGGAAGACCTGTTATCTCTACAGGTGATCTTCAATATCTTCAGACAGAAACTCGTTACTGAGTTGCTCCCGCAAGCAAACGCACGTGGCGTTGGAATCATCGTACGACTTCCCCTGGCCAGCGGACTACTGGCTGGAAAATTCACTAAAGACACCACGTTTGCGCCCACAGACCACAGGAACTACAATAAGGACGGTCAATGTTTCAACGTGGGAGAAACCTTCGCCGGATTGCCTTTTGAGAAAGGTGTCGAGTTAGTCGAGATGATGAAAGAGATGCTTCCTGACGGAATGACGATGGCTCAAATGGCACTGCGCTGGATTCTTGATCATGATGAAGTGTCCGTCGTAATCCCCGGAGCCAGTTCTCCGGAACAGGCCAAGGCTAATGCCGCTGTCTCGGATCTCGCCCCATTGCCCGACACGTTGCATAAGTGCCTGAGAGATTTCTACAATCAACATGTACGTGACTGCATTCGAGGGCCCTATTGAGATGTTGAACAAGGCCGGCCGCTCAGAGTGACGCGTGGCGTTCCAATGGTTGGAAAAATTTGCGCTAAATATTCCAATGGTTGGAAACCCCTGTAAGAATCATCTGTGTTGCGGGACGTGTTTTATACAACCGCCGCAAGAGGCGGGATATTTTTTATCAGGAGAGAGTCTATGCGACGTTTAGGCAGAACCGGCTTGATGGTTTCCGATGTGGGATTCGGCGCATGGCAGCTGGGCGGCAGTGAGGCTTGGGGCGCGATGAGCGACGCCACAGCCTGCGGGCTTATTCACAAAGCACTCGATTTGAGCTGCAATCTGTTTGATACCGCCCCGAACTACGGCAATACAAACAGTGAGCGGCTGCTCGGAGAGGCGCTTGCCGGAAAGAGAGATCAGGCGGTACTGGTCAGCAAGTTCGGTCATGTCCCGGGCGAAGGCGAGAATTTCAGCGCAGAGGCAATGTGGAAAAGCCTTCACGACTCGCTCAAGCGGCTGAAAACTGATTGGTTGGATGTTTTTCTCCTGCACAGCCCGCCGCCGGAATTTCTGAATGGATCCCACCCGATATGGGACGCAATGCGTCGAGCACGCGATGAGGGGAAAATCCGGTTTTTTGGTGCCAGCGTCGACGTTGCCAGTGAGATACGCACGGTGCTCGACACATCGGACGCACAGGTATTGGAGATTCTGTTCAATGTCTTCCATCAGGATGCCAGACTGGCGTTCAGTCAAGTGCGCGAAAAGCAGACCGGGATTCTCACGAAGGTGCCGCTGGACAGCGGCTGGCTGACAGGCAAATACAGTGCCGACAGTCAGTTCACTGGCGTACGCGCCCGCTGGACGGAAGAACAGATCCGTCACCGGGCGAAACTGGTCGGACAGTTGGACTGGTTAACAACAGACGGCGTTCCGCTGTCGCAGAAGGCAATCGGCTATCTGCTTGCCTATCCGGAGGTGTCCAGTGTGATTCCCGGCTGCCGGTCTATTGAACAGATGGAGTCCAATCTGCAGTCGGCCCGACATGTGCTGAGTGAGACCGACCGGGCGCGGCTTGAGCGGTTTTGGGAGGAATTCACCGGCGGCGGCAGTAATCCTCTGCCGTGGTGACCGAGGGGTCCGTGACCAGCCGAGTAGATTCAAACAAGCGAAATGGAGATAACACATCATGCTGTATCTAGTTAGCGGAGCGTCTCGATCCGGAAAAACGATCATCGCGAACAATATCTTAAAGCAAAAACAGATTCCGTATGTGTCTCTGGATTGGCTTGTGATGGGGTTTACCAATGGAATCCCCGAATACGGAATTCATGACCGGCTTTTCCCGGACGAGATTGCCGAAAAACTATGGAGTTTCCTGAAGGCCATGTGTGAAAGCATGCTGTGGTTAGACGGCGATTATGTGATTGAAGGTGAGGCCATTCTTCCAAATTTAGTGCGCGAGCTATTGGATAAATATCCGGATCAAATCAAGATCTGCTTTGTGGGCTATACCGATGTAGATGTGGACAAGAAAGCAAGGGAGATCAAAACCTACAGTGACGGCACGGCTGATTGGCTGACGAAAGAGTCTGATGATCACATACGTGACCACATCGATAACATGGTGACGCATAGTCGAAGAATAAAGGCCGACTGCGAAACATATGGTATAAGCTACTTTGACACGTCGACGGACTTCCCAGGAACCATCGAAGAAGCCATAGACTATTTGTTACGCGAGATTTAACTCACGTTGTTTCCAATAGTTCGACCGTTCGACAAGCTCACCACAGGTGGGTGGAAAAATTTTCTCTAAACGTTCAAATGGTTGGAAAACCCGCGCACAGCGTTATCGGGCTTTGCGATCAATCAGCTCCCCTGCGGCATCGCGCAACTCGATTTCGAGCGGCATTTTGCCGAGCGCGTGCGTGGCGCACGACAGACACGGGTCATACGCGCGAATTGCCACTTCCACATGGTTGAGCAATCCCTCGGTGATCTCTGTGCCGCTTAGATATTTTTTCGCCACGCCTTCCACCGCCAGATTCATCGGCGTGTTGTTGTTGGTAGTGGAAACAATCAGATTGGCCATGGTGACCTGGTCGTTTTCATCGACCTTGTAGTGATGGAACAACGTGCCGCGCGGTGCTTCAATCAGGCCAACGGACTCTTCGCGACGCTCCCCTTTCACCATCAGATCCGTGCCCTGCAAATCCGGATCGTTGAGCAGATCGCGGATTTTTTCGGCGGAGTGCAGCAGCTCGATCATACGCGCCCAGTGATAGGCCATCGTCAGGTTGTTCGGCTTGCCATCGGTGATGCCCATGAACTCCTGGCGGGCTATTTCAGCCTCGGGGCTGTCAATAAAGTCACAGGTGTTGATGCGCGCCAGCGGCCCGACCCGATACCAGCCGTTTTCCGGCCCGATGGTTTTGATGAACGGGAATTTCATGTAGGACCACGGGCGCACCTCTTCGGCGATGTACTTGTAGTACCCCTGATAGTCGACCTGATCAAAAATCGTGGCGCCCTCGGCATTCACCGCGCGCAAATTTCCGTGATACAAATCCATCGCGCCGTCTTCACGGATCAATGAGACATGGTTGGAATCAAACGCGCCGAAATCCGCCAACTCATCCAGATGCTCGAAGGTGTAGTCTTTGGCAATCTTCAGCGCGGACTTCGACCATTCGATCATCTGGTCAATCTCTTTGAGGAATTCATCCCGCTCCGCAATGCTGAGATTTTTATTCACGCCGCCGGGAACCGCGCCGGTTCCGTGGATTTTTTTACCGGCCGTGGCCTTGATAATCTCCTGGCCGTACTTGCGCATCATCACCCCCTGCACCGCCAGCTCGGGGAACTTACGCGCCACACCGACCACATTGCGAATCGCCACATCGGCATCGAAACCAAACAGCAGATCGGGGGAGCAGAGATGGAAAAAGTGCAGTGCATGGCTCTGGAACATCTGTCCGTAATGCATCAGGCGGCGAATCTTTTCGGCGGTCGGTGTGAGCTGATCGACCCCGACAATTCCGTCCATCGCTTTGGCAGCCGCCAAATGATGACTGACCGGGCAGATGCCGCACAGGCGCTGCACCAGCACCGGAATTTCCCAATACGGACGACCCTGAATAAAGCGCTCAAAACCTCGAAATTCCACGATGTGCAGCCGCGCCTGTGTCACCTGTTGATTTTCATCCAGCAGAATGGTGACTTTACCGTGCCCCTCAACGCGTGTGACCGGCTCAATAATTATTTTTCGTTCGCTCATGGTTTTGTCCTAATCGTATTTTAAAAGTTCGTAAGGCAATTCTATCGGCTTGCCGCTGAGCAGCGCGGTCACCGCGGCCCAGATGGCATCGGCGGAAGGCGGACAACCGGGCAGGAAGTAGTCGATCTTCACCACTTCATGCGCCGGATAGACTTTATCCAGAATGAGGGGAATGTCGGGATCGTTCGGAACCTGACCGGACGGATTATAAACCGTGATGCCGGTGAGGTAGGCTTCGTCGAAGCATTCGGCCAGCGGAATGTTGTTGCGCATGGCGGGGATGCCTCCCATGGTGGCGCAATCGCCGAGCGAAACCAGCACATCACAATGCTCACGGAACTCCTGCAGCACATGAACGTTCTCTTCGTTACAGCAGCCGCCTTCAATCAGGCCGACCGCGCAACGGCCTTCGATTTTTTTAATATCGTCAATCGGCGACTTGTCGAAGTCGATCAGTTCAATCAGTTGCAGAATGCGCTCATCAATGTCGAGCAACGACATATGGCACCCAAAGCATCCGGCCAGCGAGGTGGTTGCAATTTTCGGCTTACTCATGACCACCCTCCTCTATGTCAGAACCAATCGGCTGATGATCGTAGAGCCGTTGCCCTATCGGCGTCTTGAATGCCGTCCTCTTTTTAATGATGCACCCGACCGGGCAGACATCCGCAGAGCGGTCATCCACACTCATATCAGTATCCGCCAAAACCTTTTCGCCGTTCACGCCGATTTTACGGTCAAAACCGCGACCAATGGACTGGAACACATTCTTGCCGTCCAGCTCCTGACTGGCCCGCACGCAGCGCGCGCACATGATACAGCGGTTATGGTCGAGCATCACATCGGGATGCGAGGCATCCACCTCTTTGGGCGGGAACTGGAACGGGTACTGCGGCGCGGTGATCCCGAACCGGTAGGCCATCGCCTGCAATTCGCAGTTGCCGCTGCGCTCGCAGAACATGCAGAAGTGGTTTCCCTCCACAAACATCATGTCGATGATATTGCGGCGGTGTTCCAGCAATTCCGGCGTCTCGTTTTCGACCACCATGCCCTCCGCGACCGGTTTGACGCAGGCGGCCTGCGGACGACCGTCAACGATCACCGTGCAAACTCGACAGCTACCGATCGGTTTCAGATCCGAATGTGCGCACAGACGCGGGATATAAATCCCGGCCGCATCCGCCGCCTCCATAATGGTCTGGCCCGGTTTCGCCTCAATTTCCTGTCCATCAATTGTGAACTTCATTATTTCACTCCTTAGCGTGCATGAAAAATAACGGATCGCCGGCCCGTCAGTTCGCTCGCGTCCTCGACGGCCTTCAGAACATCGAACGATTTCTGCAGACCACTGCGGTCTTCCCGCACCAGCGCGTTGTAAATGGGTCGGAAATTTTTCAGCGTCGAAAGAATCGGATTGGGCGAGGTCTGTCCCAGTCCACAACGACTCATACGGCAGGTGCTTTTGCCCAGCCGTTCGAGATAGTCCAGGTCTTCCGGCACTCCCTTGCCTTCGCGGATTCGCTCGAGCCGCTGACGCAGCAGCACGTTGCCGACGCGGCACGGCACGCAATAACCGCAACTCTCATCAATGAAAAACTCCATAAAAGCATCCACCACTTCGAGCAGGTCGCGCTGCGCACTGAATACCATGATCGATCCGCCGGTCGGCAGGTCGCTGAAACAGATTTTTCGATGATACTGGCCGCGATCGATCATCTGTCCGGACGGCCCCGCAATCTGAACCGCGGCGGCATCCTCCGCGCCGACTTTTTTAAGCAGTTCAGCAACCGTAATTCCAAAAGGAACTTCATAGACGCCGGGGCGTTCGCAGTCGCCGCATACGCTGAGCAGCTTGGTGCCGCAGCTGCGCTCGGTGCCGATGTTTTCGAACCAGACCGCGCCCTTATCCATGATGCGGGCGGCGCAGCAGTAGCTCTCCACATTGTTGACAGCCGTCGGCGAGACTTTATACCCCGCGATCGCCGGGAACGGCGGCCGGTCGGCCGGGTCGCCCCGCGTTCCTTCACAGGAGCTGATCAGAGAGGATTCCTCGCCGCAGACATAGGCTCCCGCGCCCATCTGGATGCGGATGTCGAAATTAAAGCCCTCTTTGCCGGAAATGGAATTGCCGAGCAGACCCGCCTTGCGCCGGCGATTGAGCACTTCCTCAAGGAACGCGCGCAAATAGGCATATTCAGCACGCAGATAGATGATGCCCGTTTCGGCACCGGTGCTGTAGGCCGCGATCGTCATGCCTTCAATCATCAGATCGGGCCGCTCGGTGAGCAGCACCCGGTCCTTGAAGGTGCCCGGTTCGCCCTCGTCGGCATTGCAAAGGATAAACTTGTTTTCACCGGCAGCACCGCGGGTAAAGTCCCATTTAAGTCCCACAAGGAACCCCGCTCCGCCGCGTCCCTGCAGGCCGGATTCTTTAATCTCCGCAATCACCTCTTGCGGTGTTTTCTCAAGCGTCTTTTTGAGTCCAGCTTCCGGGGTGCAGTCGCAGAGCAGCACCTCGCCGCGCTCCAGAATATTATTCTGCACCATCGCCTGCACCAACGGATCCGCATTGCCGCCGTCGCCGCATTCGCTCACTAGATCCTGCGGGTCGAATTTTTTGCGAAGCGCAGCGATAATGCCCGGAACCTTTTCGGGAGTCAGGTTCGTCAGCACGGTATCGTTGGCGAGCGCGGCCGGTGCCTGATCGCTCATGCCGATGCAGGCGGTCCATTCCAGTGTAAAATGACCATCTTCAGTGGTTTCACCCATGGAGATGCCCAGTTCATTTTCAAACGCCGCAGCCACATCGTCCGCGCCTTTAAAGCGATCAATAATGTCATCACAAAGGCGCAACACCACCTTGCCCTGTTTGCGGTCGGAAAGAAACGCGTAGAAGGAGATGACGCTTTCGACCTCCACCCGATGGGTTCCGGCCTCTTTGGCAATCAGTTCGTAATATTCCGGCGGGACATAGCCGAGCTCCTGCTGAACTTCACGAACCATGTCCATCAACCGCGTCCTGTCATTCCCGAACTTACGGCAGATACCTCGAACCTTCTTTTCATTCGACATGTGAAACCTCACTTCCGGCTAAGTCCGTACAGCTTATCGGTTTGTTTTCAATCAAACAAGAATGAAGAACAAAGAGATGGTCATCAGAACCGGAACCCGTAAAATCGCCGCATGAAAACAAATGGAAAGTTTATTGGAGCGCATGTCAGCGCCAGCGGCGGCGTGCAGAATGCCCCGCAAAACGCCAAAGCCATCGGTGCAAATGCCTTTGCCCTGTTCACAAAGAACCAGCGGCAATGGGTCAGCGCCCCGCTCCCGGACGATGGCATTGCCGCCTTTAAAGAAAACTGCGGCGGCGAATTCTCAGCCAAACACATCCTGCCGCACGACTCCTACCTGATTAACCTCGGCCATCCCGAGGCCGAAGGGCTGGAGAAATCACGAACGGCCTTCCTCGACGAAATGCAGCGCTGTGAGCAGCTCGGTCTCGATCGACTCAACTTTCACCCCGGTAGCCACCTCAAAAAATGCACCGAGGACGAATGCGTTGCCACCATCGCCGAATCAATCAACATCGCGCTATCAAAAACCAACGGCGTCAGTGCCGTTATCGAAAACACTGCCGGCCAAGGCTCCAACATGGGCTACCGCTTTGAGCAGCTCGCCAGCATGATTGAGCAGGTCGAAGACAAAAGCCGCGTCGGCGTCTGCATCGACACCTGCCACACCTTCACCTCCGGCTACGACCTGCGCACCACCGCCGCCTGCAAAGAGACCTTCGACCGCTTCGACGAGATTGTCGGCTTCCAATACTTAATGGGGATGCACCTCAACGACTCCAAAAAAGACCTCGCCACGCGGGTGGACCGCCACCACAGCCTCGGCGAAGGCTTCATCGGACTCGACTGCTTCCGCTTCATCATGGCCGACGAGCGCTTCAACGACATGCCGCTCATCCTCGAAACGCCCGACCCCTCCATTTGGGCTGATGAAATCAAACTGCTGCGCAGCTTTCAAGCAGGCTGAGGCCTATTGCATAGGCGCGCGCAGATTTTTTCCAACCATTGGAAGTTTTCAGATCATTTTTTCCAATGCTTGGAAAAAATATGCGCCGCAACGCAGTTGCTTTCCAAGCACTGAAACCCTCTGCGGCCTTTGCGACTCTGCGTGGAATAATCTGTATCCGCACCGCCGATCTTTCACCCCCCCCCGTTCGCAAGCTCACTTCCGCCGTCGTTCGCTGAGCTATGGCGGACACGGGAAGAGAGCCCTTCGAAACGCTCAGGACAGGCAGCCAAGGGATAGAAAGGTGTTGGGAAGTTGACTCTGACTCACTCGGGGCCCCTCTAGCATCAGCGGGTGGTAAAAATCTGTTCTCTGCCGTGTCTGCCGAAGCTTTTGGCGAAGGCCGGGACGCAGTCAGTCGACGATGAGCCGGAGGGCGAGGTTGGCCTGCATAGAGGCGGCAATGCCGACGCGCGGAGCCATCAGCCCGCAGCCGGGCTGTGCGCCGGTTTCGAGGTCGCCGACAATGTAAATGTTTTTGCCGAGCGATTTAATGCCGATGGTTTCGCCGGAGGCGTATCCGGCCACGCCGGATGCTCCGATAAAGGGCGTGTCCGGTTTTTCCGCAGTGAAAGCCTGCAGGAGCATCGCTTTCTGATCCGCGCGGTCAAACGCTTCGATCATCACATCGGTTTTTCCAAAGGTTGGAAAAATATTATCCGCGGTGAGTTTCACGGCGTGCGCCTCGACCTCTACATAGGGGTTGATTTTCCGAAGGTTGGAAACCAGTGCTTCTGTTTTGAGCATTCCGATCTGATCGATAAAATACTGCTGGCGATTGAGGTTGCTCGGCTCGACCACATCAAAGTCGGCGACAATCAGCTTGCCGATGCCTACACGCGCAAGGGCGCCGGCAATGGCGGAGCCCAGTCCGCCGAGCCCGGCGATACCGACGGTGGCGGCTTTGAGTTTGGCATGAACGCCCGGCGTGTGACGCGCGGCCATCAGTCCTTCGAGTTCTTTTTCCGAAGGGACTTCGCCGCGGGTAATCAAAGAAACCTCGTCGCCATCGGTGAGCGGCGCATCGGCATTCATCGCCGCGCCGTTAAGAATCAGTATATCCGCCGCAGGGCGAAGACGATCTCGCAGGGTAAACAGGGTTTCCCCCGGCAAAAGCTCAACCGGAACTTCGTTGAGGCGGATGTTCACGGGAATTACCACGCGGTGGTCACAAGGCTGACCACTTTGCGGGCCAGATCAGCCGACGCTTCAGGCAAGGTACCGAGCTTGGCCGTGGTCAGATCGGCCGCATACGGAAATTCTGATTCGCCGAGCAGCTCAGGGCTCTCGAGAACCACCTCGCTAGAGTCCGTATAGTACAACACTGAAGAGGCTCGAATAACCATCCGGTACTCGCGGGCCAGTGTTCCGTGGCGGCGATCAAAGGCCAGCGCATCCAAATTGAAACCGTTCAACGTCACCTTCAGTACCGCATCCGCTTCGCCGGGCGAAGCAAGTTGAAGGCGTCCGTCCATCTGCACTTCAGCGCGCAGGGCTTTCATTACAGCCACCTCAATAGAGGGCTCATCCGTCTGGTTTACAATGCTCAGACTCACACTTTGAACGTTTTCAGGGAGCGTGCTGCCGACCTGATATCCGGCGCAACCTGTCAGGATCAGGAACAAAGAAAGAAGCGGGAGATGTTTTATGAATTTCATGGCGACACATTAGAAGAGCTCCCTATTCACGGTCAAGCTAAGAGTCGGCCGTTGGCCTCCGATACGAGATACACGATACGGGATGTCGGGCCGGCGTTTATCCCGAATCCCGACACGAAGTGAGGGTGGCGCAAAGCGACAGCAGCGCCTTGAAACGAAGTGGAAAGATAATTTTGCAAAGCAAAATAATGACCGGAGGGAATGTTTCAGCGGCAAACCCGCGTCCCGCATCCTGAAAAAACACGTCTATACTTGATTCCGCCCCGTCCCGTGATTACTTTGGTCGGAAGCATTTTTCAGGAGAGAAAAAATTATGAAAAAAGTACTGATTCCGACCAAACTCGACCCCGTGGCCAAAGAGCTGCTGGAAGCCAACGGCAACTATACCGTTGTGCAGGACGACAGCGCCGATCTGGCCACCCTCGCCGCACAGAACCCCGATACCTACGCCCTGTTTGTCCGCAGTGAAAAAGTCACCGCAGAAATCATCGACGCCCTTCCCTCGCTCAAAGTCGTCATCCGCGCGGGCGCAGGCTACAACACGATCGACATCAAACATGCGCGCGCTAAAAAAATCGACGTCATGAACACGCCCGGAGCCAATGCCAACGCCGTAGCTGAGGAAGTCATCGCCCTGATGCTGGCCGATGCCCGCCACGTTGTTCCTGCCGACGCTTCCACCCGCGCCGGCAAATGGGAAAAGAAAAATTTCATGGGCCGCGAAGTCACCGGAAAAACCGTTGGGATTGTCGGACTCGGCGCCATCGGCCGTCTCGTCGCCAGACGTCTGAGCGGCTTTGATGTAAAGGTTCTCGCTTTTGATCCGGTTCTTTCCGAAGAAGCCGCCGAACGCATCGGCGTCAAACTGGTCAGCCTGGCCGACCTCTTCGCACAGAGCGACTACGTCTCGCTCCACATTCCGGAAAACGAGCACACCAAAGGCCTGATCAATAAAACCCTGCTCGGCAACATGAAAACCGGCGCCACGCTCATTAACTGCGCACGTGCCGGCGTCATCAACGAGGACGACCTGCGCGCTGTTAAACCCGAAAAGGGTCTGCGCTTCCTGAACGATGTCTACGCCAAAGATGCCGAAGGCGATAAAACCGTCACCGACATCGCCGACATCATGGTGCCGCACCTCGGCGCCAGCACCCACGAAGCCAACTACAACGCCGCCCGCCGTTCCGCTGAGCAGCTGATCGACTTCGACGAAAAAGGGGTCACCTCTTACATCGTCAACCGCGACATCCCCGAAGGCCTCGACGAAGCCTACGCCGACCTCGCCTTCACCATTGCCAAGCTGACCCGCACCATGATCGGCACGAGCACCAAACTCAGCAAAATCGAAACCAGCTTCTACGGCGAGCTCCAGCGATTCAGCAACTGGCTCACCGTGCCGGTGGTCTGCGCGCTCAGCAACGACTTCGACCGCTCCATGGACGAGAAAGCCGCCATCAGCTATCTCGAAGATATGGGCATCGACTACGATATCCGCCCGGCCGACGAATCCAAAGGTTACGGCAACACCATCACGGTGGATCTCGTTGCCCGCGTGGACGAAGAAAGCCTTAAACGCATCAGCGTGCGCGGTACCGTGGCCGAAGGCCGCCTCATGATCTCGCGGATCGGCGGATTCGACGGGCTCTATTTCGAACCCAAAGGCCACCTCGCGCTCTTCACCTACCGCGACCGCCCCGGCGTCCTCAGCCAGATCGCCGGCGCCATGGCCGAAGCCAACATCAACATCGATGACGTCCGCAACCCGCACGACGAGAGCGGCGAACGTTCCATTGCGATTCTGAAGGTCAGCCAGCCGGTTCCCGGCGAGATTCTCGAAAAAGTCGCCGCCAAAATCGACGCCCTCAGTTTCTGCTCCGTCTCCTTCTAAAAAGACCGGCGCAGAAACCGCAAAGCCCGCCCTCACCGGCGGGCTTTTTTCATGCAAAAGGGTTCTTGATTGAACGCGGAAATCCGAACACTGTCTACTCACTCGCAGACAAGATAATCTTCCCGAAGCACCACCTGCCGGAAATTAAAATTATGATTAAAAAGTTATTTTTTATCGCCGTCATTCTACTTCTCTGCAGCTCATGCGTCAGCCGAACAACCTACGAGGGAGGCGCCAAGACCGACACAGAAGAAATCATCGACGACAAAGAACTGATCTGGTTCTGGGACGAAGATTTCTAGTCCGCGCCCCGCGAACCCTTTGCAACGACGCAGATGAACCAAAATCGTCGCATCCTGCATTCTATCCCTCAAGAGATAGAAGAAGCGGCTCCTCGATCGCGTCGATGATCCATTTAAGAAAGCGGGCGCCGTCGGCGCCGTCGATGATGCGATGGTCGTAGGAGAGCGACAGCGGCAGACGGAAGTGCTTCCTGCCGTCTTCAATGCCGGGCTCCCATTTGGCGCGGCCGGCACCGAGAATCGCCACTTCGGGTGAATTGACGATCGGGGTGAAGAACGAGCCGCCGATTCCGCCGAGATTGGTGAAGGTGAAGGTTCCGCCTTTCATACCCGCCGCGTCAATTTTTCCATCGCGCGCTTTTTGAGCCAGCTCGTTGAGCTCAACCGCCAGTTCAACCATGTTCTTTTTGTCGCCGTCGCGGATCACAGGAACAAGCAGTCCCTTGGGCGTGTCCATGGCAATCCCGATGTTGTAATAGTTCTTATAGAGAATCTCTCCCTTCTCGGAGTCGATGCTGCAGTTGAATTTCGGATGCACCTTGAGCGCGGACGAGATGATTTTAATCAGCATCGCCGTCATGGTGAGCTTGGCGCCGACCGCTTCCGCTTTCGGGGCGTACAGTTTGCGCAATCGTTCGAGTTCCGTGATGTCTGCCATATCGTGCTGCGTGACGTGCGGGATGGTGGCCCAGCAGTGCGACATGTGGTTCATGGTCGCTTTACGCACCGCATTCATCTTTTCAACGCGCGTTGTCTGCGCAGTCGCCGGAGCGGAGCCGCTACTCAGTCCGGATTTGGCAAACTTTTTAACATCCTCGTCGGTGATGAATCCGGCCGGCCCGCTGGGCGGAACCAGATGAATATCCACGCCCAGCTCACGCGCCAGCCGCCGCACCTTGGGCGAGGCGGAAACCGCCAACGCCTTCGCCACAGGAGATACAGGGGTCAGGGGGCGGGGATCAGAGATCGGCGATGCGGGCTCAGGTTTTTCTTCAACAACAGGTGCCGGCTCTGACTCCTGATCGCTGACCTCTGATTCCTGATCCTTGACCTCTGATTCCTGATCCTTGACCTCTGATTCCTGACCTCCGGCCTCCAATTCGATCACCAGCTGTCCGACAGTAACGGTATCGCCTTGCGCCACGTGCAGCGCGGTGATCGTTCCGGAGGCAGGCGATGGAATCTCCATACTGGCCTTGCCCGCTTCAATCTCGAGAATGGATTGGCCTTCGGTGACGCTGTCTCCGACGTTCACCATCACATTGATGACGTCGCCGCTTTCAATATTTTCGCCCAGTTCGGGAAGTTTGAATTCCATAGTAGCACTCCTGTTCAGGTCTAATTAATCAGCCACAAAAAACACAAAAAGTCACAAGAAGGTAACCTGCATCGTCTTTGTCGATTTTTGTGTTTTTTGTGGCCATAAATTTATCATGCATTTAGGGGGTTGGGTTTGTCTTCGGGCAGGTTCAGCGCGGAGGCATCTTTGCCGAGCGCAACCAATACGGCCTGCGCAATGCTCTTGGCATCGACCTCAAAATGCTCGCGCAGGGCATCGCGCCCGTCGCTGCGGCCGTAGCCATCGGTGCCGAGTATCGTGAGCTCGCCGGGAATCCATTTGGCGAGCGAGGCGGGCAGCACTTTCATATAGTCGGACGCCGCGATGACCGGGCCGCTCTGGTTTTCCAAACATTGGAAAATCCACGGCTCCCTCTTTCCAGAGCTTGGAAAAGAAGAGCTCGCCCCGACGCAGTCGGTTCCAAGGTTTGGAAAACGTTCGGTGCGATCGGCGTCGAGCGCGTCGTTGAGCAGGTTTTTATAGCTGGTGACGGACCAGACGTTGGTTTCGACCCCGAACTGTTCCTTGAGCAGCTCAGCGGCCTGGATGGCTTCAGTCAGGATGGCCCCGCTGCCGAGAATCTGCGCCTCGGCTTTTTCCGAACCTTGGAACTTATACATTCCTTTGAGGATACCCTCTTCCGCCCCCTTGGGCATGGGTGGCTGCTCATAGTTTTCGTTCATCAGGGTGATGTAGTAATAGATCTGCTCGTTGTCGATGTACATGCGGCGGATGCCGTCTTTAACGATAACGGCAAGCTCGTAGGCAAAGGCGGGGTCGTAGGCAACCAGATTGGGAATGGTCAGCGCCATGACATGGCTCTGGCCGTCCTGATGCTGAAGCCCCTCGCCCGCAAGCGTGGTGCGTCCGGCGGTGGCGCCCAGCAGGAAACCTTTACAGCGGGCGTCTCCGGCGAGCCAGGCGAGGTCGGCAATGCGCTGGAAGCCGAACATGGAGTAGTAGATGAAAAACGGAATGGTGTTGATGCCGTGATTGGCGTAGGCCGTTCCCGCCGCGAGGAAGGAGGAGAAGCCACCCGCTTCAGTGATGCCCTCTTCGAGGATTTGCCCGTCGGTCGCTTCCTTGTAGTAAAGAAGGTTGTCGGCATCGACCGGCTCGTAGAGCTGCCCGGCGTGGGAGTAGATGCCGCACTGCCGAAACAGCGCGTCCAGGCCGAAGGTGCGCGCTTCGTCGGGAACAATCGGCACAACGAGTTTTCCAATGTTTGGATCCTGCAGGATTTTGCTGAGCAGACGAACAAACACCATGGTGGTGGAGACCGGACGCTCAGAGCCGGCATCAAACTCGGTGAAGATTTTATCAGCCGGCGCCTCCACCGGCTTAAACGAGGTGTCCCGGGCGGGAACAAATCCACCGAGTTTGGCGCGACGTTCCAGCAGATATTTCATTTCGGGGCTGTCTTCCGCCGGGCGGTAGAACGGAACGCTGTCGATGGCCTCGTCTGAAATCGGCAGACCAAAACGGGTGCGGAATTCACGCAGCGCCTCTTCCCCCATTTTTTTCTGGGAGTGGGTGATGTTCTGCCCTTCACCGGCGGCGCCCAGCCCGTAGCCTTTGACGGTTTTGGCGAGGATGACCGTCGGGCGGTCTTTCATCTCTGTGGCGGATTTGTAGGCCGCGTAAACTTTTTCCGGGTCGTGCCCGCCGCGGCGGATGCGTTTGAGGTCGTTATCGGAAAGGCTCTCGCTGATTTTCTGCAGCTCAGGATCGTCGCCAAACAGTTTTTCACGTGTGTAGGCGGCATCTTCGACGGTGAATTTCTGATACTGCCCATCAATGAGCTCGCCGAGGCGGCGGGTGAGCGCGCCGGTGTCATCGCGATCCAGCAGCGGATCCCAGTCGTTGCCCCAGATCACTTTAATGACATTCCAGCCCGCACCGCGAAAAGCAGCTTCGAGCTCTTGAATGATTTTCCCATTGCCGCGCACCGGACCGTCCAGCCGCTGCAGGTTGCAGTTGACGACGAATGTCAGGTTGTCGAGTTTTTCGCGCGAAGCCAGCGTGATGGCGCCGAGGGTTTCGGGTTCGTCGGTTTCACCGTCACCGAGGAAAGCCCAAACGCGCTGACCCGACGGCGGACGCAGTCCGCGATCCTCCAAATAATGAATAAAGCGCGCGTGGTAAATCGCGGTGATCGGGCCGAGCCCCATGGACACGGTCGGAAACTGCCAGAAGTCCGGCATGAGCCACGGATGCGGATAGGAGGAGAGTCCGGGGGTGTCGTGCAGCTCGTGGCGGAAGTTACCGATCTGATCGACGGAAAGACGGCCTTCAAGAAACGCGCGGGCATACACGCCGGGCGAGGAATGCCCCTGAAAGTACACCAGGTCGCCTGGAAAGTCCGGAGTCTGCCCGCGGAAAAAATGATTAAAGCCCACTTCATAGAGTGTGGCGATCGACTGATAGGTGGAGATGTGGCCGCCAATCCCGTCCTCTTCGCGGTTGGCTCGCACGACCATGGCCATGGCATTCCAGCGGATCAGGCTTTTAATCCGCCGCTCCATTTCGCGATCGCCCGGGTAGGCAGGTTGCTCATCACGTGGAATGCTATTGATGTACGGGGTGTTGGCGGAAAACGGAAGCCGAACGCCTTTACGATGCGCCTGCACCTGCAGGTCGTGAAGAATATCCTTCACTCTCTCCGCCCCGGCCGATTCAATCAGCTCATCAAGCGCATCCAGCCAATCCTGTTTTTCCAGATCAATGTTTTGAGACCGGTCATTTGACATACATCTACCTCCTAGCGAACTGCCCGCAGTCTAAAGGTGAGTAAAATACTATTCAATTACCTTTTTCATCAAATCGTCCGGCGAGTCCAGATGCGGTTCTCAGAATTCAACCTGCCGCGAAAATATAGTTTATCCCGGGCCCAACATAAAAAACTTCGCGTAGATCCATGCAATCAGCTCTTCCGTAACATGCCGAACCCCAACGCTGTGAAAATACCATCGATCCATATCATAGGAGACCGGCGCAATCGACGTGACACCTAGCGGATACTCCCTCCCGAACGCCCGGCGGAACAACAGGTACGAGCGGCGGGCGTGAGCACCGACGCTGTAAAGCTCCGCGGGTTTACCAAACAACCCCTCCTCCTGCAGCCGCTTGCGAACCGCCAGCGCGGAGATGTAGGTTCGGTCGCGATCGGTTGGCGGCGCGGAAACCGTGAGAATGCGCTCCGGCGCGATTCCCCCTTCTACAAGCCGGGCGGCACCTAACTCGGCGTACGTATTGTACTGCATAATTTTCTGACAAAAGGTAATCGGGCCCCCGCTGGTGATCACGATCTGGTCGGGACCGATCATTTTCAGGATCTCGGCGATTTCAGCATCCGGCACCCAGCCTTCAACAATAACCAGCTCGGCCTGCGGCAGCGGATGGCTTTTGGCCAGAAAGGGGTAAAGCCTGAAAAACAGACCGAAAACAAGCAATCCGAAAAGCAGCAGGATCGAAATAAGGCCTGGAACGGCGGGAACCCAAACCTCTTTTTTATGAAATAATTTCATCACGAAGGGTATAGCCTTTCAGGCGGAAAGGGGCAATCCCCGTCTTTTTGCGAAATTCTTTGGCCGCACGGGGTTGACACGACCTGCCCCCTCATATATTTTCCCCGCCTTGCACTCAGAACAGAAAGATTTTTGATGAAGACATTTGTAGCAAAAAAAGAAGACGTAATACGCGAGTGGTTTGTAGTGGACGCGGCGAATCAGCCGACCGGCCGTCTGGCGGTTTTTATTGCCGACATTCTGCGCGGACGGAACAAACCGACCTATACCCCGCATGTTGACACCGGTGCCTTTGTAATTGTGGTCAACGCTGAGAAGATCAAGCTGACCGGAAACAAAGAAAAAGGCAAAATCTATCAGGACTACAGCGGATATCCGAGCGGTCTGAAAGAACGCAACGCCGCCACCATCCGCTCGAAACATCCGGAACGGATCATCACGCAGGCGATTGAAGGCATGTTGCCGAAAAACCGCTTAAGCCGCCAGACCATGACCCGTCTGAAGGTTTATGTCGGCCCCGATCATCCGCACGCCGCACAAAATGTGCAGACTCTTGAATTCAACGGCTAAGCTAAGGAAAAGACAACTATGGCAACCGCAAAAAAAATTGACGAATTTGCAGCAACCGGCCGCCGCAAAACTTCTGTGGCTCGTGTCCGCCTTGTAAAAGGCGCTGGCGCGATCCTCGTGAACGGCCTGGATGTGAAAGAATACTTTGACACCAAAGACATGATCGACACCGTCAGCCGCCCGCTGGTGCTCACTGAGCGCGAAGGCCAGTACGACATGAAAGTCTCCGTAAAAGGCGGCGGTAAAGTCGGACAGTCGGGCGCCGTCGCTCACGGCGTATCCCGCGCGTTGATCATCGCAGAAGAAGACCTGCGACCCGCGCTGAAAAAAGCCGGCCTGCTCACACGCGACGCCCGCATGAAAGAGCGTAAAAAACCGGGTCAGCCGGGTGCACGCAAACGTTTCCAGTTCTCGAAACGTTAATAGGTCGGCTCTTGCCGAAAACGTCCCGGTTCTCTTGCGAGGCCGGGATTTTTTTTGTTCCGAAACGGCGCGGAGCGGTGTAGGCTGTCGCCCAATTATGGAATATCTTCTATGAAAAAACTCATTCTGCCCAAGGGATTCTCCGCGGCCGGTATTGCGGCGGGGATCAAGCCGAAAAAGAAAAAGGACATGGCGCTGATCGTGTCGGATGCCCCGTCGGTCACAGCCGGAGTGTTCACCACCAACCAGATCAAAGCCGCTCCGGTGAAATGGGACATTCAGGTGGTCGAACACAACCGCTCGCGGGCGATTGTGATGAACAGCGGAGTCGCCAACGCCTGCACCGGCACACAAGGCGAGACCGACACGCAGGCCATGGCCGCACTAACCGCCAGCCCGCTTGGCGTGGAAGCAGCCGATGTGTTTGTCTGCTCCACCGGCACCATCGGTAAATTCCTGCCGATGGATAAAATATTCAACGGAATCGAGAAGTTATATAAACACCTTTCCCCAGACAACGGACTGGACGCCGCCGAAGCGATGATGACCACCGATCTGGTTCCCAAAAGCCTGACGGTTGAAATTGAAATCGGCGGCAAGCCGGTTCGGCTCACCGGTCTCGCCAAAGGCTCCGGCATGATTGAACCGAATATGGCCACCATGCTCGCCTTCATTCTAACCGATGCCAAAGTGGAAAAACACGCCCTGCAATGCGCCCTGAGGGCCGCGACCGACACCAGCTTCAACCGTATCAGCGTCGACGGCGACCAAAGCACCAACGACAGCGTCATCGCACTGGCCAACGGCATGGCCGGCAATGACGTGCTGACACAGGACTCGGCCGACTGGGGTCTGTTTTTCCAAACCTTGGAAAAAATGCTTTTTGAACTGGCGATGATGATCGTACGCGACGGCGAAGGCGCCACCAAACTGGTCACCGTCCGGGTGATCGGCGCCGGATCCAACGGCGAAGCCAACGAAGCCGCGCGGGCGGTGGCCAACTCCATGCTCAACAAAACCGCCTGGGCGGGAAAACGGCCCAACTGGGGACGGATCATGGATGCCATCGGCTACTCGCACGCCCAGGTGCAGGAAAACCGCGTCGACATCACTTATGATGAAGTTCCGCTGGTGCGCGGCGGCATGGCCTACCCCGGAGCCTCCATCGACGATGCGATCGCCGTGGTTGCAAAAGACGCATTTACTATTCATATCAACTTAAATCTCGGCGGCGGCGAAGCGGTGGTCTACACCTGCGACTGCACCGAAGAGTACGTACGGATCAATGTTGAGTAGCGGGTTGCGAGATACAGGGTGCGGGATGAAAAACAGACAAAAATACCGAATGCCGCATCGCGAAACTCGAATCCCGTATCCGGTGGTCATATTCAGTCAGGTACGATATAAGATTGTTATTACACATTGAAAATCACGCATCAAAGAGGTCCCCATGCAGCAAATGATTGAAAAAGCAGCCGTTCTGGTCGAAGCCCTTCCCTACATCCAGAAATTCCGGGGCGACACCATCGTCGTCAAATTCGGCGGCAGCATCATGGAAAGCGAAATCGGCTACCGGAATATCCTGAAAGATGTCGCCTTTATGGAATGCGTCGGCCTGCGGCCCGTCCTGGTACATGGTGGCGGCAAATCCGTTTCTAAAAAAATGCGCGAAGCGCACATCCAGCCCACGTTTCTGCACGGCCTGCGGGTGACCGACGGAGAATCGATCAAAGTGGTCGAAAGCGTCCTCAACGGCGAAGTGAACCCCCATCTGGTGGAAATTCTCGCCAACTACGGCGGCAAAGCCCGCGGCATCCACGGCGAAGACATCATTAAGGTGAAAAAACACACCGGGATCGATCCGGACACCGGGATGGAGCTCGACTGGGGATTCGTCGGCAAAGTGATTGACGTCGACGTGGAGCCGATTGTCGCCTTCCTCAATGCGGATATCATTCCGGTCATCACTCCGCTCGGACGCGGCGAAGACGGACAGCTTTATAACGTCAACGCCGACGACGTCGCCAATGCCGTCGCGCAGGCGCTGCAGGCGCGCAAACTGGTGTTCCTCAGCGACGTACCCGGACTGCTGAAAGATCCGGACGACAAAACGTCACTCATCACCAGCCTCGCAACTGGCGAAGCGGAAGACCTGATCGCCCGCGGCATCATTGCCGGGGGTATGCTGCCGAAAATTCAGGGAGCGGTCGACGCGCTCAAAGCGGGCGTCAACAAAGTCCATCTGATCGACTCCGCCCTGCCGCACTCTCTGCTGCTCGAACTCTTCACCGACCGAGGCGTCGGCACCGAGATCGTGCACTGAGAATCAGGAATCAGGGGTCAGACATAGCATCATTTGATGCTATCGGTCTGTTTCTCAACATATGCAAATTAAACCGGCATGAAACATAGGCAGAATGATTTAAAGGCAGAATGATGACTTGTTCAGTTGCAGTTGGCTGTAAAAATTATTCTGCCTAAAAATGCGCCCGCACCCGATTGTTTTTCCATCCGCCTTCGTGCCACTTCCTCCTTCGCTAAAGCTACGGCGGGACAAAACGGCGCGACAGGAGGTTTGGAACTTTTCACAGAAGGGAACGAAGTCAACGAAGGGACTGCCTCCGTTATCCTTTGTTTCCTTCTGTTTAAATCAGCAGTGCAAGGATTGGAACACATCCGTCGCCCCAACAAACGACAGCCCGCTTTTATTGGACTTTCTAATTGTTGTGAAAAATATCCGGCATTAGGCTGACTTCAAATTCCGTTACAAAGCGTCATAACGCTCATTAAACGTTCGATGAATAAAATGAAAAAAATAATTACCATCCTCAGCGTTGTTGGAGTTTTCATCAGTTGCGTTTACGCAGATGAACAAAACACAGTTATTCTCTCCAAATACGTTAACAAAACCTACCAGGAGATGTTGGAGGAGCTTGGTGCTCCGGTTGATAAAACTGGATACACAATTGAACATGCACCTACCAAAGGCTGGAATCATTCTGAGCTGTTTTCAAAGTATCCAAAAACTGAAGAGAACAAAAACATCCAGATTATGGAAGTTACGTGGAGTACAGAGAACGAAATGACTTTGGCCTGTTTCCACACGGTCGATGGAACCAACCGCTGCCTTGTGGCAAAGCGAATGAAAAAAGAAATACGACATTAACATCGAACCAGCGAAGTCAGCTTATCGGCCACTCCGTGCCCGAACGCTAATCCGGGACGTTCCTTAACCCGCCGTTACCCTGCTACTTAAAACATTGGCACGAATCGTCTTATGCGGTATGTTTCCGCGCTTTTGATGGAGAAAACAATGAATGCCGCAGACATTGCAGAGATGCAGAAAACCTATTTAATTCCGACCTATGCGCCGCAACTGGCGCTGGTGAAGGGTTCCGGCACAAAGGTGTGGGATGCCGAGGGGAACGAATATCTCGATTTCCTCGCCGGGATCGCTGTGCTCAACGTCGGTCATTGCCATCCGAATGTGGTGAAGGCCATTCAGGATCAGGCGGCAACCCTGATGCATGTTTCCAACCTCTACTACAACGAAAAGCAGCCGCAGCTCGCCAAGGCACTGGCCGAAAAAGCCGGCGGCGGCAAATGCTTTTTCTGCAACTCCGGCGCGGAAGCCAACGAAGGGCTGATCAAACTGGCGCGGCTGTGGGGCTCCGACAAAGGCAAATTTAAAGTCATTACGATGAAAAACTCGTTTCATGGCCGGACGCTGGCGACCCTGACCGCCACCGGACAGGAAAAGGTGCAGAAGGGGTTCGCCCCCCTGCCCGAAGGATTCGCCTACGCCGAATTCAACAATCTCGATTCCGTCAAAGCGGCGATCACCGAACAGACCGCCGCAGTGCTCGTTGAAGCCGTCCAAGGCGAAGGCGGCATCATTCCCGCCGACCCGGAGTTTATCAGCGGCCTGCGGGCGCTGTGCGACGAAAAGGATATCCTGCTGATGTTCGACGAAGTGCAGGCAGGCGTTGGCCGGACCGGTAAATGGTTCAGCTTCCAGCACTATGATGTGCAACCGGATGCCTTCTCGCTGGCCAAAGGCCTCGGTAACGGTTTCCCAATCGGCGCGCTGGTTGCCGCGCCGAAGCTGGCAAACATCTTCCAGCCGGGTCACCACGCCACCACCTTCGGCGGCACCCCGCTGGCTTGCGCCGCCGCACTGGCTGTGCTCGAAACCATCGAGCAGGAAAAGCTGCTCGAAAATGCCGCCGCGATGGGCGAGTTGCTTTTGAACAAACTGCAGGCGATTGCCGAGCAGTACGACTGGATTGAGGGCGCGCGGGGCTGCGGCCTAATGGTCGGCCTCGTTCTGAACGACAGCGCCCTTCCCTTGCAGAAAAAACTGCAGGAAAAAGGACTGCTCACCCTCGCCACCGCCGTGCGGGTGCTGCGGATGCTTCCGCCGCTGACTGTTACCACCGAAGAAATTGAACAAGCCGTAGCTTGGATTGCCGAAGCCTGCGCAGAACTGGATACCCAATGATTAAAGAAACCTTTCAGGTTAAACCGCACGAAGAAGGCAATGCCCTGCTTGAGGTGCTGGCCGACCGTCTGCGCTGCTCTAAAAAACAGGCGAAGACCTTGCTGGACGGCAAACAAGTGATGGTGAACAGCCAACGCATTTGGATGGCGAAACATAGGCTCTCCACCCGCGACCGGATCGAAGTGATCCACTCGGAAGCCGCCACGGGAAAGAAAATCGAAGTGCTCAAAAAAGCGGGCGACATTCTGGTGATCAACAAGCCCGCCGGACTGGTAACCAACGGCAGCGCCAAAAGTCTGGAAGTGCGCCTGCAACGCGAAATGCAAAACCCGGAATTGTGCGCCGTGCACCGCCTCGACCGCGAAACCTCCGGTTGTGTCATTTTCGCTAAAAATGCGGAAGCCAAAGCCTCACTGATTCCGATCTTTAAAGACCAGCAGGTGGTAAAAATCTACCGCGCCATTGTCAACGGCCGGGTTTCCGATCAATTGCAGACGATCACCCGCGACATCGACGGCCAGTCGGCCACCACGCTGGTGAATGTACTGGACCGCACCCGCGACGCGAGTTATCTCGAGCTGCGCATCAAAACCGGCCGCACTCATCAGATCCGCAAACATCTGGCCGCGGTGCGCCATCCGGTTCTGGGCGACAAAGGCTACGCCGGCTCCAAAGGCATTAGCGAAATTATGCGAACCCTGCCGCGCCAGATGCTACATGCCTACAAACTGATTCTGCCGCTGCCCGGAAACGAGGGTCAGCCTCTGCGCGTCACCGCGCCGGTTCCGGCCGACTTCAAGGAAACGCTCAAAGCGCTTAAATTGAAGTAATATAAAAAATTTGACTGGATAACAGGATCACGAGGATAACACTAATCTTGTTGATCAAGTCGCCGAAACCCCTACCTTTCGTTCACTTCCTCTTTTGATCTACTGGATATTAATTTGGAACATCCGGTTATCCGGTCTAATTCTTCTACTCACCAAAAAAAAACAAAGAATCAGATGGGGAAAATGAAAAAGCCCCGCCGAAATCGGCGGGGCTTTTTTTAAGCGATCTGATGACTATTCAGGCGGCTGCGGGCGATGACGCTGACCTTCTACGCCCGGCCCCTTGTGTTCCGGTTGCTCACCGGCGAGAAGTTTCTGCAGATGTTCCTCCACCCGCTGTGCCATCTCCGCCTCCCCTTTTGCAAGGCGCTCTTTCATCTCGGCGACATCCGCCTCGGCGTTCTCTAGCCGTTTGCTGAATTCAGCCTGCATTTTTTCTGCGCCCTCGGTCAGCTTGGCACGAAGCTGTTCAATCAGCTCGGCTTTCTTCACCGGGTCGGCTTCCGCACGAGCGGCTTCCGCCAGACTGTGAATTGCTTCGTAATGCGCTTTCATCTCCGCACGCTGTTCATCGCTGATTCTCGAACGTTTCCTCATGTCGGGGCGGCCGCCGGGTTTCATATGACCACCGGGAGCCTGCTCGAGGGGCAGTGCTTCTATTTGTTCTGCGCCATCGTTTTCAGATCCAGGTTCCAATCCGGGGGTGTTATCTTGTGCAGCGGCAAATCCGACCGCAAAGAATGCCATCAATATATACACGAACCACTTCTTCATTTTTCTCTCCTTTGTTACATCTCCATGATGTCAAGCGGATCACCCGATATGGCCAGTATCAGGTTCTCCAGTTCAACCAGATCCTCTTCGAACTGGACGTTCCACACGTCCACTTCCCCCACCGCAACCGCGGCAACGGAAACCGCAGAGGACTCCGGTCTAAAATCCAGTGTCATCACGACAAGCGTCAAGCAGGCCGCCAAAGCCAGAATCGGTTTCCAGACTCTGAGCGGCAACAAAACCGAGCGGCGTTCGGCCTGCAGACGGGCGTGAATGCGCGTGGTAGCCCAGGAGGACGGTTCGGCATCGGACGGCTCAACGGCTTTGCACAGCGCATTCAACTCGGCGCGCTTTGCTTCCGCCTCGGGACAGGCATTGAGCTTCCGGCGTTTTCTTTCCGACAGCTCGCCCGTCTGTTCCAGCAGAAGCCATTTTTCAATTTGTTTTGTTTTCATCATCCTGCCTCCAGCAATTCGCCATATTCTTCGGCCAGCTCGTTCCGAAGTTTGGAAAGCGCGTACTGCATGCGCGCCAGCGCAGTATTGATCGAGCATTTCTGCACCTTGGCAATTTCCTTAAAACTGAGTCCGCCCTCCATGCGAAGCCAGAACACTTCGCGTTGCTCCGGCGGAAGATCCGCCGCCGCCGCATGAATTCGCGCACCCAAGGCATGTCCATCCGTTTCGTCCGCCGGGCTCAAGGCGCGGCCCGCCAGCCGTTCACCAAGCGCGATGCCGTCGTCCGATGCCGGTGTGTCGAACGATACCACCGGTTTGCGGCTGCGAATGCGGTCGATCATCAGGTTGTGCGCAATGCGGAACAACCAACTGAGTAAATTTTTCTGCCGGTAACGGTTCATATTCTTAATGGCCCTCACCCAAACCTCCTGAAACACTTCGTCGGCATCCTCCCGGCCTTCGGAAAATTTATAGATGAAACCGAAGAGCGGTTTTTTGTACTTTTCGACCAGCATTCCGAGCGCTTCGGAATCGCCGTTTCGATAAGCTGCCAGGAGTTCTGCATCGTCTGCTTCCATAAGGTGGTTCTTATCCTCTGTTTTCATGGCATACAACGTTTTGCCTAACGCTTTATTGCAACGATCAGGTTTTTTTTGACAGAAGCCGGGCGTGTACAACCTCCCACCCCTGCCACATCAGGGCCCAGACGGCGGTGTAGACGGCCACCGTTTCGGCAGAAAGGGACTGCGCCGCGCCCTGAAACGTCGGCTCGCCGATAACAATCATCCACAGCGACACCACAAACAGATTGACGAGGTAGATCACCACATAGGAAAAGATCCGCCCGTGTTCGTGCACGTCGGGCTGATGCTGCGAAAGCATATAAAGGGTGAAGGTGACGTGAAACCCCCAGGTCAGGCCGACCAGTATCAGCCAGAGCGTCTCATAGGCGCTGATGTCCCAAAAGAAGCCGAGGCCGTACCACAGCCCGATCACCAGCGCGGTGTAGAAGGGAAAGAAGTACGGTGCCAGCGCAATGACGAAGTTGCTCTTCGACAGCTCCACGTGACCGCCCTCGCGCCCGATCTTCATCCTGCCGACCCGCGCACCCATCAGCAGCCCGGCAATGGCATGGCTCATCTCGTGGCCCAGCACATAGGTGCGGAAGGCCTGCGGCAGCAGGAAAAAACCGAGCACGGCAATGAGAAAACCGGCCGGCAGCGCCCAGCCGGCGGACGCGTCCGGCGTGGTCGTGGTCAACAGGGAAAACACCGTACGCGATGCCGCCCAGCCAAGCGGCAGAAGCAACAGTCCGATCAGCAGTTTCAAAAACTTTTTCACGTACAGGATGATAGAAATATAAACCCCTTAAAAGCGAATGCTTTGCGGTATTTTCTGACGGGCTACCCCTCGCCATCCAACCGCAGGAGCAACCAGCGCCCCGCGCCGAAGATGGCGAACGGGATCATCATCGCGGTCATGATGAGACGGATGAAGGTGAAGTGGTAGAGCGGATTTTCGATTCCTGCGTAGAGGTTCCAGAAAATGAGCAGGCAGCAGAGCCAGACGCCCGCAAAGTTGGGGAAAGCATCGCCGGAGCGCATCAGTTTCAGACCGGGTGCGCGTTTTTTGGTAATCGGGAAAAACAGGTTGGAGCCCATATGGCCCAGCTGGTCTTCGATCACATGGATCACGTACGCACCGAAAACCACCACACCGGCTTTCCACGTCCAGAAGGAGGCGATGCCCGCCAGAAGTGCGCCAACCGTCAGCGAGTGCGACCCGTTGCGGTGCCACGGCAGAAAGTCGATTTCAACCTGCCCGGCTTCGTTGCACTGAAAGGCGAAGCTGGGGCCGTCAAAGATGTCGACGGTGTAGGTCGGTTCGTAGCTTTGCAGAATGGGGGCATCAAACTTGGCGATGGCAACCGGGCGCGGGTCGGGCATCGAATCGGGCTGCGGCACCTGACCGGTACTGACAATGGGGCCGAACTGTACCTGCACCTCCCCCGCTTCGGGATCAATCTTCATACTGTACTGCCGCCAGTCGTCGGCCCCCAGTTTGATGCTGGCGAGCTTGAGCGTGGCTCGTTTGCCTTCCATGGCCAGCGAAACCGCTTGGGCAACCGCATCGGCGATCGGCTGCGGATCAAGCTGGTAGGGCTGCGGTTCGACACGGATATCGTGCTTATAGAAAAAGCGGTAGAACTTGAAATCGATGGTGTCGGGTAGAATCCCGGCCACCGCGCCAAGAATGAAATAAACCGGATTGCCGTTCTGAGCGGCTTCCACCGCCCACGGGCAGAAAGAGGCAACCGTGACACCGGAAATAAAATGGGCAATTCCCTTCATATCAGAGGAGTCCTAAAAACGCGGCGATGGGTTCGCCGATACCTGACATGTTACAGGCGATGGGGAGCAACAGCACGCCGAGGCAGTTGAGGCGGCGCGACCCGAACAGAACGGGAATGAGGCCGATGCCGGTGCCGACGGTCATAACGAACAGACCGACCCAACCGGTGATGGAGTAGACCAGCGCAATGATGATGCCGAGGGCGAAAAGCGAGATGAGGCGGTAGTCCACCTTTTTCATCAGCCAGAGCGTCGCTCTGGTAAGCGGCGACATCAGCAGGAAGGAGACTCCGCCGGCGATGGCGATGGAGCCGAGCGCGAGGTAGTAGTCGCCCAAGGTTTTGGGCGTGTAGAGCCCTTTTAAAATCCAGGCGGCGCCGCCGCGGGTCAGGAAGAGGCCCGGCACAAAAAAGAGCATGAGTGCGCCAGTGTAGTAGACCACTTTGGAGACGCCTTGCGACATAAGGAAGACGCGCTCGTCGCGCTGGGCGGTGGCGTGCCCGGCCAGCAGACCGCCCACCCCGCCGGTGACAACGGGGAAAAAGGCGGCGAAGCCGCCGCCGATGCCGCCGGCGATGCCACTGCGCAACAACAGGTCGCCGTTGATATTGAGCGTGTCGCGCACATGCTGTCTCGGCACCTCCGCGCCGCTAAGGGCGTTGAGCAGACACCACGGAACTGCGAAGAGTCCGACAAAGGCGGGCATGATGTTCTGGAACGCATCCTCAATGGCGATGGGCGCGCGATAAAGCAACAGGAAGCCGAGCAGGCCGGAGAGACCGAAGGTGAGCAGACCGGCACCGAGGGTGGACCAGGCATTAAAAAATTTACGCCAGCCGGCAGGGCCCCAGTTACCGCCTTTAGGCCATTCGGTCATCAAAATGAAGGTGATGATGACCCACAGAATCCAGTGCATATGCGGATTGAGCACATTGCGGACCACCGGCAGGTATTTGGGAGCGAACGGCGCGATGATGAACACCAGCATGTAGAGGCCGATCAGACTGCCCGCGCCGATGATCATGGTGCCTTCATAGCCGCGGCCGGTCATGAGATATTTCTGACCCGGCAGCACGGTAAAGATGGCGCTTTCATCGGGTGCGCCGAGCAGAACCGAGGGAATGGTGTTGAGCACCGACCAGCCCACCACCAGCCCGATCATGAACGGCAGATAGATTTGCGGTGCCACTGCGAGGCCGAGATCCTGAAGCCGGTAGATCAGCAGAGCCGCCAGCCCCATGACGTTGTAGATATGCAGTCCGGGCAAAATGGCCAGAAAACAGGCCAGAACCGTTCCGGCCAGAACCGCAAGTGCCGCAGTGAGAATCACCTGCTTTCCTCCACGCGGAAGGCCTCGACATCTTTGGGAACCAACTCGAGTGTACCTTTATAAGCCACCAGCGGAGCGGTGACGCTCAGGCGGACGCCGGATTCGAGTGCGTCGCGCTCTTCGCCGGAAATCTTTTTATCCCAGAACAGAACCATCATTTCGCCGCTGTCATCGGCGATAGGGTAAATGACACCGCCGGGAATGGAGCGCGGCTCGCCCAGCGTGCCGATAACGGTGAACAGATTCCCCTTCTGTTCCGAGGTGATCGCCGCAATCGGGGTGACCGTTCCATCAGAAACCAGCGGCATTACCTCCGTCACTTCACGCAGGTCGGCGGCTTCCCAGACTTTGAGCTGAACTTTATCCTTATAAACATCCACGCGACCGAGCACGCTGATTGTTTTTCCAGGCATTGGAAGTTTTCGTTCCAACCCTTGGAAAACGTCGTCCCATAAAATGACATCCAGCTCGGCCCCACCCTGCTCAAGCGTCAGTACATAAGGTGCTTTGGAGCCGGGACCGGGAACCTCAATCTCTTTAAGGAGGCCCGTCACCAGAACCTGTTCGCCTTCCTGCGCGGCAGTGATATTCACCAGCTGGACCGGCGAGAGCCCGGGTGCGGCGGACGGCGCACGTTTGCGCTGCAGCACCAGCTGCTCGGCCGACTGCATCCGAAGCTTTACTTCCTGATCGGCGCTGACGTTGAGGCTTCCGGATACTTCAACCCGGTCGCCGCGGCGCGGAAGCCGTCCGGCATTTTCGAGCGCCTCGGCCTGCGCGCGGCCGCCCATGACCGCAATTTCACCGCTGCCGTCATTAAGGTTAAACACCATGCCGCCGGACTGAAACACATAGGCATCGCGAGTGACTTCGCCGGAAACCCGGACAGTTGCGAAGTTCATCGTAGGGGTGATGGAGTCGACCCGCACTAACGGGATATCGCGGTTGACCGAATAAAAGTAGAGCAGAATCAAGCCGGCAAAAGCCAGCACAAGCGCGGCGATCCGGAGCGCCCGGACACGAAGCGGGCGTTTTACCTGCGGGCCGTAAGCCGGGTAGTCATCGCTCATTATGGCGTCCCCAGTTAAAACGCGCCGAAGAAGACGGTACTAAAGGTGGTGACCGGAGAGGTTTCGCGCATGTCGTCGATTGCCGCGCGCAGCTCTTCGAGCAGCTTTTGAGTCTCCATATAAATCTGATCATCTTCCATCAGCTTCCCGAGGGTTCCCTGACCCGAGTTGATTTTCTCAGTCATACGATGAAGATTAGCCAACGAGCCCTGCAAATCCTGATAAAGCGCATCATCCTCTGCCAACAGTTTTCCGACGGTGCCTTTTCCGTTCACCAGCCGGTCGCTGACCTCATTTAGGTTCTCCAGCACAGCCTGCATCTCATCGTACATCGAATCGTCATTGATTAATTTGCCGAGCGTGCCATTGCCAGCCGCCACATCGTTCGCCATATCTTTAATTCCCGCAACCGCAATCCCGAGTTCTTCGAGGATATCGATGGGTGGCTCGCCAAGAATCGGAGTGTTCTTGGGCAGCGGTTCAGCCGCCAACGGTCCTTCATAAAGTTTAAGCATTTTACCACCCAGCATCGAGGAGGCCATCACTTCCACTTTATAGCCTTCGCGGAACTCAACGGGAACTTCCAGATCGGTATGCACTACCACCTGGTTTCCCTCGATGTAGGTGGACTTGATGACACCGACCTTGGTGCCGCGCAAAAAGACCTGGTCGCCTTCTCGCAACCCACCGACCCGCTCAAACAACACCGTCAGCGGATATTTTTTATGGAAAAAATTCTGCTGGCTGAGCACGATGGTAAAGACCCCCAGTGCAATGAGAACAACGAACATGAACAGCCCCACAAGGACCTCAATACTGATATCTTGTTTATATTTGTCAGCCATGACCTTCCATTCCTTTCTCCCAGGCACCCCTGCGGGTGATGTACTGTGACTCTAAAAAGAGTTTTACCGTTTCATTTTCCGAACGGATAAATTCCTCCGGTACGGCATTTTCAACAATCTTTCCACCATCAATCATCATGATCCGTGTGCCGATAGACAGAGCGCTGTGCAGGTCGTGCGTAACCACCACACTGGTGACACCCAGTTCTTTCCGGAGGTTCTCGATCAGGCCGTCGATCAGGCGGGAGGTGACGGGGTCGAGACCGGATGTCGGCTCATCATAGAGGATGATCTCCGGGCTCATCACAATTGCGCGGGCCAAGCCAACTCGTTTCTGCATGCCGCCGGAAAGATCAGACGGAAATTTTTCGGCCGACTCGGCCATATTGAGCAGAGTCAGTTTTTCGAGGACGGTTTTTTCGATCTCCTCTTCGGTCATTTTGGTGTTTTCACGCAGAGGCAGTGCCACATTTTCAAACACGTCAAGCCACTGAAGCAGAGCGGCCCCCTGAAACAAAACCCCGAAGCGGCTGCGCATCCGCTCCAGCTCCGGCCCGCGCGCCTGACTAATCACATCGTCGCCGATACGCACAGTCCCGCGATCAGGAACCAACAGATGGATCATGTGCTTCAGGGTCACGCTTTTCCCGGCACCGGAAAGCCCGACGACAACGAACGTCTCGCCCTTCGGCACCTCAAACGAAACGCCGTCGAGGATCATTTTGCCGCCGAGTTTCTTTGTAACATTATCGAACGTGATCATATGTAAAACAACCGGGTAATCATGTAACCAACAATCAGAATCATCAGGAAGGAGGTAATCACCGTCTGCCGGGTGGCACGCCCAACACCGACCGCGCCTTCCGTGGCGCTCAACCCCTGATAACAGGCGACAGTGGCAATGATAATGCCGAACACAAATGCCTTAAACAGCCCGACAAACAAATCCTTATTTTCCGCAAAGCGGGTGGCGTTGTCCAAATAGGCCTGAAATGAAACGCCGAGCTGTGTGGCTCCGACAATCCCGCCGCCGAGAATGCCCAGAATATTGGTATAGACCGTCAAAACCGGCAACATGATCGCCAGCGCGACCAGGCGGGGCATCACCAGAAAGCGGTTGGGATTGATCGACATCACCTCTAGCGCGGCAATCTCCTCAGAAACCGCCATCGTACCCAGCTGCGCAGCAATGGCTGAGCCGACACTGGCCGCAATAATCAGCCCGGTCATAAACGGCCCCATCTCACGGATAATCGAAATCGATACGGCCGAACCGATAAACTCCTCCTGTCCGTAACGGCGCAGTTCGAGCCCGGTTTGCAATGCGAGAATCATGCCGGTAAAAACCGCGACTACGCTGATCACGCCAAGGCTTTTGATTCCGGTAATATAGAGTTGGGCAACGGTTTCGTGACGCGCGCGCGGCCGCCAAATCGTTCGGATAAAGAGCGTGGCCGATCCGAGTATGATGAGCGCGTGACCCATCCCGTGGCAGGCCAACAGAATAATCCGTCCCAGGCGCCGGAATGAGCGAAGGGGAAGCCCCATATAGCTCATTTGCTCCTCATGTTCTGACGCTACGATTCTCATTCTTCCCCCAACTTAAACCACAAAACGCGAACGGAGGTCGCGTCGCCCTCATTTCTATACGCCAACAGCCCTTTCAGTAAAGACCATTCAGAACGGTTCGTATCCGGCTCCTTCTCGCTGTGCCAGGCGAACCATAGGATATCTTTTTTGGTCACGCCGTCCGCATGGGTTCGCTTGTAGAGCGTCCACAGGGGGGTCCAGTTGCGCTCGAGCGGCGCCACATTACTGATCGGCCAAAGCTCCAGCATCCGGAAACGCGACAGATCCCCTGTCCGCTGCCAGCTCATCAGCGGCCAGATTTTCCAACCTTTGGAAACAACGGTCCACTCCTCTTCCGGGCGGTCGGTTTCGCGAAGGCGCTTCTCTTCAAAATAGAAAAACGGAAGGGCCTTTTTGCGGGAAACGGCTTGATGCGCCTGTTGAAATTTATCCGACCACAGCAACGGCCAGAGCACAAACGTGCGGTCGACCATCCCGTCGCCAATCTGCTTGCGGCCCCACAGCGGCCAGACATACAGCTTATCCAGGCTCTCGCTCTTCACTTTCTGAAAGAAGGGCCACGGACAGAAAATCCGGTCCTGACGCTCGCCGTGCGTAAACCGGAAGAACGGCGGAATGACCCACCATGTGCTTTCCTTCTTCAGATTGCCCCGCCCGCAAATCGGAAACAGAATCCAGGAAGTACCGGAATCGCCGGGATAAAAATATTCAGCGGAGGTCCAAAACGGCCAGAGCACAAACCGTTTCTCGTATTTACCCTCCAGCACCGATTTTCCAATGATTGGAAAAACGCGGTCGCGCTGAATGCCGTCGCCGCGCGTATGGGAATAAATCGGCCAGAGCACACTGGTGGTCTTCACCTCATTGATCTGCGATTTTCCAAAGATTGGAAAAAGCACAAACGAAATGGTATCGCGCCCAAAAAACTCATGAATGGTTCCGCCCAGCGGGAAGAGCGCGAAGTACGACTCGTCATTTTTGTCCCGCCCTTGGAAATAGAACGGAAGCAGCCAGTTGCGGTCGCGCGGCGACTCCGCGTCCGCCGCGAAATTATGCGTCCACCAAAATGTCAGCGCGCGCGAGGTCTGCTCGTTCTTGAACTCCTTGCGGGAATAGAGCGGCCACAGAAAGTCCTGAACCTGTCCCTCCTCCCCCACCGTCTTCGAATAAAACGGACGCACCGCGAAGAACGAACCCTCGTCCGTCTGCACATGTTCATAGACGGGATACACGCCGCCGAAAGCGGCCGTGCCGCACAGCACCGCCACCATCAAACTCAAGATAAAGTCCGTTCGCATCATAACATCGCCCACGCTACCAGAAACGCTCGGCACAGAAAAACTCTTTTCCACTCATTGCATACGGCGAAACTTTTATTTTCCAGAGTTTTGTAAATGGATGAGTTTCCTGTTTCCACCCCCTGGAGCCTGTCGCATCGCGTTTAGCGCATGCGGTGGATCATGAAGGGCGTGATGGAGCCGAAGAAGAGGATCGGCAGCCAGCCGCCGAGCCAGGCCGGAATAATTGCCTGTTTGCCGAGCGCCTGCGAGATGAGCTGCAGGATATAGATGCCGAAAAAAAGAGTCAGCGCCATCATGATGCCGGCGAAGGCGCCGCGGCGACCGGAGTGCGCGCCAACGGGCACGCCGATGATGGTCACCAGCAGGCAGACCAGCGGAGTGGCCATGCGCGCGTGCAGATCCACTTTGAGCCGGGCGCGGGTATCGCTGGAAATATCGGTTTGAGCATCTAAATACTGCATCATCTCCCGGGAGGAGAGATACTGGGCATCTTTGATTTCGTTCAGGAAGGTTTGCGGTGTTTCGGTGAGATCACGCATCTCTTTCTGCAGAATGAGTTCAGGTGCGCCTTGGAGGTCGCCGTTTTCTGCATAGCGCTGAACGGTGACATCCATAAACCACCAGCGTCCGTCGAGCCACAGAGCTTTTTCGGCCTGATATTTAACGGCGTCGGAGCTGTCTTCGCGCTGTTCAACGAGCTCGACGTTGTACAAAGCGCGGTCACGGGTGTCGAGTTTCTGAATATGCCAGACATGCTGCCCGCGTTTGAGGGCGATGTTGTTGGCGAAATAGATGTCTTCCATACGGTTTTGTTTCTGATATTCCAGAAACTGTTCGGCGCGGTAGGCGGCATCGGGCGCGATGACTTCGTTGATGAAGCCGCTGAGAAGTGTGGCCGCAATGCCGATGCCGATGAAGGGCGTGATGATGCGATAGATGCTGACTCCGCCGGCGCGCATCGCGGTGATTTCGCTGTGACGGGTGAGATTGGAAAGGCTGTAAAGCATGGCGAGCAACAGACAGGCAGGCAGGATGAGCACGATAACCGGCGGCAGAACAAGGCTGTAGTAATAGAGGATTTCCAGAGGCCGTATGTCGCTTTGGAGAAAGTCGCTGAAATTATCAAACAGATCGTTGATGATAAAAATGAGGGTGAAGCCGAGCATGCAATACAGCAGCGGCAGGATCAGACATTTCAGAAGATATTTGGTCAGAATTTTCATAAATCGGTTTTAAACGGTAGCCTGAAAGGAACAGCCCGGCAAGTGCTGATGCATGCGACTTGAACATCTGTGCGGAATGGTCGATAGTCTATAGCAACAGCTAAGGGAGTGAGAAACGATGCCCACACTGGGAGTGAAAGTTAAAGAGCCGGTGACTTTTGTAATCTTCGGTGCCACGGGCGATTTGACGCGGCGCAAGTTGCTGCCGGCGCTCTACACCCTTTTCCGCGACAACGCACTGCCGGAGGCGTTCGACATCATCGGCTTTGCCCGCCGGAAGCACGACGACCGGAGTTTCTGCGAGTTGATGCAGGATGCTCTGCGTGAGCACAGCCGGACTCCGGTGGACGATGCGTCGCTCGCAGAATTCTGTTCGCACCTGAGTTATCACCGCGGCGACCTGTCCGACCCGGCGGCATTCAAGACGCTCAATGAGCGTTTTAACGGCAACGACTCCCTGCCCGCCAACCGGCTGTTCTATCTTTCAATTGCCGCGGATCTGGTCGAGCAGACCGTGAGCCAGATGCACGCGGCGGAACTGATTACCCAGCCCAAAGCCTCGCCGTGGACGCGCGTGGTGGTGGAAAAACCGTTCGGGGGGGATTTGCAGAGCGCACAGGTCTTAAACCAAATTCTGCTCACCCATCTGGACGAATCCCAGATTTACCGGATCGACCACTATCTCGGCAAAGAGACGGTGCAGAACATCCTGTCGTTCCGCTTTGCCAATACCATTTTTGAGCCGGTCTTCAACCGCACCTATGTGGACCACATTGAGATTACCGCCGCCGAAACCGCGGGAATGGAAAGCGGCCGCGGCGCGTTCTACGACCGCACCGGCGCCTTGCGCGACATGGTGGCCAACCACCTGTTCCAGTTGCTATGCTTTGTGACGATGGAGCCGCCGGACGGACTGGACGCGCGGGCCATCCGCGCGGAGAAAATAAAAATTCTGCACGCCCTGCGGCCGGCCGCCGCCCTGCCCGGCCATCCGGCGGGCTGCTTCGGACAGTATACCGGCGGAGACGGCGTTCCGGCGTTCCGCGAAGAGGATCGGGTTGCCCCGGACTCCACCACGGAAACCTTCGCCGCACTGCGGATGGAAATTAATAACTGGCGCTGGGCCAGCGTGCCGATTTATCTGCGTACCGGCAAACGGATGCCGAAGAAAAGCACCGAAATCGCCATCCAGTTTCGCATCCCGGCCATGCAGCTGTTTCAGCATGTGGCGTGTGCAGGCGATGTGTGCGACTTAACCGGCGTGAAGCCCAACACCCTGATTTTCCGGATTCAACCGGATGAGGGAATCTTCCTGCAGGTCTCTGCGAAACGTCCCAGTATGCAGTTAGTGGTGGAAGGGGTGGACATGGATTTCTCCTATTCCGAGAAATGGAACAAGGAGCTGCCGGAAGCCTACGAGCGGTTACTGCTCGATGCCATGCGCGGAGATTCCACGCTGTTTACCCGTTCCGACGAGGTGGAAGCCGAATGGACGGTGATTGAGGCCATTCGAAATGCAACCAAGGATCAGCCGCTGGCACCCTATGCCGCCGGATCGTGGGGGCCGCCGGAAGCGGATGCGGTGATGCTTTCCAGTGGTTGGAAAAACGAATGAACACGAAGCTGATCTATGTGACGGCACCCTCGCTGACGGATGCGGAGCAGATCGCTGAAACCGTTGTGAACGAGAAGCTCGCCGCCTGCGCCAATTTCTTTGATGGTGTACACTCTATCTTTGAGTGGAACGGACAGCTCTGCCGCGAAGACGAGGCCGTTCTGATCCTAAAAGCAACGGCAGATCGGGTCGCGGAATTGACGGATCGAATCAAACAGCTCCACACCTACGACTGCCCCTGCATCGTCGTCCTGCCCATCGAAGGCGGAAATCCGGAGTTTCTAAACTGGGTGGAGGCCTCGACAAGGTCACATAATCCAGAAGTCAGCACGTCGCACTGAAAAAAATATCTCCCGTCGGGAAGTGTCTCTGCGTTTAGAGATCCGATACCAATCAGGAGGAGTGTGGCGATTATGTTTGGTTTCATATTTATCTGCAACCAACGTTTGAAAGGAGCGTCGGGTGTAGTCCGTAAGCTCGCTTGATTTGATACTCATCTAAGCCCTTCGGTAAGGGCGGTTAAATCCTTAAGTTA